>CAMHOE010000038.1 GCA_946186665.1 uncultured Clostridia bacterium | reverse complement strand
AAAATTTATATAATAAAAAGCCGACTGAAAGAACGGCTGATTATCCAATGGTACAAAAACAAAAAAGCTCCCTGAGCAAGCCAAGAATGGCTGCTGGTTGGCAGACCGAATTCTTAGCTCACTCAGGGAGCTACAGTAGATAATATAACATCATATAAAACAAAAAAACTCCTCAAGCAAATGGGATAGGATCAGCCGGATGGCAGTCCATACCTCATCAGCTTGAGGAGAAATTGAAATTTTCAATGATTTTTTCTTCGTTTCTAAGTATCACTTCAATAGTTAAAATGCACATATTTTATAACTTTGGTACTGAAAATGGAACTTTGTTTGTGCATATTGACAATAGATTAAAAGGTGTGTACAATACATAATCGTAAAGCAACTGCCTGTCCAAAGGACAGGCAGGAAAGAAAGGAAGTAATACTTAACAATGGCAAGTACAAAAGAAATGTACGACAAAAAGGGGAAACGCTGTTTTCGCATCACTGTATCAAGAGGACACGGAGAAAAACCGTTTTCAAAGACTTGGTATCCCTCTGAAAAGTGGAGCGAGAAAACCGTTCAGAGAAAACTGAAACAGGCAGCATTTGAGTTTGAAAGCCAGTGCAAAGCAGAGCAGTCTGAAAGCATCGCCAAAAAGAAAACACCGATTTCGGCTCCGTTTATTGGTGATACAGATCAGGTGACAGTCAGGCAGTATGCAGTCGAAACCTTTATGCCGATAAAAGAAATGACGATCAGCGAAAACACAAGATATACCTATCAGATGTTTTTGGATAAGCACATTCTTCCTGTTATTGGTGATTGTTGTTTGGAAGATGTAAAGCCACCTGTGCTGAGCAGACTTCTTGTCGATTTCCAAAGAGAAGGTTATTCTTTCGGCTCAACGATCAAGCTGTACAACATTCTGAATGGCATTTTCAAAATGGCATATTTTGACTGCACTATTGAAACAAAACCAATGGAACGAGTACAGCGACCAATATGTCCGAGAACAGAGAGCAGTACATCAGAAGCTCAGAAAGCATTGACAGTTGAACAGCTTCGTTATTGCCTTTCTTGTCTTAAAAAGGTTTCTCTTAAATGGCAGACTTACATTATGCTTTGTGCTGATACAGGCTGCCGCAGAGGTGAATTGTGCGGACTTCAGTGGCAGGATATAAATTGGATTGAAAGCACAATTATCATCAGAAGAAATCTTCAATACACCAAAGATAAAGGTGTATATGTTGAGCCAACTAAAAATGGCAAAGAACGAGTTGTTGACATCGGAGAGGAAAGCCTGCTTCTGCTCAGAAAGCTCTATGATACTCAGAAAAGAGCTTGTCCGTCAGAATGGGTTTTTACTCAGAAAAGGTCATCAGAGCCTATACACCCTCACAGTCCGACAAAGTATTTCAAAAAGTTTGGCAAGAGGAATAGCATCCCCAACTTTCATCCGCATTTGCTCCGACATACATCAGCAAGCGTAGCCATTACAAGCGGAGCAGATGTAGCTTCTGTAAGTGCAAGACTCGGACATTCTGATTCATCAGTAACACTTCGTATGTACACCCACGCAAATCCCGACTCCATTCGCAGAGCAGGACAAACAGTCAGGGATGCCATAAGGATCAATCCATAAAACAACTCTTGCTGATTGCTGATAAACCTCAAAAAAGTCCTCTTTTTTGGTAAGGATGAGGTCACCAGTTCAAATCTGGTTATCAGCTCCACAAAAATATAGTGTTTATGCGGCTTTCAGAGTTTGAAGGTCGCATATTTTTTTCACAAGTATATCAGTGCTGCAAAAAGTTCAGACAGAAGTACAGACATCTGAAAAGTACAAACGATAGAAAAGATTATCTATCGGAGATACTGAAATTCTATGGATTTTTCAAAAATTACATGTTATAATATAACCAACAAAGCCCTAAGCTTTTGGGAGGTTATTGTAGTTGATAGATATTGAAAAGTTGAGATCATATTTTGATGATGATACTGTGTTTGTTACAGAACATGCAGCAGAGCGGTTTCGTCAAAGAGGAATAAGAATATCCGATATCAGAAATGCTGTATATTCAGGCAAAATAATAGAACAATATCCCGATGATTATCCGTTCCCCAGTTGTCTTATTCTTGGAAACGACAGACATGACAATTATATTCACGTTTGTATGAGTGATGAAGGGACAGCAAGCCGCATTATTACAGCATACTATCCCGATTTGAATAAATGGAACGACGACTTAAAAACAAGAAAGGAGAATTCATAATGAAATGTTTGTTATGCAAAGCCGATTCAATGGAAAAAAGTAAAAGCACATACTTTGCAGAATTAAAAGATTGTTATGTTATTATTGAAAATGTTCCTTGCTTTAAGTGTGGTCAATGCGGAGAGGTAGTATATTCTGCTTCCGTGATGGAAAAGATTGAAAATATCCTTGACACTGCACAAAAAATCGCAAGTAAAATTTTTATTATGGATTATGATAAAGCTGCATAAATGAATTTTTCCGGACTGCTTCGGCAGTCCTTTTTCTGGAATTCAAAGCAAAGATGGATTTTCAGGCTTTTCTATGCTATAATCAATGGTAGAAATATGCGATAATGGGTGAACCAAAATGAAATAAAATAGAAGTATTTGATAATAACCAACAGGAAACATATCGTTCGATCAGAAACAGTGTTATTGCTGCTCAGGGCAAGGTATATTCTGCCGTAAACTCGGCAATGGTCAATGCTTATTGGGAAATCGGAGAACAGATATACAAGGCTTGCGGTGAAAATGACAGAGCCGAGTACGGTAAAAATCTGCTGAATTTTCTCTCTGACAAATTAACATCTGAATTTGGTAAAGGTTATACTGTAAGAAACCTCCGAAATATGAGATAATTCTATCTTATGTTTCCAAAACGGCACACACTGTGTGCCGAATTGAGCTGGTCGCATTACCGTGTGCTTATGCGAATTCCGGATAAAACTGCCCGTGAATTCTATACAGAGGAATGTGCAAAATCTGCATGGAGCGTCCGGCAGCTTGAAAGACAGATACACACACGATGTATTATTAAAGACTGCTTGCAAGCCGTGATAAAGAAACCGTTGCGGCGGAAATTCAGACCACTGAGCCTGAACCGGAATACGAAAAAGCAATAAAAGATCCTTATGTGATGGAATTTTTGCAGATCAAACCTGACACACATGTTTATGAAAGTGATATTGAACAGGCATTGCTTGAACATTTGCAGGAGTTTCTGCTTGAACTCGAACGAGGTTTTTCATTTGTTGCAAGACAGAAAAGATTTACGGTTGACGGACAGGACTTTTTCATTGACCTTGTTTTTTACAATTATATTCTGAAATGCTTTGTTCTTTTTGACCTTAAAACAGGCACACTCACCCATCAGGACTTGGGACAGATGCAGATGTATGTCAATTACTACACAAGGGAATTGATGAATGAGGGAGATAAACCGCCTATCGGTATAGTGCTTTGTGCAGAAAAGAATGATGCTATCGTAAAATACACTCTGCCGGAGGATAACGACCAGATATTTGCGTCAAAATATTATACCTATCTGCCGACAGAAGAAGAATTAAAGAGAGAGAGCTTCGCCTTGATGAGTTTCGGAAGCTTGATGATTGAACTACATAAGTATTTCGGATTCTTGCCGTCAGTATTGAGGTATTAAAAATGAGAAAATATGCTTATCTGAAAAAACCATTGCAGTGTAATAAAAAAGACTCTATTTATAAAATAATGCTTTATCAGATTGAACCAGAGGAAATTTATCTCTTTGAATATTGTAGCTTGGATGCTGTCCAATGCTCATTTGATCTATACTATACAGATTTGAATGATCTATACGATGAGTGGAATGATCAGATTGATGAACGAGGATGGATTGACATTGATGACCCGTTGCCATATTGTCAGCATGATGCTTTCCTGCCAATTCGTGTAAAAGGACGCAACATCGGAAAGCCTGAATGGGATAAATTAGAAATTTTTAAAGACGAATGTTGGATTAGCTACAAACCTTAACATTTTATTATCTGGGACTTGAAGTCTCACTTGCTATGATATTTATCTGTGATAAATAACACAAACGGCTGCTCTCCTATGACACAGAGGGCAGCCGTTGCTTTTGCAGTGAGAAAAATTATTGGCAGTACTTGAAACCAATATCCGTCTGAAGGGATAATTATACCCGTTTTCTGATATTGATCTATTCAGTACGTTTCAGAATTCTCATCCCGTTTATATATGCGATCTTCTCAAACTCTTCGTCTGTAAGATGGAGATGTCTGAATGAACGGACTTCTGACTCAGGATCCCACAACGGGAAGTCGGTGCCAAACAGTATTCTGTCTGTACCATAGCCGTGTATGTAATACTCTACCTGCTCAGGTGGCAGGAACATCATTGTGCTGGAAATATCCAGAAAGCAGTCCGTATCCTTCAGTATTTCAAAGGCTTCATCAAATAATGACCAGCCCCCCAGATGAGCGGCAATGACCTGTAAATGCGGAAAATCTTCAAGGACTTTTTTCAGACGGCGGGGGTGCGAAAAGTCAAAGCGTTTGTCGCCGCAGTGAACAAGCACGGGAAGCTTTCCCTGTATCATGTCAAACACCTCATACAGACGTTTGTCATCCGTGTTGAAGTGTTGGGTATCCGGATGAAGCTTTATGCCCTTAAGACCTGAGCTAAGAATGAATTCTGTTTCATCCTGCTTGTTTTCACATTCAGGATGTATCGTACCGAAGCCGTAAAATTCATCATGCGCTTTAACTTCATCACGGATAAACATATTGATATGCCGTACCTGATCGGGTCTTGTTGCAACAGGCAAAAGAACAAAGCGTGAAATGCCTGCTCTTTTGCCTGCTGACAGAAGCTCTTCTGATGTGCCGTTGTGCGCAGGAGCAATATCGTAAAAATCACCGGTAGCCTGCGTTGCTTTTTCTGCTATTTTGTCAGGATAGATATGTGCGTGAAAGTCTATTATCTCCATATTATACTCCAAGATATTTTTTTAATTCTTCAATATAAAGCTCTCCCACCCGGCTGAGACGGATATTCTTTTTCGTGATATAGCCTATCCGCATTTTACTTCCGGGATGTGCGCTGTCGGCTTCAAATGGAACAGCGATGTAGTCACCGCCGTTAAGCTCCTCGCATATTATGCCGGAGCAGAGTGTATAGCCGTTGAGTCCCACCATAAGGTTCAGCATAGTAGCACGGTCTGTAGCCTTGATGGTACGGGGGTATTGATTATTGCTCAGTATCTCTTCGTCAAAATACATTGAGCCGCTTCCCCCCTGTTCAAAAGACAGACTGGGGTATTCTATAAGCTCCTCGAATTTTATACTTTTTTTGCCTGCAAGAGGATGTCCCTTCCACAGATACACATATGCGTCACAGGTGATAAGCTCATTGAAAACAAGGTTGTTCGTCCGCAGAAGCTTTGTAAGCAGAGGCGAATTAAAGTCGCTGAGATACATGATGCCTATTTCGCTTTTCAGATCAGTAACGTCATCAATAACTTTTTGTGTGCGTACTTCTCTTATTGCAAATTCGTATTCATCTGTACTCAGCTGCTTTACAAGCTCCACAAAGCTTTTTACCGCAAAGGAATAGTGCTGGGTGGAAACTGCAAATTTCTTTTTTACCTTGCCCTGTCCGACGTACTTATCCACTATTGTCTCATACTGATGGTAAAGCTCCCGCGCATGAGAAATAAACTCCGCTCCGTCAATAGTCAGCGTCGCCCCTCTGCCGCTCCGGTGAAAAATGGATATGCCAAGCTCCTTTTCAAGCTCCCTCACAGCCTCTGTCAGAGCCGGCTGAGAAATATACAGTACCTCGCTGGCTTTATTGAACGACCCCTGTTCCGATATTGTAATCGCATAATGTATCTGTTGTAATGTCATAGTATCGCCCTATTCATATAGTTTTTTGCTGAAATATCTGTCGCCCCTGTCGGGCAGAATGATAACGATATTTCCACTTGCCCCCTGTGCGATAAGCTTCTTAGCCGCCGCAAGTGCCGCACCCGATGAGGAACCGGCAAATATTCCTTCGTTTTTTGCAAGCTCCCTTGCGCCGTGAAAGGCTTCGTCATCTGTTATTTTTATAACTTTATCTACAAGAGTCATATCCATTGTTTCCGCAATAAAGTCGTTGCCTATGCCCTCAATATCATAATCACCGTGTTCTCCGCCGCCCATAGTTGAACCAACAGGGTCAGCAAGTACACCTGTGATATTGCTGTTTTTCTCCTTAAGATATTTTACAACACCGGAAAATGTACCGCCGCTGCCTGCTCCTGCAACAAGATAGTCGATATTGCCTTCAAGGTCGTCATATATTTCTTTTCCGGTAGTTTCGTAATGTGCAAGGGGATTTGACGGGTTCTTGAACTGCTCCAGAGTCACAGCACCGGGAATGGACTTTCGTATCTCCTCAGCCTTTTTCCATGCTCCCAGCATACCTTCCTCACGGGGAGTATTTATAATCTCTGCGCCCAGAGCCTTCATGAGGGTCTGCTTCTCCTGAGAGAACTTTGTGGGAACAACAAAGATTATCCGATAGCCCTTGTTCAGGGCTGCAAAGGCTATGCCAAGACCTGTATTGCCTGCGGTGGCTTCTACAATGACGCTGCCCCTTTTTAGGATGCCGCGCTTTTCGGCATCCTCTATCATGTATTTTCCGACCCTGTCCTTGACACTGCCGGAGGGATTGTAAAGCTCTAACTTCGCATACAGCCTTACATCCTTTTCGCCCTGCGGAAGCTTTGTGTGTCTGAGTCTGATAAGCGGAGTGTTTCCTATCAGCTGCTGCATATCATCATAAAGCGCCATAGTTATTCCTCACTCTCCGCAATAGCCTGAGCCAGATCATCAAGGATATCATCAATGCTCTCAATGCCAATGGACAGACGTATCAGACCGTCTGTGATACCCACCCTCTGACGCACCTCATAAGGAATGGAAGCGTGAGTCATGCTGGCAGGATGGCACACAAGACTCTCCACACCTCCAAGACTCTCCGCAAGGGCAACAAGTCTCAGGGACTTGAAGAATTTCCTGATATTATAATTCGGGTAAAGCTCAAAGGATATCATAGCACCACCGTTTTTAGCCTGTCCCTTATTTATCTCATAGCCCTGTGAGTCCGGCAGACCGGGATAATAAACATTCTTTACAGCCTTATGTTCACTGAGGAACTTTGCCGCTTTTTCAGCATTTTCCACATGACGGTCAAGACGCACCCCAAGAGTCTTTATACCCCTGATAAGCAAAAAGCTGTCAAAGGGACCCAGTACACCGCCTGTAGAATTCTGTATAAATGCAAGGCGTTCTGCAAGCTTGTCATCATTCACAACAACTAAACCAGCCACAACATCACTGTGACCGCCAAGATATTTTGTCGCACTGTGAATGACAATATCAGCACCAAGCTCCAGAGGTCTTTGAAGATATGGCGTCATGAAGGTATTATCCACAATTGAAAGAATACCGTGCTTTGCGGCAAGACCCGCGACCGCTCTCAGGTCGGTAACGGTAAGAAGGGGATTTGCCGGACTCTCCACTAATATAGCCTTTACATCATCTGTTATCCTGCTTTCCAGACCCTCTATATCTGTAGTATCCTCAATGGAATATCCTATACCAAAATGACTGAACACCTTATCAAGCACACGGAAGGTGCCGCCGTAAACATTACTTGAAATGAGGATACGGTCGCCTGTGTTGAAAAGACTGAGCACTGCCGTTATTGCTGCCATACCGGAAGCAAAGGCAAAGCCTGACTTTCCGCCCTCAAGCTCCGCAATAAGCGCTTCCAGAGCTGCTCGTGTGGGATTTCCTGTTCGTGAATATTCCCACTCCGGTGTTTCACCTATACCGCTCTGCTCATAGGTCGAGGTCTGATATATCGGCACATTCACAGCCTTTGTGTATTCGTCTCCGTAAATACCCCCATGTATAAGGGCTGATTCTATTCTTTTATAATCTGACATAATTATTACTCCTTTAATGTTTCTTGTTGAAGGTTTCCTTGTATTTATGAATCAAAGAATTGCTGTCCGTCGTCTGTTATAAGACGCTTGGTTTTCGGATAATTGAAGATCTCATCACTGTCGTGATTAGCCTCAAGATAGTCTGCAAATCCCGACGCATACCATTTTGCCATTTCAAGATTGTGCATAAGATAATGACCGCAGTTTTCGGGCGAAGTTCCGGGTACGCTCTGCACATGGTCAACCTCTCTGAAAGCCTTAAGGATCAGTTCATAGATCTCACGGGGAGTGCGGCTTCCTTTAAGAATAAGATAAAAGCCAGTAAGACAGCCCATCGGTCCCCAATAGATAACCTCTTCCTTCCACTGCGGATCATTTCGCAGGAAGGTTGCTATGATATGTTCCAAAGAGTGCATAGCTGCTGCATCAATAGCAGGCTCTCTGTTAGGTCTTGTAACTCTTATATCGTAGGTCGTTATAATGCTGCTGCCTGCTTTATCTTTACGGCTCGTAAAAATACCGGGAACAATGTTTCTGTGATCGACTGAAAAACTTGGTATCAATTCATTATCGGGATGTTCCTTTGCTGCAAATTCTGATGTCAGATTTTCATTCATTGTCTTTCCTCTCCTTTATAAGCCAGAACAAAATGTATGTTTTCAAATGCCGTGATGTCGTCGTCCCTGTCTGCAAAATAACGCTGCTGTATCATACGGGGTGTTTCATGCTCTTCAATGCTGAAACCGTGACGTTCAAGGACTGTATGTATCTCAAGGCACGAATAACCGTGCATCATCCTTTCACCAAGCCTTTCGGTGATATCCGCAAGGGTATGTACACGTTCGTTGTTTTCAGTTTTCAGTGTCGTTTCATCCGGATAATCAAACACTATCTTTGACGGTGCCTGACACAGTTCTCCTATCTTACTTACGGTCTGTTCAAAAACAGGAAGGGTAAGATAATAAGAAACTCCCAGAATGGCAAAAAACGACGGAAGTGCGGGATCAAAGCCTGAATCAAGCAGCACCTGCACCATATCATCCTTAGAAAAATCTATGGGCACAAATGTAAGATTTTCAGGGATGTTCCATTCAAGATCTCTTATTCTTTCACGCTTGTATCTGCCCGTATCCGGATGATCAAGCTCAAACACCTTTATTTCCGGATCATCGTTGCGGAACGCAAAGGTATCCATTCCGGCACCGCAGATAACATACTGACATTTTTTATACTTCACTGCAAACTCTCTGAGCTTTCCCTCTGCGAATGCAATACGTGACAGCGGTATTGGCGCGATATACCTTCTGAGTCTGTGGGATATCAGCTTCGGGTCAGGATTAAAATTATTATCAGGTTCCCGAAGCTCAAAATCATTCTGTATCAGCTGTCCGATTTCTTCATATTCTTCCTTGCCCATCATGTCATAAGCAAGGTAGTCATCAAATATCTTTTTTCTCCCTGTATTGGAATGATAGGCACGTGCAAATGAGCAAAGCTTTGCCGTGATGCTTTCCTGTGCTGTTATCATAATTTTCTCCTTCCTATAGAAAACGCCGCCTGTACTGCTTATGGCGCAGACAGACGGCGTTTACAAAACTGTTTTACGGTCAGATAAAACACATTCGTAAGCCGTCTGTGTGAATACAACACATACAGCAGCAAACGAGCGCAGCAGATCTGCCGGAAGCAAAAGCATTGCTTTCAGCCGGAACAGTATTAAACTGTATATTGCTGCGTATCTTCATTTCAATTACCTCTTTCAACAGAACCCCTATACTGAAAAGTATTGTCGGGTGTTATGATCATCTTTCCTTGTACAGCGTCAACATCGCTTTCGAGGGAGCTTGATATACATACATATCTTTCCTTGTTTAATAATATAGTTTACCTATGCAAATCATAGGTTTTAGCTATAAGGTATTATCGCACACCCGAATTGTTTTGTCAAGTCTTTTGATGTATATATTTTTATAAGATAAACCTATTACTGATTATCAAAGAAACAGATTTGAGATCTTCATTGTTTTCTGACACATGATATAAAATAAGACTCTGACGAAAATTAAAATTCTGAAGCGGCTGAAAGGACTGCCTGACAATGGAAAATATCCTGATGAGATTGACAGTTTCCGGATCAGCCAAAGGACAGCAAAGAAAAAACATACATTATATTGTTAAAGGAATGTTCCGATATTCATGCTTTGACTTTGACTTTGAGCTTTGACTTTGAGCTTTGGGCTTTGAGCTTTGGGCTTAGAGCGTTGAGCTTTTAGATTTGCCGAGTTATAGGTTTTACTTATTACCCATAATACCTATAGGATATTAGACAAATTCGAAAATGAATGATATAATAGACTCAACGAAAGGGAAAGGAGTAAACGCCATGACGATCACAGCTGCAAAAACAATGTGTACTTATACTTGTATGTGTATGACGCAGAGAGCATTTTTCTGTGTTAAGGCGTGCTGTGCTTTCCGAATGTGATAGGCTTGTTCTGCATTTCACACGGGAAGTCAGCTGATGACTTCCTTTTTTATTGCAAAAACAAAAAGGAAGGAAAACATTATGAAAGTCAAAACAATGGTGCTTCTTATCGCTGCTGTCCTTAGTGTGACAGCCCTTGCAGGATGTACCGATACTGCCCTGAACACTCAGTCGGGCAGTGAAACCAGCTCTGCCGCTTCCGCTGAAGCTTCGGCTCATCAGGAGGACGAAGAAAAAAGCTGTTGTCACAGTAAAGAAACAAGCGATGATGACACCCACGACTGCTGTAAGAATAAAGAGTCTGAGGCAAACACTGAGAGTTTTGAAAGCTCAGATATCCCTGATTGCTGCGGCGGCGAATAAAACAAACATCCTGACAAAAATCTTAGCAAATACCTCAGCAACATAATAACAAAAACTGATACAAGAAATCCTACAGATATATAAGTGAAGAAAGGAAAGATATTATGAACAGAAAAATCACTGCGGCTCTTCTTGCAGCCGTTCTTACCGTGTCAGCCCTTGCAGGCTGCAACAATGCTTCGACTGACGATACTTCGTCAAAAAGCGATACAAAAGCTTCTTCTTCTGCCGCTTCCGGCGACTCAACAGAAAAAGCCGCTCTTGAAAAGACAAGCTTCAATTTGGGATACCTTAACTCCACCGCACACCTTTTAGGCTTTGTGGCAAAGGAAGAGGGATTCTTTGAGGAAGAGGGACTGGATGTTACTCTTACATTGTTTTCCTCCGCTGCGGAGCTTTCAACAGGTCTTGAATCAGATAAGCTTGATGTTGCTTTTATCGGTTCTGTTCCGTCACTTACCTTCCAGAGTCAGGGACATGATCTGACAATATTCGGCGGTGAGATGACAAACGGTCACGGTTATGTTATAAAGCCGGAGTTTGTTGAGGGACTTTCCGACTGGGATGTTTCAATACTCAAGGGCAGAAACGTTGCTTCTGTAAAGAACAGCGTGCAGGACGCTGAGCTTCAGATACTTCTCAAGGATAAGGGAATAGAGATAGGAGAGGGCGAAGATAAAGTAAATATTGTTTACTTTGACAGCCAGAAGGACGCTTATAATGCCCTCCAGAATGATACGATAGACGCAGCCTCCGCTTACTCGCCATATACATCACTTGCGGAAAGTCAGGGCTATAAGATAGTATACCGCTGCTCGGAAGAAGAGCTTTTAAAGAATCAGCCCTGCTGCCGTCAGGTCGCAGTTACCGAGTCCCTGAGCAAATATCCGAATTCCTATAAGGCTTTTGAAAGAGCGCTTATAAAGGCATATAAGTTTACTCAGGAGAACAAGGAACAGACCGTAAAGGATGTCAAGAAATATATAGATATAGATGAAGAGCTTATAAATACAGAGATCTACGGCGGCTATGGTACATCCGTTCCGGATCCGGACAAACAGGGTACTGTTGCATTGAAGGACTCCATAGTAGAGCTTGGTTATACAGAAGATTATGACATCGACAAGCTTTTCAATACAGATATATACAAGGATGCGCTTGCAAGTCTTATTGAAGAAAATCCTGATGACAAGGTATACGAGGAACTGCAAAAGCACTTTGATGAATTTGAATAATCCCGGAAAATCTCCGGTCAGAAGCAGAGATGAATGTATATGAGTAAAATAGAGATCAGAAATTTAACGGTGGACTATACAGAAAAAAAGAAGAGCTTTACGGCACTTAAAAATGTCAGCTTTTCTATAGAAGAGGGCGAGTTTGTCAGTGTGATAGGCTCAAGCGGCTGCGGCAAAAGCACGCTGCTGAGTATTCTTGAGGGTATCAATACCCCGACAGACGGCGAAATACTGATAAACGGCGAGCCTGTTACGGGAACAGGCACAGACCGCGGAGTTGTATTCCAGCACTATTCACTGTTTCCCTGGATGACCGCAAGAAAGAATGTAGCATTCGGAATAAAGCAGGTGAACAAGTCTGCCGGCAGAGCCGAAAGACTGAAGGTCGCAGATGAGTTTCTGGAAAAGGTAGGACTTGAGGATTTCAAGAACAAATACCCGTCCCAGCTTTCCGGCGGTATGCAGCAGCGTGTTGCAATTGCGCGTGCTCTTGCGATGGACACGGAGATACTTCTGATGGATGAGCCGTTCGGTGCTATTGACGCAAAGAACCGCACTATATTACAGGAGCTGCTGCTGAAGCTCTGGGAGGGCGACGGCAGCAGCGCAAGAAAAACCGTAGTTTTTGTTACCCATGATATAGACGAAGCCATATTTCTTTCGGACAAGATAGTCATGATGACAGCAAATCCCGGACGTGTCTATCGGGAGATATCCGTTCCCTTTGACCGTCCGAGGAACCGGAAGGAACTGGTACAGACAAGGGAATACAACAAATTCAGGAATGAACTGCTTGCATTGTTCTACAGCGACATTGCAAGCAAGATAGGCGGCGAGGAGGTCGTACTGTAATGGATATACAGACAAATGCTGTTGCCGCACCGGCAATAAAGCCTGATAAAAAAATAAAAGCAGAATTTCTGCGCAGATATTTAAGAGTAGTCCATGCGCTGTTTGCCGTACTGCTTCTGATACAGCTTCTGCCGGATCAGCTGACCACAGATACCTGTGCTTCATATGTTATATGGTTTGCAGTGGGCGTTGAAGTATTTACACTGATCGTTTCGGCTTTAATAAAAAAGCCTGCAAGTCTTAATCTGTTTGTGGATATCGTGGCTTTCATCTACGGTCTGCTTATCGCATGGATACTTGCAACGGCAAAATTCAACGTTCTCAAACCTGCACTGTTTCCGCCGCCCGGCAAGGTCTTTCAGCAGTTCATTGAAGACTATGACAAGATCATAACCAATGTTTTCAGCTCGGTGGGTATCATTTTACAGGGTTATCTTTTAGCACTGGTCGTAGCTGTTCCGCTGGGATTGTTTCTTGGCTGGAGCGCAAGGCTCGGAAGTGCAGCTACATATATTTCAAAATTCTTAGGCGCAATTCCGCCGATAGTATACATACCATACGGTATCGCGCTTCTGCCCACATTCCGCTCAGTATCGGTGTTTGTTATTTTCCTTGCCACCTTCTGGCCGGTGCTTTCGGGCACCATGAGCGGTGTGATGAATGTGGAGAAAAAGACGATAGACTCCGCAAAGGTGCTGAATGTAAATAAATTCACTATGTTGTTTTCGGTCATCCTTCCTGCTTCTTTACAGCAGATATTTATAGGCTGCAATCAGGGCCTTACGGTTTCCTTTGTACTGCTGACTTCGGCAGAGATGATCGGAGCGCAAAGCGGTCTGGGTTATTATATAAAGAATTATTCCGATTTCGGCGACTATACAAGAACGATAGTCGGTCTGATCGTTGTCGGTATCGTGATAGTTTTTATTTCATTCATATTCAACAGGATACAGAAATACCTGCTTCGCTGGAAGCAGTGACGGAGGTGTGACGATGAAAGAGATCATATGGCACGGCAGGGGAGGTCAGGGAGCCTTTACCGCCGCAAGACTTTTAGGAGAAGCCTATTCTCTCAGAGAAAACACCTTCGTTCTTGCTTTCCCGTCCTTCGGGCCTGAGCGCAGGGGAGCACCCATCAGAGCCTTTACAAAGCTTGATACAAAGCCCATCGGCAACCGAAGCGAAATAGCAAAGGCAGATTACAGCATTTTTCTTGACGATACTCTTTTTTCAGAGCAGGCATTTGATGAACTGAAGCCCGGCGGAAGGGTACTTCTGAATACGAAAAAAAGCGTTGATGATGAACGTGTCATCACCATTGACGGTGACAGCATAGCCGGAAAATATCTTGGACTTCCCATTACGAATACCATTCTTTCAGGAGCACTGGCGGCTGTTTCGGGGCTTATTACTCTTGACGAGCTTACAGAAGCTGTAAAACAGACAATGCCTGAAAGACTGCATGAAAAAAATATAGCCGCCATAAGGGCAGCTTACGAGGAGGCAGGAAAATGAAGCCATATCTCAGAGAAAAAATACCCGCAGGCTTTGAGGATATACCTGATACCACCTCTTATGAAGCTGGTTTCCTTGTCACAAAAAACGCCGGCTGGCGGAATGTCAGACCTGTTGTAGATACGGATAAGTGCGTTGGCTGTCTGAACTGTTATCTTTACTGTCCGGACGGAGTGATATTCAAAAAGGACGGCAAGGTGGCTGTGGATTATGATTTTTGTAAAGGCTGCGGTGTCTGTAAAAAGATATGCAAGATCGGTGCTATAGAAATGGAGGCGGAAAAGTAATGGCGAAGAAGTTCTTATCAGGCAATGAAGCCTTTGCCTATGGTGTACGGCTTGCAAGACCTCAGGTAATATCCGCTTATCCCATAACGCCCCAGACTATTGTAGTGGAGAAGCTTTCTGAATTTGTGGAGGACGGAAGTCTGAAGGCAGAATTTATCCATGTGGAAAGCGAACATTCCGCTCTGTCCTGTGCTATGGGAGCGTCCTCAGTAGGTGCAAGAGCCTTTACGGCTACATCCTCACAGGGACTTTTATATATGGCTGAATGTCTGCCGTATGCGGCAGGCGGACGCTTCCCCATAGTTATGATGAATGCCAACCGTTCAACAGCACTTCCATGGAACATCTACGGCGACCAGAGGGACTCCATTTCACAGCTTGACAGCGGATGGATACAAGCCTATGCGGAAAACGCACAGGAAGCCCTGGACCTTGCGCTTATGAGCTTTTACATAGCGGAGCATAAGAAGGTCAGCACACCGTTTATGGCAAACCTTGACGGCTTTGTGCTGACTCACACCTATGAGGTTGTGGATGTTCCCACTCAGGAACAGGCTGATGAGTTTTTGCCGTCCCTGCAAACGGATAATAAGATGTCTTTAGAGAGTCCGAAAAACCTTGCATTTTCCGCTGGACCCGACACCAATACGATATTCAAGTACAAGGAGCATATCGGCATATTGAATGTAAGTGATGCAGTTGCAGAAGCCGAACGGCGTTTTGAAAAAATCTTTGGCAGAAGCTATACGGGTCTGACAGAAAGCTATAAGACAGAAGACGCGGACTATATCCTTATCACTCTCGGCAGTATCTCAGGACTTGTAAGAGAGGTAGTTGATAAGCTCAGGGAGCAGGGAAGAAAGGCAGGGCTTCTCAGACTGCGTTATCTTCGTCCTTTCCCGAATAAGGAGATAGCAGAAGCAGTAAAGAGAGCAAAAGCCATTGCGGTTCTGGAAAAGGATATTTCCTTTGGAAATGAAGGAACAGTATACACCAATGTCAATTCCGCACTTCAAAAAGCAGGGCTTTCCATACCGGCTTCAAATTATATAGGCGGTCTTGGAGGAAAAAATATTTCCGGTGAAGAGATAGAGAGTATTTTTGATGAACTGACAGATGAACGTTCAAGAGTAGAATTTCTCGGCATAGGAGGTGAGGACAGTGGCAGTCAACGCTAAAACACTGAACGAAACAGAGTTTTTTTACGGACATAAAGCATGTGCAGGCTGCGGCGGCAGTCTCGCTGTAAGGATAGCATTAAAGGTTCTTGGAGAAAACGCCTTTGCTGTACTTCCGGCAGGATGTATGTCGGCGGTGGGATTTAACTTTCCCCAGCTGTGCTTCGGCAATAATGCGATAATATCCACATTTGCCGGTACAGCTTCCATGCTTACAGGCGTGCAGGCGGGGCTCAAAGCTCAGGGAATAACGGATTTTCATGCCGTAGGCTTTGCCGGAGACGGCGGAACAGCGGATATAGGCTTGCAGGCTCTGTCGGGAGCAATAGACAGAAATGATGATATACTTTACATTTGTTACGACAATGAAGCTTATATGAATACAGGTATCCAGAAAAGCTCCCTGACCCCCTTTGGTGCCAGAACTACCACAACACCGGCAGGAAAGAACATACACGGAAATATCAGACCCAAAAAGAATATGTTTGAGATAGCTGCGGCTCACGGTATAGCTTATGCGGCTACTGCGAGTGTAGGTTATCTTAATGATTTTATGCGAAAGGTAGAGAAGGCAAAGAATATCAAGGGTACGAAATACATACACATATTAGCCCCCTGTCCCACAGGCTGGGGCATAAAGACTGATGAAACAGTCGAAGCAGCAAAGGAAGTCGTGGACTGCGGTCTGTGGTATCTTGCCGAGTACGAAAACGGCAGCTTTGTACTGAACCATAAGCCAAAGGAGTTTACGAGCATTAAGGAGTATCTCCGGAAGCAGAGCCGATTCAGACATCTGACTGACGATGATATAGAGATAATAAAAAAATCCCGTGATGCAAAATGGGAGTTTATATATAAAAACTTTAACTGACAGAATAAAAAGAAAAAGGAGTCTTTACGATGAGCAGAGATATCAACAACAAATACTGGGACGAGGAACTGGAAACTCTTCCCCGTGAAGAACTGGAAAAAAGACAGCTTGCAGACTTGCAGGAGATCGTTAAGTTTGCCTATGACAATGCGCCCTATTACAAGCGTTCCTTTGATGAAGCAGGTGTAAAGCCTGAGGACATCAAGACACTTAAGGACATACAGAAGTTCCCCTTTATAAACAAGAAAACACAGAGAGATACTCAGGGCGTAGGTTCGTTTTTAGGCGAATTAGCGGCTGTTCCGGAGGAGGATGTAGTGTTCATCTCAACTTCCTCAGGTTCAACGGGTGTTCCCACAATGAGCCCCTTCACAAAAAAGGACTTTGACGAATTTCAGGAGACGGAAAGCCGTTGGTTCTGGCAGGTGGGTATGCGTCCAAATGACCGTTATGTTCATGCACTCAACTTCTCACTGTATGTAGGCGGTCCTGACGTTATCGGTGCACAAAATCTTGGCGCACTCTGCATATGGGGCGGAACTCTGCCCAGTGAGAGACTTCTGTTCGTGCTTAAAACCTACCAGCCTACCGTTATCTGGACATCGCCGTCCTACGCATGGCAGCTTGGTGAAAAGGCACTCAAAAGCGGCATTGACCCTAAGAAGGATCTGAATATCAAGAAGATCATAGTAGCCGGTGAGCTTGGAGGTTCTATTGAAGCAACAAGAAAGGCTATTGAGGATATCTGGGGTGCAGAGGTCTATGACTTCTATGGATTGTCTGATATTTTCGGTGCCTGCGCTGCAATGTGCGAAGCAAAGGACGGACTTCATATCGCAGAGAACCATATCCTTGTGGAAACTGTTGATATCCATACCGGAGAGGTACTTGAGCCGGGTCAGGTAGGTGAGCTTGTATTTACTACGCTGAGAAAGCACGCTCGTCCGCTTATACGTTTCCGCACAGGCGATATCGGCTGGATAGACAACAAAAAATGCTCCTGCGGCAGAACACACGGCAGAATACATATTCAGGGCAGAAAAGACGATATGTTTATTGTTTCAGCTGTCAACGTTTTCCCGAGTGATATTGAAGCGGTAGTACGTGAGCAGAGCGGCATTACAGGCGAATATCTTATCCGTATCTTCGAGAAGGACTTCACAAACAAATATGCTGTAGAGATAGAGAAGAACTCTGACAATCCCAAGACGGATGACGAGGTAGCAGCAGAGGTAACAGCTGCGCTGAAAGCACGTATCGGCGTAAAGCCTGCAAGAGTGGTAGTACATCCTGACGGCGGACTGGATACACGTTCCGAGCACAAATCAAGACGAGTTATTGACGAAAGAACTCTTGATTATAACATCTGATACAGCTATAATATTATAGTGATCAGTGGTTAGTGGGAAGTGGTCAGCAATTATTCCCAAAGACTACAGACGTAAACAACAACAGCCAAAGTGCTCCCTATGGAGCACGACGCGGATGGTTCTATCAGAAGCTGATGCGTTGTTAAGTTGTCCAGTGCGGTCACGCACTTGTCCTGCGGGGTCACCCGCCACTATTTCTGACGGAGGCAGATGCTATGCCAACACTTTCTAAAAGAACAGAAGGATTTACAGACTCGGTAATTCGCAGAATGACGAGAATATCAAACCAATACGGTGCAGTAAATTTATCACAGGGCTTTCCGGACTTTGAGCCGCCACGTGAACTGCTTGACCGCCTTGCAGAGGTTTCAAGGGAGGATTTTCACCAGTACTCTATCACATGGGGCGCACAGAATTTCCGTGAAGCTCTCGCTGAAAAACAGTCAAGGCTCATGGGCAGAACTATAGACCCAAACGGGGAAATAGTTGTTACCTGCGGCAGCACCGAAGCTATGATGGCTGCGATGATGACAGTTACTGACCCCGGCGATAAGGTCATAGTGTTTTCGCCGTTTTACGAAAACTATGGAGCAGATACTATCCTGTCGGGAGCAGAGCCGATATATGTTCCGCTTCATCCGCCGGAATTCAGCTTTGACCCTGAGGAGCTGGAGGCTGCGTTCAGACAGAAGCCTAAAGCCCTGATACTCTGCAATCCCTCAAATCCCTGCGGCAAGGTGTTCACTTATGATGAGCTGAAAATCATTGCTGATCTTGCAGAAAAATACGATAGCTTTGTGATAACGGATGAGGTTTATGAGCATATTGTTTATGAGCCATACAAGCACGTATATTTTGCGTCTCTTCCGGGAATGTGGGACAGGACTATTTCATGCTCGTCGCTGTCAAAAACCTATTCCATTACCGGTTGGCGTCTGGGATATATTATTGCACCTAAAAGAATAATAGAAACCGCCAAGAAAGTACATGATTTTCTGACGGTAGGAGCGGCAGCTCCATTGCAGGAGGCAGCCGTTACTGGTTTGCGCTTTGGTGATGGATACTATAAGGAATTGCAGTCAAAATATACCGAAAAGAGAGATCTGTTCCTCAAAGGACTTGATGACATCGGTATCACTCATACTGTACCGCAGGGAGCATATTATATACTTCTTGATATTTCCGAGTTTGGCTTTGAAAGCGACCTTGAATTCTGCGAGGTGCTTGCAAGGGACGTAGGAGTAGGAGCAGTACCGGGTTCGAGCTTTTTCCGTGAGGATGTAAACTACCTGATACGTTTGCACTTTGCCAAAAAGAACGAGACTCTCTATGAAGCTCTGAACCGTCTGGAGCATATCAGGAAGAAAATATCAAAGCGAATATAACACACAAATTTCTCCGCTTGAACAAGTGTTTCAAGCGGATTTTTGCTGCATACATATTTTGATATAGCCTTACAAAAATCGATCAGCTGATAGTATCCAATCGGTTTTATGCCGGTACAGAATAACTGTTTTATTATGCTCTGATCCGGTAGTGTCAGCAAAATCAAGAATAAGATCAAATCTGAAAATGTGGGATCATTGATTGTAATTGGGTTTTGTGATACAATATTGTCGATGATGAAACAGAAGCTTTTGAAGCTTTTAAAACAAAGCGGAGTGAGTTTGATGGGAAAAATAAAACTGCAAAGACATATGTCTGAAACATTTATTGTAGGTGCATTGCTGACGGTCGTGGGCGGATATTTTGATGCCTACACATATATATCAAGGGGCGGTGTTTTTGCTAATGCACAAACGGGCAATATAGTGCTTCTGGGTATAAACTTAGCAGAAGGAAATCTGATAAAGGCGTTATCGTATTTTATTCCTATAATAGCTTTTGTACTTGGTATTCTTACAGCGGAAGTCCTGCACAGGATCGACAGGAAATCTCCTCTTTACTGGCGTCAAAGTGTGATAGCATTGGAAATGTTTACTGTAGTCGCAGTCTCTCTTATGCCGACATCTGACTCGCGGTTCGATACATGGAATATGGCGGCAAACGTTGTAATATCATATGTTTGTTCCCTACAGGTACAGAGCTTCCGGAAAATACACGATATAGTATGTGCAACTACTATGTGTACCGGAAACCTGCGCAGCGGAACCGATCTGCTTATACAATATAACATCAGCGGAGACAAAAAGCATTTGAAAAATGCGTTAAAATATTATGCGATAAACATATTCTTCTTGATAGGGGCTTTTATAGGCGTGCCGTTGACAATGCAGTTTGGTGGTTTGTCGATATTGTTTTGCATAATACCGCTGACAGTTGTTTTTATCCTGATGTTTATAAAATATGAAGAAGAAAAACCGACCGATGCAGTCTGAAGCTGCATCGGTCGGTTTCTATCGGAGGCTACTTGATTTCAGGATCTTCGTTTATAAAAAGGATAGGTGTTTTGTGAAGCTGCACGTCCTATCTCACTGTCGTAGCTTACAAAGTACAGAGGAACACCTTCCGAAAGAGGACCCGTTTGTTCTGCAATGTATTGGAATGATGAAGGTGCTGTTCCATCAAAGTCTACAACTACAAGATAATATACCGTATCATTTACTCTCATGCCCTTCAGATAAACATTATGTATTCCGTCTGTCTGATCAAATAACTCCATAAGCTTGCTGAGCATTGCAAAAGGAACATACGAAAGCTCAAATAAAGTAATCGATTCCTTTGCTTGTTCCGTTTCAGTTTCTTGATTGGCTTCAGGAACAGGTTCGGGAGTTGGCTCGAAAATTGGCTCAGGAACAGGTTCAGGTTCAGGAGTCAGTTCGAAAATCGGTTCCGGCTCAGGAACAGGTTCGGGCTCGGGAGTTGGTTCAAAAATCGGTTCCGGCTCAGGAACAGGTTCGGGCTCGGGAGTTGGTTCAAAAATCGGTTCCGGCTCAGGAACAGGCTCCGGTTCTGGAGTTGGTTCGAAAACTGGCTCCGACTCAGGAACGGGTTCCGGTTCGGGAGTCGGTTCAAAAATTGGTTCCGGCTCGGGAACGGGCTCCGGTTCTGGAGTTGGTTCGAAAATTGGTTCCGGCTCGGGAACGGGCTCCGGTTCGGGAGTTAGTTCGAAAATCGGCTCTGGCTCGGGAACAGGCTCCGGTTCGGGAGTTAGTTCGAAAATCGGTTCCGGCTCGGGAACGGGCTCCG
>CAMHOE010000037.1 GCA_946186665.1 uncultured Clostridia bacterium | reverse complement strand
CTGCATGATTTGGTTACTTTGAACAATTGTTTCGATTTTTCAAACAAGCCCTAGGAAAAAGTATGGTTTTCCTATCGAAAATTCCAATAAAATAGTGTATAATGATACCATAATTGATATGAGGTGAGTATTTCATGAACAACAACTATGATAACAACGATTATTCTTATGACTACGGTCAGTCCTCAGGAGATATGTACTCTTCTCCATATGGTATGGACAATAATGATTTCCGGTCAGAAGCAATGACTGAAACAAAACACATCAACAGTTACAGCAGCGATACCATAAAAAAATACAATGCAAAAAACAAGAAGCCCCCTTATGCAGCTGCCGTTTTTATTTTATGGCTGATCGCAACTCTTGGAATCGGTGTATATTCGGTATTTATCTCTAAGGGATGGATAGCTGCACCGCTGTTTATGCAGCTTGTGGTTGGCTTTTATGTATATATTGCTTCGTCACCTGAAAAGTGTTTCAGAAATACTGTTATCTTTTTGGCTTGCAGTGCCGCTGCCGTATCAGGACTTTACTATCTGAGTACTCTTTTTCCTGCGCCCTTCGAAGCTATGAGCACCAAATGGCATTTACACCTCGCAGAACAGTCATTCTTTGCCGTTGGCTTTTTGCTGATCACCATATCGCTGAAATTCAGAAATGACTTCATGAAAAGATGTACAGTTCCCGTGAATGCTGTATGCAGCGGTATCAACAGCAAAAGTATTCCCGGCTACAGAGGAGTAAGCGCAAAGGGATATGCGCCTGTGTTCACTTTTCGTTACAACGGCAGAACTTACAGAGTTGAGGATACTGACTATGTTACTCATTCCAGACCAAAGCTTGATAAGGAATATAAAATATTCATAGATCCGGCTGATCCGGAACATTTTTATGAACCGAAAAAATATCGCGCGATAAAGAACAGAAGCATATTCTCAGGGAGCTTTCTCATCATCTTAGGACTTGCTGCAACATTTGTCACCACCCTGATGGCTATGGGGATCATGTGATATTCTGAAAGAATTTCGTCATAGAATAATATAATTTCTGTTTTCACGAAATCATACAGCACCGTTTCAGATCCAGTATATGGAACACGGATATCAATTTTTAAAATCTGAATTGCAGGAATATCGATATTTGTAAACCTTCATTTCAAAGCAGGTAATATTCAGCGGTTTTAGGAAAGGGGTATGGGGAATATCCCTTTTTCCGCTGGAAAAGGGTTTTCCCCATGAAACTGCCTGATAAAAATGATTTCACTGTATATGGAATGTATCATCTTGACATTTCCTGTTGATTTGTACTATCATACATTTATAAACAGGAGTACCAACAGCAGAAAACATATAGAAGGCTGTAACTCCGGATATTTTGAAAAGTAGGAAACTGAGGTGTTTGTATTGAGTAAGATGTTAAAAATGACACACGTTATCATGACGGTGCTTTCACTGCTGTTTTTTATAGTCGCAGCAGTAAGACTGTTCTTTGCATGGGATTCACTGCCGGATGATATCGGCGTTCATTTTAATTCTGACGGAAACTTCGATGTCTTTGATAAACAACATATTTTTTATCCGTACATAGTGACGATCGCCGCGATCGCTGTTTGCGAGACGTTTGAATTGATAACCAGAAAACTTAAAAAAATGGGCTTGGCCGTAAATGAAACCGGAAACAATGCACTGCGTACAGCGACGATACTAATACTGGATCTTCTGATGCTTCTGTTTTCGGGTTTTTTCTCAGGTATCTGGGTAGACTGTGTTCTTACTCAACAGCCGATGAATACATTCATCGGTAGGTGCGCTTGTTACCTGCTATTTGCTTGTATCATTGCTTTTCCGGTGACATTTATCGTTATCAGAGTGAAATATCCGAAGAACAAAAAATCCGAAACTGTTGATGAAGCTGCGGAAGAAGCTGACGATAAAAAGAATACTTCTGAGTCGGATGAACAAACCAAAAACGAAACAACAGATAAGATAACTGAAGCTTCCAAAAAAGAAGATAAGGCTGAGAAAGAAGACACTGAGAATGAAAGCGCCGAGAAAGAAAGTGCTACAGAAGCTCCAGAATACAGCAGCAAGAAAAAGACAAAGAATAAATCGAAGAACAAAGCTTCCAAAAACAAAAAAGACAGAAAGTGACAGGAGTATTATCATGCTGATAGATCTTGATTCTAAGGAAGAAGTGACATTAGCCGGAATGAATAACGGAACCGGTACAATGTCTGCTAAGATGTTTGCCTGTGATAAAGGTAAAATAATACCCACAAGAATACATCCCGGCGGTTCTATCGGACTGCACAGACAGGAGTCCGGAGATGATATAAACTTTGTTATTTCGGGAACGGGTAAAGCTTTATGTGACGGAAAAGAAGAAATACTGAGAGCGGGTGTATGCCATATCTGTCCACAGGGTTCAGAGCATAGCATTATCAATACCGGAAATGAAGACCTTGTACTGATGACAGTGGTAGTACACCGATAACTTTTTATTTGAAATATTTATCAGGTCAACTTGCAAAATCATTGACAGCCGCAAAAAACAGTACTATAATAGAAATGTAATTTTTTTCTGTAATGTTATTTTTTTGAAAGGAAGTCTTTGAAATGGATAAGAAAAATATAGATTGGTCAGGTCTGGGCTTCGGCTACATCAAGACAGATAAGCGCTATGTTTCAAATTACACAAAAGGTGCTTGGGACGAGGGCGCGCTTATCGAGGACGATATGATAACTATGAGCGAGTGTGCCTGCGTTCTCCAGTATGCTCAGACTATTTTTGAGGGTCTTAAAGCTTACACTACGGAAAAGGGCGATATCGTTGTTTTCCGTCCTGACCTTAACGCTGAGCGTCTTGCTAATTCTGCAAGAAGAATGGAAATGCCTGTATTCCCGGAGGACAGATTTCTTGAGGCTGTCGATCAGGTAGTTCGTGCAAATGCAGCGTATGTTCCTCCCTACGGAACAGGTGCGACACTGTATATACGCCCGTATATGTTTGGTATCAATCAGGTTATCGGTGTTAAGCCGGCTGATGATTTTCAGTTCAGAGTATTTTCAACTCCCGTAGGTCCTTACTTCAAGGGCGGCGCAAAGCCTATTGTTATCAAAGTAAGCGATCTTGACAGAGCCGCTCCTCACGGAACAGGCTTCATAAAAGCAGGTCTTAACTACGCTATGAGTCTGCACGCTATTGTTACAGCTCATAAAGAAGGCTTTGATGAAAATATGTATCTTGATGCAGGAACAAGAACAAAGGTTGAAGAAACAGGCGGTGCAAACTTCCTCTTCGTTACAAAGGACAACAAGGTAGTAACACCGAAATCCGACAGTATTCTTCCCTCTATAACAAGACGTTCTCTTATGACGGTTGCAAAGGATTATCTCGGTCTTGAGGTTGAAGAGCGTGAGGTTTACTTTGATGAAGTAAAGGACTTTGCAGAGTGCGGTCTTTGTGGTACTGCTGCTGTTATCTCTCCTGTTGGAAAGATCAACGATCACGGTAAGGAAATATGCTTCCCGAGCGGCATGGAAAAAATGGGTCCGATCACTCAGAAGCTCTATGATACTCTTACAGGTATTCAGATGGGACGCATTGAAGCGCCGGAGGGTTGGATCAGAAAAATACTCTGATCAGAATTAGTGGTTAGTGATTAGTGATTAGTGGTTAGTGTTTAGCGGTCAGTTTTTGGTTTAAAATGTTGCCATTCCATTTTCCACTTTCCACTTTCCAAATTTTTTGTTATCACCGACAGCATATGGGGTCTATCCCCCTATGCTGTCGTTTTTTTCTTTTGTTTCACTTCCTTATCAAGGCGGGCAAAAGTCATGATAAGAAAGCAATAGGCTATAATTGCAGCTGTTATCCTGACAGATGTATCAAGTATTTCGATAGCCGAAAATCTCGGCACAATGTTTATAAGCAGACATGGCAGAAGTATATTTACAAGCGGCAATACAATATCGTTTCCTATGCTTATTTTAATTTTGGTAACACTGATCAGTCTCCACATACTCATGAGAGTGTTCAGCAGTTCACTGACGGTTATTACAGCAATAACTCCGTATATGCCGTAAAATGGAAGAAGTATATATGTCAATGCTACCCGTATGATTGAATCTATTGTGTTGAAAACAAAATAACTGGTTTGCTCGTCAAGACCTTTCAGAACTGCATCTACAACACTGTCAAGATACATAAAAGGTACAACAGGCGCAAGCAGCGCAAGAAATTTTCCTGCGTCATCACTGCCGAATAATGCTCTGCACAAAGGTACTGCATAGAATATTAATAATATCATCACAGGGATGGAGTACAGAAGTGTGAGTCGGAGCATTTTTTCCGTTATGTGCCTTATACCGTTTTCGTGATGCTTTACCCTTGCTTCCGCAATTTCGGGAATGACAAGAGACGCAAAGGGGATTATAAAAACCGATGGGAACGTAAGCACCGGCAGTGACATTCCGCTGACAGTTCCATATTGCGCCAATGCTTGCGAACCACTGTTTCCAAAACGCCTCAGACCATATGGCACGAGTGCGTTCTCAGCGGCGGAAAGACCGCTTCTTGTGCAGGCGTTTGCTGTTACAGGAAGTGCTATAGGCAGCATTTTCCTGTACATTCCCTGCACCTTCTCTTTTTCTTTACAATATCCTCTGATATCTGCATTATAGCACAAAAGGGAATAAATAAAAGAAACCACCTCTGCTGCTGTAGTACCTATAACTGTAGTGCAGCAAGCTTGCGTAAGGTCAGCAGGCTTTTGAAGGCTGAATAACAATGCGAATACACCTATCTCTATCAGCTGTTCAAGAAGCTGCTCTCCGGAGACCTGAACAGTTTTTCTCCTTGCACAAAAGTATCCTCTGATACACGCTGATACCGCAAGAAACGGCAGACTCGGAGCAAGTAGTCTGAGTGCAGCTGCGGCACGTTCCTCACCAAGCACATACAGCGCCGAAGCATCCGAAGTAAAATACATACAAACACCCAGCGCACTTCCAAAGACAAAAGCTGCTGCTGCGGTTTTCTCTACACAATATCGAGCTTTGGCACGGTGACCAAGAGCGGAAAATTCTCCGAAAAGCCGTGTGGTGCAAAGGGACACACCGGACGATGCAACGGACACAAAAACAAAATAAACACTCAGCACCAGCTGATATACGCCTATTCCCTCTGCGCCCAATCTGTCAGATAAAAATATCCTGAATACCATTCCGATACATCTTATCACCAATGCCGTTCCGGACATTATCATGCCATTCCAAAAAAACAGTCGTTTCTTCAAATCATCACCCTTCTTAAAATGTGAAATGTGGAAAGTGGAAAGTGGAATTTTATCAACAATTACGATCATGCAAAGTCTTTAAAAGCTCTGTGAGTGACCGCACCGGACAACTTAACAACGCATCAACTTCTAATAGAACCGTCCGCTTCACGCTCCTAAGGAAGCACTTTGGCTGTTAATGTTCACGTCTACAACTACCGAGTGGAAACCACTCCGGCGGAAATGGTGAATAATGAGCAGTGAATAGTGAACAGTTTTCGCAAAGGCGAAAACTAATTATAGTTAAGTGTAATAAAAACTACAACTTCAAACAGTACAGGCGCATGAAGTTACTGAGAGAAATGAACTTGTATGTCCGGATAAAACAGCCGAAACAGCAGGCTCTTAGCCTGCGCCGGTGCGTGACCGCACAGGACAACTTAACAACGCATACACTTCTATTAAACCATCCGCGTCGTGCTCTTTATAGAGCACTTTGGCTATTAATATTCACGTCTACTGCTTTGTTGTGGAACCTCTGACAATGCACATTGTACATTGGAATATACAGGCGCATAAAGTTGAGGAGGAGAAGTAACTATAAGTCCGGAGAGAATAGCCGAAACAGCAGGCTCTTAGCCTGCGCCGGCGGATGGGGAATAATGTCTGACAAGTCTGCGCCGTCAATCGCGGACAGTGAATGTTCGGTCTGAATATCAGAGTGAGCGCAAGCGAACGCCACCGCGAATCGGGAGCGCAGGCTCTGCGCCGCAGCCTTGACGAGGGGGTGGAAATGGGATAGAATGGATGTATGAATTTTAATGATAGTGAGATGATGTGATGTTCAGGTTAAGACGCTTTTTAAAGCATTATAAGCTTCAGCTTGTTATCGGTCCGCTGTGTAAGCTCATCGAAGCAATATTTGAACTGCTTATCCCTCTTATCACCGCTGATATTATCGACAACGGTGTTAAAAATAACGACCTTGATTATGTGTTTCAAAAAGGCGCACTTATGATACTTTTAGGTGTGCTGGGACTTGGATTTGCGCTGGTGTGTCAGAAGTCCGCTTCCATCGCTTCTCAGGGCTTTGGTACAAGAGTGCGCAACGCTATGTTCAGACATATAAACACTTTCTCCCACAGGGAGCTTGACAAGATAGGTACACCGTCACTTATTACAAGAATGACTAATGATATCAACAGATTGCAGCTTGCTGTGGCTATGCTTATACGTCTCGTTATACGAGCACCTTTTCTTGTGGCAGGCGCGCTTATCATGGCAATGACTATAGATATGAGACTTTCTCTGATATTCTTTGGCGCGGCTCTGGTGATTGCTCTGATACTGTTTGTTATAATGACCCGTTCTGTGCCGTTTTTTAAGCGCATACAAAAAAAGCTCGATGATGTGTCCCTTATATCAAGGGAAAATCTGTCTGGCAACAGAGTGATACGCGCTTTCGGCAGACAGGAAAAGGATGAAGCTCGATTTGATGATAACAATGACGAGCTTGCACATACGGCTGTTGCAGCAGGCAGACTTTCCGCACTGCTCAATCCGCTGACATATATAGTTGCTCAGGGTGCAATAATCGCTATTGTGTGGTTCGGCTCCGGATATGTTTTTACCGGTGAGCTTATGCCCGGACAGATAATAGCTCTTGTTAACTATATGACACAGATACTGCTTGCTATGATAGTTGTTTCAAATCTTGTGGTCATCTTTACAAATGCTTCGGCGTCTGCTGCAAGAGTAAATGAGGTATTCGATACAAAACCATCTGTTGTTGAAACAAACAACATGCCTGCCAAACAGGATGACAATGCTCCTTCTCTGGAATTCAGGAATGTTTCTTTTTGCTATGAGGGCAGCGGTCATGCACTTCGTGAAATAAGCTTTACGGCGGAAAAAGGACAGACTATAGGCATTATTGGCGGTACAGGCTCCGGCAAAAGTACACTTGTAAATCTTATTCCAAGATTTTATGATGTATCTGAGGGCGAGATACTTGTAGACGGTATAAATGTAAAGGACTACAGCTTTGCGCAGCTCAGAAAAAAAACAGGCATCGTTCCGCAGAAGGCTGAGCTGTTTTCCGGTACTATTGAAGATAATATGCGTTGGGGCAAAAAAGATGCTACAGATAAGGAAATAAAAAAGGCACTGAAAATTTCCCAGTCATACGAGTTCGTATCGAAGCTTCCGGAAAAAACTCACAAAAAACTGACAGCAGGCGGTAAAAATCTTTCCGGCGGTCAGAGACAGAGACTTACCATAGCAAGGGCGTTGGTGGGTTCACCGGAAATTCTCATTCTTGACGACAGCGCAAGCGCATTGGACTTTGCAACAGATGCGGCTCTCAGAAAGGCTCTCAGAGAAGAAACCAAAGGTATGACTGTAATTATGGTATCGCAAAGAGTTGGTACTATACGTTATGCGGATAAAATACTGGTGCTTGACGGCGGAGAGCTTGCAGGTTCAGGAACACACAACGAACTTTTGCAGAATTGTGAAGTATATCGGGAGATATGTCTGTCTCAGCTTAAAGCGGAGGAGGTCGAAAATAAATGAGCAAGAAGAAAACCTCCAAAAAAGATAAAACCAAACGGACACAAACAGTCAAAAGGATATTGAAATACGCTTCTCCCTATCGAGGGGCTATTGCAGGAGCAATGATTTTTGCAATACTTTATGTAGTGCTTAATCTTACGGCGCCTGTGCTTATTGGCTATGCAATTGACAATGCCATAGAAAAAGGCAAAGTTGATTTTGCATCTATCGGTCAGCTTTTGCTTATGACAGGTATAACCATTTTGGGCTGTTCGGTGTTCCAATGGCTGATGGGAATGTTTGTAAACTCTGTAAGCTATCTTACTGTCAGGGACATACGAAGTGATGTGTTCAGGAAATTCAATTCCGTACCCTTGAAATATATCGACTCTCACCCTCACGGCGACCTTATCAGCAGAGTGATAAATGACAGCGAAAGCATTGGCGACGGTCTTTTACAGGGCATTACACAGCTTTTTTCAGGAGTTGTGATGATACTGTGCACTCTTGCTTTCATGCTTATGCTCAATCCGTTCATCGCTCTTGTTGTGGTAATAATAACTCCGCTTTCCATGTTTGTTGCGGCTTTTATTACGAGACTTTCTCAGAGACAGTTCAGGGAACAGTCTGAAACACAGGGCGAGCTTAGTGCTTATATCGAAGAATATGTAGGACAGCAAAAGCTTGTCAAGGCTTTCGGATATGAAGAGCAGGCTCAGAAAAGCTTTGAGGAAATAAACGAACGTCTGAGACAGTGCGGACAAAAATCCCAATTCTACTCTTCCCTTGCAAACCCCAGTACAAGATTTGTAAACGGTCTTGTAACAACAGCGGTATGTATAACCGGAGCGGTCAGCGTTATAGGCGGCAGTCTGACTATAGGACAAATATCCGCTTTTATAACCTATGCAAACCAATATACTAAGCCCTTCAACGAGGTAACGGGCGTGATACCTCAGCTGCAAACTGCACTTGCAGGCGCAGACAGGGTCTTTGCACTGCTGGATAAACCTGACCAGCTGCCGGATCCGGAAGATGCAAAAGATATTTCACAGTGCAAAGGAAAAATAGATATCGAAAACGTAAGCTTCTCCTATTCTCCCGATAAACCGCTGATAAATGGCTTTGAGCTTCATATCAGACCCGGCAGCCGTGTTGCAATCGTAGGTCCTACAGGCTGCGGAAAAACCACGTTTATAAATCTTCTTATGCGCTTTTATGACGCAACAGGCGGAGATATAAAAATTGATGGGACAAGCATTTATTCTATGAAACGACAGAAGCTGCGTTCGCTTTTCGGAATGGTATTGCAGGAAAGCTGGCTATACAACGCAAGCGTCAGGGATAATATCTCATACGGAAAACCCGATGCAAGCGATGAGGAGATAATCAAAGCGGCAAAAAAGGCTCACATACACAGATTTATCCAGCGTATGCCTGAGGGCTATGATACGCTGATAACAGAAGATGGAGCTAACCTCTCACAAGGACAGCGGCAGCTGATGTGTATTGCAAGGGTAATGCTTTGCGACCCGCCTATGCTTATCCTTGACGAGGCTACAAGCAGCATTGACACCCGAACTGAAATAAAAATACAGGAGGCTTTCAACGCCATGATGAAGGGCAGAACAAGCTTCATAGTTGCTCACAGACTGTCTACCATAAAAGAAGCGGATATCATACTTGTTATGAAAGACGGTGACATTATTGAACAAGGCAGTCACGCTGAGCTGATGTCAAAAAACGGCTTCTATACAAATCTTTACAATTCCCAGTTCGCCGCAACCTGACCCTATTAAAATGTGGAATGTGGAAAGTGGAAAGTGGAAAGTGGAATTATAATTAAATGAATACTGAAGACTTAAGGATTAAAAACAAATATATAAAGACATTGATAACTTACAGTTTAGTTTAAATTTCCACTAACCACCATCCACTAAACACTATCCACTAAATCAGGTGCTAATTTATATAAATGGTCTGTCCCGGATATATGCGCTCTGGGTCGGTAAGACGATTGAGGTTTATAAGATATGAGACACTCACGCCGTATTTACGGGCTATCTGCCACAGGGTATCTCCCTCTTGTACGGTATAGACTGTGCGTTCATTATCAGCCATATCAGCATTATCAGAGACTGTTGGTGAAGGCACTCTCAATGTCTGTCCTTCTATGATAACATCAGGGTCGGAGATATTATTTTTCCGCACAAGCTTCTGCACCGAAGTGTCATATCTGTCTGCGATGGAAGTGAGAGTATCCCCCTTTTGGACGGTGTATTCCTGTGACTGCTTCTTTGTGTTCGGTGTTATCGGGATCTTCAGAACTTGTCCTGCCTTGATGTCATCAGGATCGGAAAGTTCGTTATATTCCGCTATTCTATCAACAGATACGCCGTGCATCCTTGAAATGGATGACAGGGTATCGCCGCTTTTGACAATATAGTCAATACTTGACTGCGGCTTACAGGCGGAGCTTTTGGTGGGTATCTCCGAGACGGGTATCCTGAGTATCTGATCCGGATATATGCGGTCAGGTTCGATAATACCGTTGTATCTTGTTATCATACCCACTGTAGTACAAAAACGCTTTGCGATATCAAACAGGGTATCGCCGCTGCGTACTGTGTAAATTATTGTTTCCATCAGTATCCCTCCGCAATATCATATGCAGAATATAAATTATTGTGAAGCTGTTTTTTGTTTTAGATACAAACGGCAAATAAGAATAAAAGTGGTGATGATATGGCATTACAAAGAATAGATAAAATTCTCTCTTCGCAGAATGTCGCAAGCAGAAGCGAAATAAAAAACATGATAAAAGCCGGACGCATATTTGCAGACGGAAAGCAGGTAAAGCGTCCTGAAGAAAAATATGATCCGGAAATAACTGTGATGACCGTAGACGGAAACAAGATAGAGTTTCAGAAGTATGTATATATCATGATGAACAAGCCCTCAGGCGTTTTATCAGCAAGCAGCGATAAACACGCAAGGACTGTCATAGATCTTCTGCCGCAGGAGCTTAAACGCAAGGATCTTTTTCCGGCAGGCAGGCTTGACAAGGATACTACAGGCTTTATCCTGATAACAGACGACGGTGAGCTTGCTCATAAAATGCTATCTCCTAAAAGTCATGTATACAAGCTTTATGAAGCTGAATGTGACAGAGATCTCAATGAGGATGATGTCAAAGCTTTTAAAAATGGTATCGTTCTCGGGGAGCTTCACTTTTTACCGGCAGAACTGACACTTAAAGGCGGAAACAGGGGACTTGTTGAAATATGCGAAGGAAAGTTCCATCAGGTAAAGAAAATGTTCCACGCTGTGGGCACAGAGGTAACTGCGCTAAAAAGGCTGCGTATAGGCGGAGTATGGCTTGATGAGTCACTCGCACCAGGAGAGTGCAGAGAGCTTACAATACAGGAAAGATCGGATCTCCTTAAATAATTTCAGATCATTTTCCGGCATACAAAAGCAGCCATTGCGGTGTTGATAATGTTAATAATTCAGTGTTTTTTTCAACATATCTGTTGAAAACTGTCAGCAGAATAAAAAAATATTTAATTAAAAGAAAAATTATTGTCATTTGAATTTCTGTACAAGAGAGTTATTTGGGTGAGTATAGTGAGAAAATTTGATGATAACGCTATACAAACTGCACAATTTTTTTTGTTAACTTTTGTCTTATGTGAATTATATATAAACTATGGCGTTAGAATTTAGTAAAAAAAAGTATTTCATTTTTGGAAAAAATCTGTTATAGTAATAGTGTTGAATATTGATTTCAAATCCGCTTACATATAGCGAACTCAGGAGGATAATTATGGCAAGTGTATCATTAAAAAATGTTTACAAAATCTATGACGGAAACGTTGTAGCAGTAAGCGATTTCAACCTTGAAATCGCAGATAAGGAGTTTATCATTTTCGTTGGTCCTTCAGGCTGCGGTAAATCTACAACTCTTCGTATGATTGCAGGACTTGAGGATATTTCAAAGGGTGAGCTCCATATCGGTGATGTTCTTGCAAACGACATTTCACCTAAGGACAGAGATATCGCAATGGTGTTCCAGAACTACGCTCTCTATCCCCATATGACCGTTTTTGATAATATGGCTTTCGGACTTAAGCTCCGTAAAACGCCCCCGGATGAGATAAGAAGACGTGTTGAAGAAGCAGCAAGATCTCTCGATATCGCACATCTCCTCGAGCGTAAGCCTAAGGCTCTTTCCGGTGGTCAGAGGCAGCGTGTTGCACTTGGCCGTGCTATCGTTCGTGATCCTAAGGTATTCCTTCTTGACGAGCCGCTTTCAAACCTTGACGCAAAGCTCAGAACTGCCATGAGAACCGAGATATCAAAGCTCCATAAGAGACTCGGTACTACATTTATCTACGTTACACATGACCAGACAGAGGCTATGACAATGGCTGACCGTATCGTTGTTATGAAGGACGGCTTCATTCAGCAGGTTGATACTCCTCAGAACCTCTATGAAAGACCTTGTAACCAGTTCGTTGCAGGATTCATGGGCACACCTCAGATGAACTTCATCGATGCTACTATCGTAAGATCAGGCGATGATTACGGCATCCAGTTCGGTCAGTATACAATTCCGCTTCCTGAGTCAAAGAATAAGAAGAACATCCTCTCTCATTTCGTAGGCAAAGAAGTTGTTCTCGGCATCCGTCCTGAGGACGTTCATGACGAGCCGGAGTTCCTTGAAAGATCTGAAGAAAGCATTATCGAGGCTCAGGTTGAGATCACAGAGCTTATGGGTAATGAGATATACCTCTACCTCACCATCGAGGGTACTTCATGCGTTGCACGTGTTGATCCTTCATCTACTGCTGAAGCAGGCGAGATTGTTGAGATCGCATTTGACGTTGAGAAAATACACATCTTCGATAAGGAAACTGAGAGAACTATCACTAACTGATATATCTACAGATCCGATTATTACAGGCACGACAAATGTTGTGCCTGTTTTTTCCGTTATTATTGATCATAGGGATGAAATAGATTACAGATACAAATGTATAAATAAAGAAGCTGCGTGTCCGGATACGCAGCTTGTTTTTTATATACGATCTTTTTTGTCAAAGTATGATGTGAACCAGACTTCAGGTGCGGTGAAGCTTTTACCATTCAGATACTGCAAGATCCCCCCGTCAGTCGTAAACCTGAAGGTCAGCTTATATGAGTAAAGCGCCTGATATTTGTAGCCCATTTTGCGGTTGATGTCATTCTTGCCGTATTTACCGTCGCCCAGCAGCGGATGTCCTATATACGCAAAATGCGCCCTTATCTGATGTGTACGTCCCGTGAGAAGATCTACTTCAACAAGACTGAAATTATTCTTCTCTGCGAGTACCTTGTATTTCGTTTTTATGGTCTTGCTGTTTTCTGTGGGCTTTTTAGAAATATATACACGGTTCTGCTTCTCGTTCTTTTCAAGATAGTCTACAAGGATACCCTCCTTTTTTTTGAGGATACCTACTGCAATACACAAATAAAGCTTCTCCACTTCCCTGTCCTTCAGCTTCTGATTCATTATTCTCAGAGTCTCTGCATTTTTAGCCGCAATGACTATTCCGCCCGTGTTCCTGTCAATACGGTTTACAAGTGCCGGCGCAAATGAATTCTCCTTTTTCGGATCGTATTCGCCCTTATCGTACAGGTAATGCTGTATTCTTGCTATCAGTGAATCGAAATGATATGTCTCATCAGGATGAACAAGAAGTCCCGGCTTCTTATTCAGCAGCATTATATTTTCATCCTCATAGATAATATCCAGCTTTATGGGAGCCTTTATAAAATCGTATTCATCCTGTACTGTTTCAAAAAACTCATCTTTTATGTACAGCGTGAGAACATCACCTTTTTTAAGCCGGCTGGATATTTCACATCTTTTTCCGTTGAGCTTGATATATTTTGTCCTGATATATTTGTACATAAGGGACTGGGGCATATTCCTGAATTTTTTTGTCAGAAACTTGTCAAGTCTCTGACCACTGTCATTCTCCCCTATCTCTATCTGTCGCATTATTATCCTCCTTCTTGCAATAGTGATAAGTTAAAATACAGGATCCAAAGTAAATTGGAGTTCACTGTGCGCCTACTATAAATGCGTTTTCGTCACGAGAAAACGTACCACTATTATTAATTTTTAAGTCTTAAGTTTTCAGTATTCATTAATTTTAAAAGCTTCACGCCGCTGAGATATTCGCATATACTGGTAACAAAAACATATGGAGATATGATATGAAACAATCACCATTGATAACGCTCGATGAGCTTGATATCGGTCAAAGCGGCTTGGTGTGCTCTCTGCCCCACAAGGCTGAGCTTAAACGCCGCCTGATGGCTCTGGGAATGATAGCCGGTACAAGAATAACCGCTGTAAATAAAAGCCCCTGCGGCGATCCTACAGCCTATTTCTTCAGGGGGGCTTTGATCGCACTGCGCCGGAAGGACGCAAAAAATATAACCGTTGCCGTTTCCGGAATACAATGAATTCACAATGTAAAGTAATCATAAGGCGGTGTTAGCTTGCTTGATAAATGCGTGAATGGTAAATATGATATTCTGCTTGCAGGTAATCCTAATGTTGGCAAAAGTACGGTTTTCAACGCCCTGACCAGGTCAAACCGCCACACGGGCAACTGGTCAGGCAAGACCGTTGACGCCGCTCAGGGAAGCTGTAGATTCAATTCCTGCGAGTTTATACTTACCGATATCCCCGGCACATACTCTCAGACGGCGGTATCTCCTGATGAAGAGGTTGCCGGAAAGCATATACTCTATGATCGGGGCGATTGTATCGTAATAGTGGTTGACGGTACAAGCCTTGAAAGAAACCTTAATCTGGTGCTGAGGATATCGGAAAGCACAAACAAAGCCGTGCTGTGCGTTAATATGATGGACGAGGCAAGAAAAAAGAAAATATATATTGACACTGACGAGTTGTCTTTACAGCTCGGTATGCCTGTAGTGCCTGTATCTGCGCGTTCAAAAAAGGGACTTGATGAGCTTATGCAGGCGGTTTATGATGTGGTGACCGGAAAGCGCAAATGCTTTACGATAAAGCACCGGTATGATGAAGATATAGAAAAAGCGGCACAGGGTATTGAAGCAGAGCTTAACGGACGGGATGACAAACGTGCGCTTTCACTTATGCTTCTTGACAGACAGGAACGCAAGTCCTTATCTGAACATTTCGGGATATGTAGTACCGACGAACTGAAAAGCGCTTTTGAAAATGCTGATGCGCTGACAGAGCGATACAATGATATAAGCGACAGGATAAACGAATGTACCGTCAAAGAATGTGAAAGAATATACAAGCTATGCGTAAGTCTCGGCAACGAAAACTACAGACAGAATGACAGGAAAATCGACAAAATACTGACCTCCGGAAAAACAGGTATTCCGATAATGCTTCTGCTTTTCATGCTGATATTCTATATCACAATGGTCGGGGCAAACTATCCGTCTGAGTGGTTAAAAAGTCTGTTTGACATTATTGAAGTATGGCTCAGGGAACTGTTTGTAAAATATGGTGCTGACAGTTTCTGGACAGGACTTATTATTGACGGAATGTACGGCACTCTTGCAAGTGTTATCTCCGTAATGCTGCCGCCTATGGCGATATTCTTCCCGCTGTTCACGCTGCTTGAGGATCTGGGCTATCTGCCGAGAGTCGCCTTTAACCTTGATGGTTTTTTCTGCAAAGCAGGAACCAACGGAAAACAGGCTCTCACTATGATGATGGGCTTCGGCTGCAACGCCTGCGGAGTGACCGGATGCAGGATAATAGGAGCAGAACGTGAACGAAAGCTTGCCGTACTGACCAATAATTTTTCTCCATGCAACGGAAGATTTCCAACAATGATAGCCCTGATATCCACATTTATAGTTGGTTCTGTCCCCCAGCCCTTCAGGTCTTTTTGCGGTGCAGGGATACTTGTCGGAGTAATAGCGCTAAGTATCATATTATCACTTTTAGTTACAAAGCTGTTTTCTGTCATTATGACAAAAAGCAATGCAGAAAGCTTTATACTGGAGCTGCCGCCATACAGAAAACCGCAGATAGTAAAAACACTGGTGCGCTCACTTTTTGATAAAACTGCAAAGGTCTTGGCAAGAGCTGTTATTGTGGCAATACCGGCAGGGGCTTTGATATGGCTGCTTGCAAATATAAGCATTGGCGGCAGCAGTCTTATTGAATCATTCACTTCTGTGTTGGAGCCGTTTGCAGGAGTGATAGGTCTTGACGGAGTGATACTTGCCGCTTTTATTCTTGGTTTTCCTGCAAACGAGATCGTCTTTCCTATTGCACTGATGATATACAGTTCAAGCGGAAGCATGACAGATTATGAGAGTCTTTCCGAGCTGCACAATATCCTTATATCAAACGGCTGGACGATCATCACAGCAATATGCGCGCTGATATTCACTGTCATGCACTTTCCCTGTTCGACCACCTGCATTACCATATACAAGGAAACCAAAAACCTGAAATGGACAATACTGTCTGTTATTGTACCGACTTTATGCGGGATAATATGCTGTATGATCGTAAATCTACTGGGACAGATATTCGCATGATAACAGAACAGTTAAAAATGAGGAGAGTGGAAATCATACCTCAGGGAATTGAAGGTCGATGGTTTTGCCGTCAAAGCCACATTCGGTAAAGGGAAAGATATCAAGAGCATTCTGAATGTATTCCTCCGGTTCTTTCAGTGAGGGACTGTAATGGGTCAGCCACAGCTTTTTTGCTTTTGCAGATACTGCAAGAGAGGCGGCTTCGGAAAATAACATATGCCTTTTTTCTTTTGCATGGGAAAGAAGGTCGTTGTCGCCGAACATCCCCTCACAGATAAAAAGATCTGAATCCAAAGCATTCTCGTATATAGCTGATGTGGGACGGGTATCTGTTGCGTAAGTGACCTTGATACCCTTTCTTTCAGCACCCAATACCATATTCGGAGTGTAGACCCTGCCGTTGTATTCCACCTCCTCCATCTTTTGCAGACGTGACCACGCCGGAAGAGGTACATTATTGAGCTTCGCCTTTTCAGTGTCAAATTTTCCTGATCTTTTAAGCTCAAAGCTGTAACCGATACACGGTATACTATGCCTGAGAGGAAAAGCTTTTATTATAATATCTGCGCTTTTAAAACACAAGCCTTTTTCGTATTCTATAAAATCAACTCTATACGGGAGCTGCGGTGCAATAACACACAGAGATCTTACAACATTTCCTACGCCGACAGGCCCTGCTATGGTTATTGGTTCCGTTCTGCCTTCGTTGCTCATGGTAAGCAAAAGTCCCGGCAGCCCCGAGATATGGTCAGCGTGAAAATGTGTTATACATATTGTATCTATGGGTTTGACCTTTTGCTCTGCACATTTCAGTGCTATCTGGGTCCCCTCGCCGCAGTCGATCAGTACAGAATGTCCGTTTGACGACAAAAGACAAGAGGACAGCCAGCGGTTTTTCATGGGTACGGTACCGCCTGTACCGGGCAAAGTGACCTTCAACATTTTATCACCCGATTCTTGTCATTATTGTTTCAAGTTCTTCCTTTGTCATAATGCAATTGAGTATGGCAAGCAGAGAATTTGATGTGAGGTTATGCGGAAGCTTCAATTCCTTTTTTAGCTTGTCACGCATCTGAGAAGAGTTCTCGCCACCTGTAAGACCATACTCGAACAGATCAGCTTTGGTTATTTCCTGAGGTGCCTTTGCCCTTCCCTCTGTAAGCTGACAATGCGCTCCCGATCGTGAAATAGCATTACAGAGAATATCCTCAGGTATTCCCTCCACTCCCAGAGTTCCTTCCTTTGAGGGCTTGTCCTTACGCTTTTCTTTTCCCTGTATATCGGGAATATATGCGTGTTTTATCTTGTTCTGAGGAACAACACCCTTCAGAAAATTTCTTATCACAAAGCCTGCGCCGTCACTGTCTGTCATTATAAGAATACCTCTTGTATCCGCAAGGTGACGTATAAGCGCCTGCTTTTCCTTATTCTTGAATATTCCGAAACCATCTGTTGTTATAATAAGACCGTCTATAAAATTTGAAAGCTTTATCTTATCATACTTTCCTTCAACAATAACAGCTTCCTGAATTTTTATCAATGCTAACCCTCCCGAAGCAAAGTTTAAAAAATGAATAGTGCGTGACCGCACCGGACGACTTAGAACGCAGTGCGTGACCGCACTGGACGACCCAGAACGCATAGACTTTACTAAAACCCGTCCGCGTCGTGCGGAAAAAGTGAATAGTGAATGGTGAATAGTGAATAGTGAATAGTGAATAGTTGTGGTACGTTTTCGCTAAAACGAAAACGAATTATAGTAAGTTTTTTAAGGAGTTATGGCTTTATTTGCTAAGTGGAGACCCCTCCGGCACTTTGTGCCACCTCCCCTTTCATGAGAGGCTTCAACTCTGAGCTTTGGGCTTTGAGCTTTGGGCTTTGAACTTACCACTAACCATTAAGCTAATTCCTTGCGGCGGCGACTATAAGACGTGATATCAGCGTTTCAAGAAGTATCTGCCTGTCTGACGGCGTGCTTTTCAGGCGCATATCCGTCTGCAATATGATATCCAGTATATTTCTGAGTGCCGCTGTGGAATATCGCTTTGCATTGTTGTTGGCGTTTTTCAGCAGAAATTCACGCCTGCCGTATTTGAAATCCGATGCAACATCAGATGCCGTCTTGCCGCTCTCTGAGGCAACTCTCATTCTGTACATATCTATGAACACGGAGCTTAAAACTGATAATATTATTTCCGGTTTTTCGTTCTGCTCGAATAACGCATACAGCTGTGTATATGCGCCGTTATGGTCATTCCTTGATATACAATCCGAAAGTGCAAAAATACGTACCTCTGTATTCTTGACAACAAGTGCTTTTATCATATCCGCAGTTATCTCTTTGCCGTTTGCATAAGCACAAAGCTTGTCTGTCTCGTTTTTCAGAGCGGTCATGTCCGTACCCACAAGGGATATTATCCTTGCAGCGTTTCCTGAATTAAGCTTGCAGCCGTTCTGTTCTGCCCATATACTCAGCTGCTTTTCAAGTGCTATATCCCCCATTTTCTGGAGTTCAAGAACTGTGCCGTTCTTTTCTGCTGCGCTGACTATTTTTTTCAGCTTGCCGGATTTTTTTTCGCCGCTTTTTTTGCTTTCAGACGAAAGCGTGGGCATTGTAAAAATCAGTATCGTATCAGGGCTTATGTCATTGCAGAAGCTTTCAAGAAGCTTGATATCGCTTTCGGGAAGAGCTTCGATATCATAATCCGTAACTACAACACATTTCTTTTCGGAGAATACAGGCAGCTGCTCACAGGAAGAAAAAATCTCCTCCAACCCGCTGTCTGAGTTCAGTCTGACAAAATCGAAATCCGAAGGTTCCTTTCCTGCCGCCTTTGTACAGAGCAGCTCCGTATATTTTTTTACAAGGTATTTTTCATCACCATATATGAAATAAAGATTTTTCAGTTTTCCTGAGGTAAGCTCTTTCCTGAAATCCTGCTCTGTCAGCTTAGCCAATTGTTTTCCCTCCTCAATTCGTAATGCCTGTCTCCGTATATACTGACGGCAATATTTCCGCCGTCATATGTCATTATTATATTTTCATCCTGAGGTATTTTCTTGTAACGCCTGTTGTTCTTCAAGCTGTCGGATACTATAAGCTTGCCACAGGATACAGCATCCGGATTTTTTATTTTTCCGTTTATTATCATGACGTCACAATCAGTATATTCCTCACAAAGAGTACTCAAGTCGCTGCCGCTGTAACATATCAATAGTCTGAAGCCGCCGATATCTGCAAATACCGCATGTAGCTCTTCAGTACATATACTGTTTATTACAACATCACCAATCACCGTCTTGTTGCCTTTAATGTCTGAGTCTGTGCGGAATATTGTATTGTCATTTCTTTTTATGTAGTAGTCCACGTTCTCATAGAAGCTTTCTTCATTGTATATTTCTATAGAACCCACATCATATTCTGACAGGATATCATCCGCATATAACGACACACTGCTGTCACTGTCGGGCAAAAGCATATAGGTTATATAGTCCGTAAGAGAAGCTTCAAGTACATCCGTAAGTATATAACAGCGTCCGGGATCTCCGCCGCAGGATAAGATCATTCCCTTGTTATTGCTTGTAAGCAGGACAGAGATACCGCTGCCTGTATCAAGAACATAAAGCTTTCTGACATCTGTGTCCATAACACCCCATATCACATTACCTGCAAAAAAGCTCAGGGCTGCCGTTAACGAGAAAATACGCACAGCATATTTCCTTATGCGTAAAAGATACAGCACCGCTGCTAAAATCAGCACAGCTGCAAGCCATATGGGAATATATTCCGCTGAAAGCCTTATGAGCGCAAAGGGCAAAGACGATACAGCATCACCGACAAGCAATATGTAATTTGCCAGGACTCCTGTAATAATTACAAGCGGAAACGTAAGCAGCCACAAAAATGAGCAGCAGCCCGCGCCAAGCATAAGAACAGCCGAGAACATCAGCAGCGGAAGCACAAATGCGACAAGCAGATTTGAAAGCACTGAGTAGATCGTAATTTTCCTGAAACAGATAATAATAACTGGCAAGGTAAACAAATATGCTGAAAACGATACTGCACTCACTGAACACATAGCTTTGACCAGCGGTACATAAATCTTGTTAATTACAGTCATTTTAGCTTCTCTGTCAGGAAGAAGCCTCTCGCTTATGAAAGTGTTGATTTTGCCGGAGACAAGAAGTATCCCAAGAGAAGCGCTAAAGGACAACAGCAGACTTACGTCGAATGCAGAAAAGGGATTTTGCAGTGTTATGATAAGCACCGACAGACCAAGAGAATTAAGGGGTTCGGAACGTCTGAAAAGACCTATCCCTGAAAGATATATTATCTGCATTATTCCGGCTCTTGATACAGCGGGCGGAAAACCCGTCATTCCCATATAAACAATAAGAAGTCCTGCACACAACAGTGCAGAAATACGTCTCCGTCCGCATGACAGCACCATAAGAAAAATCATGAATATCTGGGTCATAACGGACAAATGAAGTCCCGATACAACTACAATATGCGAAAGTCCTGCGCTTTGCAGGCACTGTCTGTCCGATGATGAAAGCATTGTCTTATCACCTGTAAGAAAAGCATTCACAAAGCCTGCCTGTCTTTCGGGCAAGAGAAAGCTTATCGTGTCTGAGATACCCTTCCTTATGCACAGTGCATAGTAATAAAGCGGCTTGCTGTCAGTGTGAGTAATTACAACATCCTCATCAGTATCTATACTGCCCTTTAGCAGTATACCCTTTGAAATATTCGTATAGCTGTTTTCAAAGCTGAAACAAACAGTTGCCTCCGCCCTGTCATAATAATCCATATCAATCAGCTCGGAAGAGGATACAAGAATAGTTGTTTCTTTTGTAACTATTATATCCTCAGCTTCTATCCTGTCTGCTTTGAGCTTATAATAAAATCGTCCGTATTGAGAGTATGGTATTTCGCAAAGCTCTCCGCTGACAACGGCACTCTTGCCATAAAGCTTACTCACAGGCTCCAATATATCCGATGAATAAACAGCCACTGAGCTAAAGGCTATAATACCCGTAATAAGCACCACAGGTATCGCTTTATGACTTCTGAGCCTTTTAGCTTTCATGGAAAACGCAAGTCCTGAAACCAACAGGCACATGGAAAGCACAAACCATTCGCCGTCCAAAAATACAGCGACCACTAAAGCAGCAAGATATGCAAAACCGATAACTGCAAGCGGTCGCTTCATATTTATTACCCCCGATTATTCGATATCAGCACATTTCTGTTCTGAGCTTTGCTCCGCCAAGAAGGTGAAAATGCAGATGGAACACAGTCTGTCCAGCGTTTGCTCCGCAGTTGGAAACGACTCTGTAGCCGTCCTCTGCAATACCAAGCTCCTTTGCAAGCTTAGCAGCCACTTCATAGATATGAGCAATCACAGCGCTGTTCTCTTCGGTGACTTCATTCACAGAAGCTATATGAAGCTTTGGGATGATAAGCACATGAACAGGTGCCATAGGGCTGATATCATAGAAAGCATAGACAGTATCGTCCTCGTATACTTTCTTTGAAGGTATTTCTCCATTGATGATTTTACAGAATAAACAATCCATAATTAATTCTCCTTTGATATTTTATTTAATGTAAAACATTATCATAATGATTGGCATTAGCTCAAAGCTCAAAGCTCAAAGCCTCCACTTTAGGAGGCGGCTGATGTGCCGGAGGTAACTCCACTCGGCAGCCGAAGACGTCTACTGAAATAGCCAAAGCACTCCCTGAGGAGTGCGACGCGGACGGTTCAGACAAAAGCAGATGTGTTCTAAGTTGTCCAGTGCGGTCA
>CAMHOE010000036.1 GCA_946186665.1 uncultured Clostridia bacterium | reverse complement strand
CGCCGTTTTGAAGCGCAATATGTACGATCTCAATAACCTCGCGAATTTCATTCGCTATTTTATTGCTGTAATTTCGGTTACAGATTTATTGCAAATTTAGATTGACGTGTAACTCCTCACGCACCCGGTTGACAACTGGGGGAGAAATAAGGTATAATAAGCTGTTAAGAAATGTTTGCTGAAATATTTGCCCGGCGTTTCCTGAAAACGGAGATTTGGGTTCTTTGAAAATAACGGATGAAAGGAAGGGATAAGAGATGATAAGAAGTATGACCGGATACGGCAGGTTTGAAGGCGTTATCGACGGCAGACAGACCGTGTTCGAGATAAAGGCTGTTAATCACAGGTTTCTGGAGATGCAGTGCAGACTTCCCAGAGGATGCGGCTTTCTGGAGGAGGGTATAAAAGAACTTGTCACAAAGAATGTCTCAAGGGGCAAGGTGGATGTTTTTGTGTCGGTGGAAGCGGATGAGAATATCCCCGCTGATGTCAAGATAAACCACTCTCTTGCTTCGGGATATGTTCAGGCGTTGAAGGAGCTTTGCGCAGGCTATGAGCTTAAAGACGATATTTCGGTATCGCTTGTTGCAAGATATCCGGATGTGCTGTCGGTGAGCAAGGCGCCGGAAAACGAAGAAAAGCTGACAGCTCTTGTAAAGGAAGCCGGCAGACAGGCAATAGACGGCTTTATGTCCATGAGGGAGAGAGAGGGCGAAAAGCTTGCAAAGGACGTTCTGGAGCATGGACAGAGGATAATCGAGCTTGTAGGAGAGATAGAAGAACGCTCGCCGCAGACCGTACTGGAATACAGAGCAAAGCTTTATGAAAGGCTGAAGGAGATATTGCAGGATACAAGCATAGACGAGCAGAGGATACTTACCGAAGCCGCTGTTTTTGCGGATAAGACAGCCGTAAATGAGGAGACGGTGAGACTTCGCAGTCACTACTCACAGCTTGAAGAGCTGCTTACAAGAACCGAGCCTGTGGGAAGAAAGCTTGACTTTATCGTGCAGGAGATGAACCGTGAGGCGAATACCATAGGTTCAAAGGTGTGTGATGCGGAGCTTGCACATAAGGTAGTGGATATCAAGGCGGAAATTGAAAAAATAAGAGAACAGATACAGAATATAGAATAAAGGGGCAGCGTATGAGACTTATCAATATCGGTTACGGAAATATGATATCGTCATCGAGGATAATCGCAATAGTAAGTCCCGATGCCGCACCGGTAAAGCGTATGGTCCAGAATGCAAGAGATAAGGGCTTGCTTATAGACGCTTCCTGCGGAAGAAAAACAAAGGCAGTGATAGTAACGGACAGTGACCATATAGTGCTGTCAGCCATACAGCCGGAAACTGTAGCCCATCGTGTAAATGAAAGCGCAAGCAATGAGGAGGAAAATGCCAATGAAAAATGACGGACTTCTTGTGGTGATATCAGGACCTGCCGGAGCAGGCAAGGGAACTGTAGTAAAAGAACTTGTCAAGGACGAAAATATAGAGGTATCGGTGTCTGCCACAACACGTTCCCCGAGAGCGGGCGAGGAGGACGGTGTTCACTATCATTTTCTTACTCAGGAAAAATTCAAGGAAATGATAGAACAGAACGGCTTTCTTGAATATGCGCAGTACTGCGGCAATTACTACGGCTCGCCGAAGAAGCAGGCACAGCAGTGGATGAGCGAGGGCAAGGATGTTATCCTTGAAATAGAGGTTCAGGGCTGTCAGAAAATAAAGGAACAAAATCCTGATTGTGTGAGCATATTTATAATGCCGCCCTCTATGGAAGTGCTTGAACAGAGACTGCGCGGACGCGGCACGGAAACAGAAGAGGTAATACTCAGACGTATGGAACGTGCTAAGGAAGAGATAGAGCTTTCAAAAAACTATGACTATGTTATAGTAAACGGTCCGCTCGAAGAATGTGTGGCAGATGTCATGGCAGCCATAAAGAAAGAAAAGCAGAAGAGAGTTTATTAGAATTTGGAATGTGGAAAGTGGAATTATTATTATGAACTTATCACTAACCACTAACAACTAACAACTAAACTAAGGAGATGTTTTTTATGTATGAGAAGTATACAAGACCGTCAGTAGATGATATCTTTGCAGGAAAGGTGAGCAAGTATGCGCTTGCTATAGCAGTCGCAAAAAGAGCAAGAGAGATAACTGAGGATATGCAGAACGACAGATTTAAAGTATACGACAAGCCCGTTTTAGTAGCCGTTGATGAGTTTAAGGAGCATAAGTATGCTATCCTCGAACCGGATACTGATGACTGACAGCTTTCTTACAGCAGGAGTTGCCGTTGAAAATACCGCGTATCATTTCGATAAGCTTTATGATTATATCATTCCGGAGGAGTACAGCGGATGTGTGAAGCCGGGCTGCCGTGTAATGGTGAGCTTCGGCAAAGGCTCTGTGCGTCAGGGTATGATAATGGAGCTGCACAGGACAGAGGATGTTTCCGGACTTAAAAGTATCAGCGAGCTTATAGATAAGGAGCCTGTGATGTCACAGGAGCTTATAAAGCTTGCGTTCAATATGAAGGACAGATGCTTCTGTACGTACTTTGACGCTTGCAGCGCAATGCTTCCCACAGGATTGTCGGTGAAGATAACATATAACTATTCGCTTTCCGAAAGGGTGAGCCTTACCGAAGAGGGCTGTACCGTAAATGGGGATGACCCTGACGGCGGAATGTCCTGTACGCTTACGGAGACTGAAAAACAGATACTATGCTTTCTCAAAGAACGCAAGACTCCCGTAAGACAGGACAGGCTGATAAAAAATCTCGGACTTGCAGATGACGAGCTTCTGAATAAGCTTGCAAAAAAGGGCATACTCAGAAAAGAAGAGTCTGTAAAGAAGCGGCTGCTTGATGCAGGTGTCAAAATGGTGACTCTTATAAATGACGATGAAAGCAGAAAATATTCGCCGTCACAAAAGGAAGTTATGGATGTGCTTCGTTCTGTCGGGGATGCTTCACGAAAGGAAATATGCTACTTTACAGGGGTGTCCGCAGCAGTGGTCGATAATCTTGTAAAAAAGGGCATATGCGCCTATTATGACGCTGAACCGCCTGTTCCGGAAAAGGGACATCAGCCGGCAGCCATAAACGGAGATATAACTCTTACTCCGCAGCAGCAAAAGGCGTATGACAGTCTGCTCAGGGATTATCAGAAAAACGAAGCTTCTGTATCGCTGCTGTACGGAATAACTGGCAGCGGCAAGACTTCCGTTTTTATGAAGCTCATAGACAAGGCGAATGAGGATAATAAGGGCGTTATATGTATGGTGCCTGAAATAGCCCTGACGCCGCAGCTGCTTGCGAAATTCAACGCAAGATACGGCGACAGGGTAGCGGTGTTCCACAGCGGACTGTCCCTTTCAAAACGTCTTGAGGAATGGAAAAGAGTAAAGAGCGGTCAGGCGAACATCGCAGTGGGAACACGTTCAGCGATATTTGCTCCGCTTGAAAATATCGGAATTATAGTAATTGACGAGGAACAGGAATATACATACAAATCCTCATCGACTCCCAGATTTCATGCAAGGGAGCTTGCAAAGCTGAGGTGCGCATACAATAATTGCCTGATGATACTTTCCTCTGCCACCCCGTCAATAGAAAGCTTCTACAATGCCGGTACCCACAGATATTCTCTGTGTACACTGAGCCGCAGATACGGTAAAGCACAGCTTCCTCATGTGGTGACTGTAGATATGAATATTGAACATCAGCAGGGCAATACCTCTGATTTCAGCTCCGTGCTGCTTGAAGCCGTTGAGGATAACCTTAATGAAGGACATCAGTCCATAATACTTCTGAACAGGCGCGGACATAATACATTCGTATCGTGCCGTTCCTGCCGTGAGGTGATATCCTGTCCGAACTGTTCCATATCCCTTACGTTCCACAGCGCAAACAACAGGCTTATGTGTCATTACTGCGGCTATTCGATACCTGCGCCGTCGGAGTGTCCGTCGTGTCACAGTCCGAAGCTGCGCTATGCAGGCGCAGGGACTCAGAAGGCAGAGCAGGAGCTTCAGGAAATATTCCCGTCTGCAAGGATACTCAGACTTGATACGGATTCCACCATGCAGCGTTATTCCTATGAGAAGAAGCTCAGCGCCTTTCAGCGCGGAGAGTATGATATAATGCTCGGTACGCAAATGGTTGCAAAGGGACTGGATTTTCCTGATGTAACGCTTGTGGGAGTACTGTCCGCTGATATGATGATGCACAGTGATGATTTCCGCAGCTATGAAAGAACGTTTTCACTTCTTACTCAGGTGGCAGGGCGTTCGGGCAGAGGCGGACTTGAAGGCCGCGCTATAATACAGACCTATGAGCCTGAAAATCCCATAATCGCCCTTGCAGCCGCTCAGGACTACAATGACTTTTACAGCAGTGAGATAAGCCTGAGACGTTCCATGCTGTATCCGCCATTTGCGGATATATGCGTAGTTGCCTTTATCGGCAGCGAAAAAGAAAAGGTGCAAAAGGCATCCCTTTACTTTGCAAAAAGCCTGTCACAGCTTGCCGAAAGTGAATACAGCGACCAGCCCATGAGGGTGTTGGGACCATCTCCGGCACTTGTGTCAAGGATAAACAATAAATACCGTTACCGTCTTATAATAAAGTTCAAAAACAGCCGCCGTTTCCGTGAACTGCTTTCAAGGCTGCTCACAGATTTCGGCAAACAGCGGGAATTCACAGGCATAACCGCCTATCCTGATATCGACCCCGACACAATTATCTGACGGAACAGAAATAGTGAATAGTGAATAGTTGTGGTATGTTTTCGCTGAAGCGAAAACATATTATAGAAGTGGAGTGCGTAATTCCACTTTCCACATTCCACATTGAATAAGAGGGGGTTTGTTTGAAATGGCAATAAGAAATATAGTTAAAGAGGGCGACCCGATACTTGGAAAGGTATGCCGTCCGGTAGAAAAATTCGATGATAAGCTTATAGCACTTCTTGATGATATGTATGAAACAATGGTGAACGGCGACGGTGTCGGTATCGCAGGACCTCAGGTGGGCATACTCAGACGTCTGTTCGTCATTGATATTGGCGACGGCAAGATAGAGTTTGTCAATCCGAAAATAACCAAAACAAGCGGTGTGCAGGAGGGCAGCGAGGGTTGTCTGTCCTGTCCCGGTGAGTACGGCATAACAAAACGTCCCATGTATGTTACGGTGGTAGCGCAGAACAGACACGGCGACCAGTTCACAGTAAATGCGGACGGCTTGCTTGCAAAGGCGATATGCCATGAGAATGACCATCTTGACGGTATACTGTTCAAGGAACACGTTATCCGCAAGCTGGCTCCGAATGAATTAGAGGACTGATAATATGAAGATAGTTTTTATGGGAACACCCGATTTTGCCGTACCGTGCCTTGAGGCTCTGATAAAGGACGGCAATGAGCTTGCCGGTGTGTTCACTCAGCCGGACAAGCCGAAGGGCAGGGGCTATACATTGACTCCGCCGCCTGTAAAGGTTTGTGCGCAGAAGTACGGGATACAGGTTTTTCAGCCCGATACCTTCAAGGACGGCACCGCTCTTGAAATACTCAAGGGTCTTGCGCCTGAGCTGATAGTTGTTGTTGCCTACGGAAAGCTTCTTCCGAAGGATGTCCTTGAACTGCCGAAGTACGGATGTATCAATGTTCATGCGTCTTTGCTGCCGGAATACAGGGGTGCGGCTCCCATACAGTGGGCTGTGCTGGACGGCAGGAAAAAAACAGGTGTTACCGCAATGCTTATGGATGTGGGGCTTGATACGGGCGATATGCTTCTGAAAGCCGAGACTGAAATATCAGAAAATGAAACCGCCTCCGAGCTGCATGATAAGCTTTCGCTTCTTGGCGCAGAGCTGATAACGAAGGTCGTGCATCTTGCAGAGGAGGGTCGGCTTGAAAGAGAAAAACAGGACGACAGTCTTTCCTGCTATGCGTCAATGCTCACAAAGGAAATGTCGGCGATAGATTTTACAAAAAGCGCACAGCAGGTGCATAATAAAGTCAGGGGACTGAACTCATGGCCGAGCGCAAGCGCTGTGCTTAACAACAAACGTATAAAGATACACAGGACGGTCATTGCAAAGGGAAATGGAGACGCCGGACAGGTGCTGTCGCTTTCACCCCTGATAGTGGCTTGCGGTGAAGGCGCAGTGGAAATACTGGAGCTTCAGCCCGAAGGCAAAAAGAAAATGTCTGCGCAGGCATTTGTAAACGGTCTGCATAACGTGAGCGCGGAGGAGCTTAAATTCTCCTGAAAAATCAGGGAAGAGGTGTAAAGAGTGGCGGATACAGCTTCATCAAGACAGACAGCGTTCAAAGCGCTGATGCGAGTGGAGACAGACGGCTCCTATTCAAACATCACACTTGACCATATGTTGTCACAGAGCAGTCTTTCGAAGCGTGACAAGAGCTTTGCCGCAGGGCTTTTCTATGGCACTGTGGAAAAGAAGCTTCTTCTGGATTATAACATATCAGTGTATTCACAGCGTCCTATCGGTGAAATTGATAAGAGGGCTGTTGTGATATTGAGGATGGGGCTGTATCAGCTTTTCTTTATGGATGGAGTCAGGGACTCAGCGGCGGTGAACGAGAGCGTAGAGCTTTGCAGGATAAACGGCTGTCGGAAGGCTTCGGGTTTTGTGAACGGCATTTTGCGAACTGCCGCAAGAGCAGGAGAAATAAGACTGCCCGACCCGAAAAAGGGCAAGAACAAATACTATTCAATACAGTATTCCTGTCCGGAGCCGATAGTCAGGCTGTGGCGCAAAAGCTATGGAGATGAAAATACACTTGGCATATTGAAGTCTCTGGAGGGCAGACCGCCGTTTTGTATAAGAGTGAACACATTAAAGACCAATGCTCAGGAGCTTAAAGCTTCTTTAGAGAAAATGGGTGTCAGAGCGGAATATACGGATACAGCAGAGGATAGTCTGATTTTATACGGCACAGGAGCGGTGGAAGAATTACCGCAGTTTTCAGAGGGACTTTTTCATGTGCAGGATACAGCTTCTCAGTTGTGCTGTAGGATACTCTCGCCAAAGGAAAACGAGACGGTGCTGGATGTATGCTCGGCTCCCGGCGGAAAGAGCTTTACCTGCGGTGAGCTTATGAACAACAAGGGCAGGATAATTTCCTGTGACCTGTACAGCTCCCGTTTAAAGCTTGTCAGCAGCGGCGCAGAGAGACTTTCTCTGGACATAATAAAGACCCACGAGTGTGACGCATCAAAGCCCGACCTTGATATAAAAGCCGACAGGGTACTGTGTGACGTTCCCTGCTCAGGATTGGGCATAATAAGAAGAAAGCCGGAACTGAGATATAAAAGCGATCTGGGGCTTGAACAGCTGCCGGAAATACAGTATTCCATACTGAGCAGCTGCGCAGGACTTGTTAAAAAGGGAGGAGTGCTGGTGTATTCCACCTGTACCCTGAACCCGAAGGAAAACAACGAAAATGCAGAACGGTTCCTTATGGAACATAAGGAATTCGAGCCGTTTGATATTGAACTGCCTGTGGGGATAAAACGCGGCATAGAAGAGAAACCTCACGAACTTACGCTTTTCCCCCACATAAACAGCACTGACGGCTTTTTTATAAGCAGATTCATCAGAACCTGAAATAATGTGAAATGTGGAAAGTGGAATTATTTGTGAAACCAAGACTTTCTGTGGCTTTCACTTTTGTCCGGACTGCAACTTCCGAGTGGGAACCCCTTGCAGGGGAGCTTCAGCTTTTGGATCATAGTTTTTGTACCGCTTCCCGCTAATCACTATAGCGTTCTATAATAATTGCAAAAATGCGTATCAAAGTCAGCGAATTTAGGAAGGGGGTTCGGGGGAAACCATTTTTTCGCCAGAAAATGGTTTCCCCCGAGGAACTCACCTGATGCGCTGATGTAATAGGTTGACTATAATCACTAACCACTGCTCGTTCTAAGATAAATGACGTGTGCAATAGCTAAAGGAGAGATCTGTGTGGTCAAGGATATCAAATCAATGTATGAGGATGAGCTGAAGGAAGAGCTTGCAGGAATGGGCGAGCCTTCCTATAGGGCTGCACAGGTGTATAAATGGCTTCATTCCGGTGTAAAATCCTTTGACGAAATGACTAATATTTCAAAGAAATTAAGGGAGAAACTTGTACAGAGTTACTATATATCGTCCGCAGCTATTGAAAAAAAATTGATTTCGGATTATGATGATACAAGGAAATATCTGTTCTCGTTCAGAGACGGCGAAGCAGTGGAGTCTGTTCTTATGAAATATCATCATGGGTATACCAGCTGTATATCAACACAGGTGGGCTGTAAGATGGGCTGTACCTTCTGCGCTACAGGCAGGAGCGGTTTTTCAAGAGACCTTACAGCGTCTGAGATGATAGCGCAGCTTCAGGCGGAACAGCAGGATAATAACATCAGGATATCCAATGTTGTGCTGATGGGTATGGGTGAGCCGCTTGATAACTTTGATAATGTAATACGATTTCTGAGGCTTGTAAGCAGTGAGCATGGTATGAATATCGGTATGAGACATATCTCGCTCTCGACCTGCGGCATAGTGCCGAGAATTTATGAGCTTGCCGAGATGAAGCTTCAGCTTACGCTGTCTGTATCATTACACGCACCCAACGATGATATACGAAGCAGAACTATGCCGATAAACAGACGGTACAGCATTGAGGAGCTTCTCAGAGCCTGCCGCTGTTACTCTGATATGACCGGACGGCGCATATCCTTTGAGTATGCTATGATAGACGGTGTAAATGACAGTGATGAATGTGCGTCTGAGCTTGCAGGCAGACTTCGCGGTATGCTCAGCCACGTGAACCTTATCCCTGTAAACAGTGTTTCGGGAACAGGATATAAAAAAAGCAAAAGGGAAAGAATGCAGAAATTTATCTCTGTACTTGAAAAGGCAGGGATAACAGCTACGGTCCGCAGAACGCTGGGCAGCGACATAAACGCTTCCTGCGGACAGCTAAGGCGTTCACTCGAAAAGGAGGATCAGTAAATGAAGGTATATTCCGGAAGCGATATCGGTCTTGTGCGCAATTCAAATCAGGATTACTGCGAGACAGGAGTTTTTTCCGAAAATGCCGTGTGGGCTGTCGTCTGTGACGGCATGGGCGGAGCAAACGGCGGCTGCGTTGCAAGCAGCAAGGCGGTAGAAGCAATAGCGGAAAAATTGACAGAAGGGTACAGACCTGAAATGACCTCCGATGAGCTGAGACAGCTTATGGAATCGGCAGTGCAGGAAGCAAACTCTAAGGTATTCGGCATAGCGCAGGAGGACTCGTATCTGTATGGTATGGGTACTACGGTGGTATGCGCTGTAGTAAGGGACGGCAGCGCTTACGTTGTCCATGCAGGCGACAGCCGCGCCTATATGTACCTTGATGATGAGATACACCGTGTAACGACAGACCATTCGGTGGTTCAGGAGCTTATAAGCGCAGGACATCTCACAGAGGAAGAGGCAAGGAGCCACCCGAACAGGAATATCATTACAAGGGCTTTGGGCGTAGAGCCGGAGCTTGAAACGGATTTCAACACAGAGACGTTTTCACAAGGGGCAAAGCTGATAATATGTACAGACGGTCTGTCGGGATATTTCAGCGACAGCGAGCTTTGTGACATAGTGAAGAGCAGAGACGGCGACGAGCTTGTTATGACGCTTATCAACTCCGCAAAGGAGAGGGGCGGCAGTGACAACATAACAGTTGCGGTTATCAGTGATCAGTGAGCAGTTTTCAGTCATTACTCCTGATGACGTTTATTATACAGATCTGTCCGGATGATATGCAAAAGGGGTTCTCTAAAAACCGGAACACGAGCGAGTTTGCGTATATGGATTTTTTTGTAGACGAGGCGGCAGAATGCTTCCGCTTTCAATTAAAGTTTTGATAATAAATAAAACCTTAGAGTATTTATTCTATCAAAACAAAGTCGGGACCGGCGGCTCGCCGGCCGCATTAATACTTTGTGTATTAAAATGTGTGCCTTCGAAGTATACGGAAAAAGACATAGCAAAATCGCCGTGAGGGAGGTTTTTAGAGGTTCCCAAAAAAAGATCGTCCGGCATAGTCAGCCCCAAAGGAAGAAATGGAAGGAGATATTTATGGACAAATATACCGGCAAACGACTTGACGGCAGATATGAGATACAGGAGCTTATAGGTGTCGGCGGAATGGCGATGGTCTATAAGGCACATGATAATCTTGACGACAAGACGGTGGCTATCAAGATCCTGAAGGATGAGTTTTTAGGAAACGAAGAGTTTATCAGACGCTTCAAGAATGAGTCCAAGGCTATTGCAGTGCTGTCACATCCCAATATAGTAAAGGTTTATGATGTAAGCTTCGGTGACAGGATACAGTATATCGTAATGGAATATATTGACGGTATAACACTGAAGGAATATATCGGTCAGCAGAATGTGATCCCCTGGAAAGAGGCTGTGCATTTTACGGTACAGATCTTGCAGGCACTTCAGCACGCCCATGAAAAGGGCATAGTCCACAGGGATGTAAAGCCCCAGAATATCATGCTCCTTCAGGACGGCACTATAAAAGTGACAGACTTCGGTATTGCAAGGTTCTCCAACAGGGATACACGCACCATGACAGATAAGGCTATAGGCTCTGTACACTATATCGCGCCGGAACAGGCAAAGGGCAGTGTTACAGACGGCAAGGCTGATATTTATTCTGTGGGCGTTATGCTTTATGAGATGCTCACAGGCACTTTGCCCTTTGAGGCGGACAGCGCGGTGTCCGTTGCTATCATGCAGCTTGAGGCTGAGCCAAAGCCCCTGCGTGAGATAAATCCGGATATCCCGATAGGTCTGGAGCAGATAACCCTCAGAGCTATGAGGAAGATACCTGTCCAGAGGTTTGCAAGCGCCGATGAAATGCTTGAAGCTATAGATGAGTTCAGAAAGAACCCGACTGTAAAGTTCAACTATACTTATTTTGAGGACAAGGCGCCTACAAAGTATGTGGATAAGCTGGAGACAAAGCGTCCTGCAAAGCCTGAGCCGTCATTCAATGACGATTACGGCAGCTATGACGATGGCGCGGCAGTCAACCACACAAAGACTATTGTAAAGGTCATAACGGTATTTGTAGGTCTGATGGTGCTTGCCGCTATAGCGTTCCTTGTTTATACTATATTCCAGAACGCTGCAAAGCAGAACGAGATAGAGAGCGTTGATGTTCCGAACTTTATCGGACAGATGATAGATGAAGTCAAGAGCAACAAAAGCTATAAGTTCAATTTTGAGGTCAGCGCAAAGTATGATAACTCACAGCCTGTGAATGTGATACTTTCACAGGACCCCGAAGCAGGCTCCAAGCAGATAAAAGAAAATGCAACTATCAAGCTCACTATAAACAGTAAGAGCACAAAGACAGATGTCCCGAAGGTCAAGAACTATACCGAGCAGCAGGCTATAGAAAAAATAGAAGCCAAGTATCTCGGTTATGATATCCAGCGTGTGTACAGCTCGGAGGTAGCAAAGGGCTATGTTATAGACTGTTCACCGCAGGAGGGTACCGAACAGGAGATAGGAACACCTATCACTCTTATCGTCAGCGACGGTACAGCTCCCGATATGGTAGAGGTCCCTGACGTTGCAGGACAGAGCTACGATAAGGCTAAGTCGAACCTTGAATCACTGGGCTTCAAGACACAGAAAAGAACCGACGCAAGCGGACTTGCTGAGGGAACTGTAATAAATACAGACCCGCTTCCGGGCAATACCGTAAGTAAGGACAGGATAATCACAATTGCAGTAAGCGACGGCAGCAAGGTGCTCAAGCCTCTTGCTTATACCGTAGAGCTTCCTGAGGATGAGTATGCAGAGGTAACGGTAAAGGTAATACTCAATGAGTCCTCAGGCACAAATACAGTACTCAGCGAAACAAGCGGTATTCCGGGCGAGGGCATGAACGTGGAGATCAAGCTCAACCCCGACAATGCAACGAACTATAAGAAGCAGGTAACCGTAATGCTGGATGATCAGAAGTGGGAGACTCTGGTATTCAACTTCAAGGATCAGAGAGTGGATGTTTCAAACAGCTCCTATAAGAACAGTTACAAGGTCAAGAAGGGCAGTCTTAAGGGCGAGATCAACGCTGCGATAGATGACCTGAACAGTTATATAGATCTTGAAGAGTATCCGGAAAGCCTGAGGAAGGATCTTGAGGACATCATCAACCATTATACACAGGATGAAGAAGATGATCAGGGTCTGTTCTATCTTGCAGAGAGCGCAGAAGAGATAGAGACACTCCTTTCTGAAGCAAAAGATCTTATCAGAAAGGAAATAGAGGATTATAACGAAAGCATTACCTCAAGGGCATCTTCAGATACGTCTTCAAGCGAGTCGTCGAATGATGAGTCGTCAGATGAGGAGTCATCAGAGGATGAGCCTGTCGAAGAGTCTTCGGAAGAGCCTTATGAGGAATCCTCCGAAGAGCCTGTAGAGATATCCGAAGATGAGCCGTCCGAAGAAGAATCGGTCGATGAAGATCTTGTCGATGGAGAATAATACGGTAGCATAATATGGAAAAATTAACAGGATTAATTGTTAAGGCAATCAGCGGCTTCTATTATATTGAAGCCGCTGACGTGCTGTATGAATGTAAAGCAAGAGGCGCTTTCAGGAAAAAGGGCATAAGTCCGGCTGTAGGAGACAAGGCGGAGATAACCGTGTTTGATGACGGCAGCGCAGCCCTTGAAAAAATACTGCCCCGAAAAAATTACCTGATACGTCCGCCGCTTGCGAATTTAGACAGGCTGTTTATAGTTTCGTCTGTATCAGAGCCGTCTCCGAGTACGCTTATAATCGACAAGATAACGGCTGTTGCCTGTGAAAAGAGAATAGAGCCTGTAGTGGTCTTTACGAAGTCTGACCTTGCCGACTGTGAGGAGCTGCTGGATATCTATAACAAAGCCGGCATTAAGGCACTGTCCTACAGCGTACATTCTCAGCAGTCAAGAGAAGAGCTGATGTCGCTGATAGAAGGCAAGGTCTCGGCGTTTACAGGCAATACCGGTGTGGGAAAATCCTCGCTTCTGAATTCATTGTTCCCTGAGCTTGAAATAGAGACAGCGGAGATAAGCCGAAAGCTTGGCAGAGGCAGACACACTACCCGTCACAGCGAGCTTTACAAAGTAGGCGGCGGATATGTGGCAGATACACCGGGATTTTCTACCGTGGACATTGAACGGTATGAGGTGATAAAGCGAGAGGATATTGCTTACTGTTTTCCGGAGTTTGAACCGTATCTGACAGAGTGCCGCTTTACATCCTGCGCCCATATCTGCGAAAAGGGCTGTGCGGTACTTGAAGCCGTCAGGGAAGGTAAGATAAGCGAGTCACGCCACAACAGCTATAAGCAGATGTACAATGAAGTAAAGGATATCCCATCATGGAACACAAAATAGCTCAGGAAACAATTGTTCACAATATGAAAAAACGCTGCGTGATTATAGGAGCGTCGCCGGATACCGGAGCAGAGACGCTTATATCCAATATAAAGCCTGAGGATTATATAGTCTGTGCAGACGGGGGTCACACCCTTGCAATGCAGGCAGGTATCAGACCTCAGCTTATAATAGGAGATTTCGACTCGTCTCCCGTGCCGGATGCTTCTGAATGTGAGATAATAAAGCTTCCGACCCACAAGGACGATACAGATACAATGTACTGCATAAAAGAATGTATAAGGCGCGGCTACAGAAAATTCCTCTTGCTGGGAGCCACAGGCGGCAGGGCAGACCACACCTATGCAAACTACAGCGCCCTTATGTACCTTGAACAAAACGGCTGTCATGGCTGTATCGTAAGCGAGACTTACTGTGTTTTCATGTTACAGGACAGAGCTATGAAACTGACAAACAAAAGCGGCTGTGGGTTTTCGGTGTTTGCTTTCGGCTGTGAAAGCTGTACCGTTACTTTAAGGGGCTTTGAATACAATGGAGAGAGACTCACCCTTGAAGCGTGTTTTCCATTGGGAGTAAGCAACAGGATAGTATCAGACAATGCAGAACTTACCGTCCATTCCGGAACAGCCATAGCGTACATAGAGTTAATGAATACTGAAGACTTAAGACTTAATAATTAATAATAGTCGTGCGTTTTCGTAAACGAAAACGAATTATAGCAGCGGGTGACCCAGCAGGACGATTCGGAACGCATCAACTTCTGACAGACCCGTCCGCGTCTTTAGTTTTAATCAGGAATTTCTGACCCGAGAGCACTTCCGCAGAAAAACGGAGGTGCTTTTTTTGCGCTAAAAAAAATTGTGTCAAACAGGGTGATGACTGTATAATATGTTAGTGTAAGAGCGATGACCATAGGGCATGGCAAAATGATGACCCTTATAATGGACGGTGATATAATGAGAAAATGTGTCAGGAACGGTAATATTTTTGCGTTCAGTATGGGATTGCTCGTATCATATATACTGCCGCAGGGATGGCTTGTTGTGGTGGTCGCTGTCATATTAGCCGTAACGGCAGCTGTTGCTTCACACTGCTACAGGTGCTGATACTTGATTTGAGAGGAGTACTTATTCTATGAAGATCGTAGTTGTTGATAATCCGAAGTTCTGGAGCTTCTTCCTCAGAAAAATGTTCAGGATAAAAAAACTCCCCAAAGGACAGAATGAACAATCACTTGCTATGTAAAGAATGGTATTAGTGAATAGTTGCGGTATGTTTTCGATAGGCGCTCGCAGGAAGTGCCTATCGAAAACACTATAGGGGTTCTCTATAGTAAGACATCTTAAATAAAGCCGGATAATAAGTTTGTTATGAAAATATTCGGCGGTTTTAGGAAAAGGGTTTTCCCCATGAAACTGACAATGCTGAATTGATTTCCATGAAAAAATTTAACATGAATTGACACCCGGAGGGGTTGGTGGTATAATTAGAATGATAAATTGTGGGCGGTGAAAAAAATGCTTGAACGTATTCAGGCTTGGGACGACAGGATGCTTTTGCGTCTGGCAAAAAGACATAATCCCGTTTTAAACAGAATAATGATAATCGTTACCACCACAGGAAACAATGGCTACATATGGTTTGCGCTTGCGTTGCCTTTCCTGCTTATGAATAAATGGCGGCTTACGGGCTTTACAATTCTTGCGGCTATGGGTATCGCTTCCCTTACCGGAGAGATAACTATAAAACATCTTGTAAAGCGTGTTCGTCCATGCAACAAAGCTTATGATGAGTATTTGCTTATAGAAAATCCGCCTCACTATTCATTCCCTTCAGGACATACTACTGCGTCCTTTGCGGTCAGCGCTGTAGTTATGTTTATGTGTCCGGTGGTATTTGTTCCTGTGCTGTTGTATTCCGCGCTTATGGCGTTTTCAAGACTCTACCTTCTGGTGCATTACCCTACAGACGTTATGGCAGGTATGTGCATAGGCTTTATCTGCGGGACTGTTTCTATACCTGTTGCCGGTTATATCCCGTTCTTCTCTTTTCAGATATGATACAGTTTCTCTGCCCGACCTTGTGTCGGGTGTTTTTTTATTTTAAATATTTTTTTTTATTGTTGTCAAACTGAACTAAAGAGTATGTTGATATTTGTAGCTGTCTACAAAATTTTGTAATTGCCCATAAAAATAATAATAATTCCTTTGCGGAATTATTAAAGCCCTCGCTTTGATGTAATATTATATTAAATAGTTGCGCCTTTCGGCGTAAATTTATGATTCTTGCAGTTGAAACAGGGGGCGATAGTTAAAAAGACAATTATGCCGTTTTATGGATAGTAGCTCATACAGATGCTGAAGGGTGAGCTTGTTGTCATAATGATTTCGTATTGCGGTGCGGCAGCAGGCTTTAATATTTCTGAGGTGAGTTGTACTGCGTGAAGCGGCGGGCAGAACATCCGACAAAATTTTATTACAGAAAGAGGGAATACGATGTCGACAAAATCTAAGGGCTTTTTCAAAAAGCTGCTTGGCACAGTGCTTTCGGCTGCCTGTTTGCTTTCAGGCACAGCAACTGCCGGCACTATTGCAAGCACAGCGTCACTTCCGGTCTCTGCGGCAACATCGGCCGGCGACGCTTCAACGTTCTCATGGGACAACGCAACCGTGTATTTTCTGCTGACTGACCGTTTCTATAACGGCAACCAGTCAAACGATAATTCTTACGGCCGTGTCAAGACCGTTGCCGGAGACAGCAGAGCTACTTTCCACGGCGGTGACTTTGCAGGTATCACCCAGAAAATCAACGAAGGCTACTTCGATGATCTTGGCGTAAATGCTATCTGGCTGTCAGCTCCTTATGAGCAGCTTCACGGTTATATTATTGGTGATAACTTTGCTCACTACTCCTATCATGGCTACTATGTTACCGACTATACCGAGACTGATGCGAACTTCGGTACAAAAGAAGAGTTCAGGACAATGGTAGACACTGCCCATGAACACGGAATCCGTATCGTGCTTGATATCGTTATGAATCATGCCGGTTATAATAACATGATCGACATGAACGAGTACAACTACGGTACACTTCTTGACGGCTGGAAAACTGTATATGATGCAGGTGACCTTGCAAACTATCATAAAAAAATAGACTATGAATCAAGTGCTGCTGACTGGGCTCGCTGGTGGGGTCCTGACTGGGTAAGATCCGGACTTCCGGGATATACTCAGGGCGGCGGCGATGACAGAACAAGAACCCTTGAGGGTCTTCCGGACTTCAAAACAGAGCAGACAAGTCAGGTAAGTATTCCTCAGTTCCTCATCACAAAGTGGACTCAGGAAGGTACACTGTCTGCAAAGCAGGCAAAATACGGCACGTCCAACACAGTAACAGGCTTTATCTCATCATGGCTTGCAGAGTGGGTAAGAGAGTACGGTGTTGACGGCTTCCGCTGCGATACAGCAAAGCACGTTGACTACGCTTCATGGAACCAGCTCAAGACCACCTGCGTTGCAGCTCTTAAAGAGTGGAAAGCCAATAATCCCACAAAGAAGCTTGACGACCTTGACTTCTGGATGACAGGTGAATGTTGGGATCACGGCAGCTATAAGGATGCTTATTACACCGAAGGCGGCTTTGACTCAATGATCAACTTTGAGACTCAGGGCGGCGGCTATCTTAATTCGGGTTCGATCGCAGGAGTATATGAAAACTATGCAGGCAAGATAAATTCTGATCCGAGCTTTAACCTGCTTTCGTATATTTCCTCACATGATACCGTCCTTGCAAGAGGCGACCAGTACTATCTGGGCAGTGCGCTTCTGATGCTGCCCGGCGGAGTTCAGATCTATTATGGTGACGAGACTTGCAGACCTCTTGTACCGGGTATTGCAGTTACAGGCGACGGCCATGCAGTAAGAAGCGACATGAACTGGGACAGCATGGACAAAGATGTGCTTGCACACTGGCAGAAGGTCGGTACCTTCCGTCATGACCATATCTCAGTAGGCGCAGGCGCTAACGTATCGCTTACAGCTTCAAGCGGTGTAGGCTTCGGCAGAACTTATTCAAAGAACGGCATAACAGATACCGTTGCAGCTGTAATAGCAGCATCTGCAAACACAAGCGTTACTCTTGACGTAAGCGACCTCTGGCCGAACGGCACAACTCTTACAAACTACTATGACGATTCTTCCGCAACAGTAACAGGCGGTAAGATCACTTTCAACAGCGGCGCTCACGGAACTATCCTTATCGCTGAGCCTGACGGTTCAAAGGGCCGTGTTATAGTAACACATATCAATAAGGATACAGGCGATACTATCAAGACAGAAACTCTCGTAGGTATCGTAGGCGAAAGCTACTCTACATCAGCTCTCAGCACTGAGGGATATAAGCTTGCAAGCACAACAGGTCAGACCTCAGGCGTTTATGCAGAGGGTGAGATCAATGTTACATATTATTACACCTTCGACAGCACAAACTATGCTTATATCGTAACAAAGCACGTTGACGCCGCTACAAATGCAGAAATAGCAGAGTCAACAACTCAGGTGGCAAAGGTAGGCTCTACCTATACCACAGTACCTGCTGATATCAAGAACTATGAAGTGGATCTTACAAAGTCTACAAATATCTCAGGCACAGTAAAGACAGGCACAACAACAGCTACATACAAGTATAACTATGTTGAGCCTACAAACCTCATCGTTCACTACTATAACTCAAATAACTGGCCGAGCGTAAGCATCTATGCTTATGACGAGTCCGGAGCTTCAGTAGTAAAGTATACAGGCGCATGGCCTGGTGCTGCAATGACAGCAGAGGGCGACGGCTGGTACTCATATGAGGTCGAGGACACTGAAAGTGCTCAGGTCATCATGAACAACAACGGCGGCGGAGCACAGGATCCTGCCGGTACATCTACTCCCGGCTACGATGCTTCAGGCGAGGTATGGATAAAGAACGGTACTGTAAGCACAGGCGGTAAGGTAAAGGTCATCTATCAGACCACATCCGGCACAATACTCGGCACAGAGACACTGACCGGTATCGCAGACGGTACAACTACCTATACTACAACAGCTAAGACCTTCTCAGGCTATACACTCAGATCAACTCCCGATAACGCAACAGGCGTTTACACATCATCTACTATTACAGTAACCTACCTTTACACCTCAGACGCACCGGAAGAGCTTGTAAACACTTCTTCAATCTCTTCTGAGTCAATAAAGGCAGGCGGCACAGTAACAGTAAACGGTTCAGCTACAGGCGGTACAGCTCCGTATACATATGCTGTATACTACAAGCTTTCATCAGCTTCAAGCTACACAACAGCGCAGAACTACAGCTCATCGGCTTCAAAGTCCATCTCACTCAGCACAGCAGGTACATATGTAGTGCTGTCAAAGGTAAAGGACAGTGACGGAAACATTGCTCAGAAGCAGTTTACCGTAGTTGTTGACCCCGGCGGCTCAACACTTAAAAACAACTCCAAGATGTCCGCAGAAACAATAACACTGGGCAGCTCTGTAACTCTTACAGGCGCAGCTTCAGGCGGTACAGCACCCTATACTTACGCATTCTATTATAAGCTTTCAACAGCTTCAAGCTACACAACACTTCAGAACTTCTCTTCTACAAAGACATATACCCTGAAGCCTACGGCAGCAGGTGTTTATGATGTAGTCATCAAGGTAAAGGACAGCTCAAGCGCAACTGCAAGATTGCAGCTTTCACTTACTGTAAAGGGAAGTGACCTTACAAACAATTCCAAGATGTCCTCTACATCAATAGCACTCGGCAACTCCGTAACACTTACAGGCGCAGCTTCAGGCGGTACTTCACCGTACACATATGCTTTCTATTACAAGAAGTCTACCGCAAGCAGCTACACAACTATCAGCAACTTCACATCTACAAAGACAGCTACATTCAAGCCTACAGCAGCAGGTACCTATGATGTAGTTATCAAAGTAAAGGACAGCGCAAATGCAACTGCAAGAAAGCAGTTCTCTCTTACAGTTATTTCTGTTCTTACAAACAGCTCTAAGATCTCAGCAACAACAATAACACTCGGCGATACTCTGACTGTGACAGGCGCAGCAAGCGGCGGTACATCGCCTTACAACTATGCTGTATTCTACAAGAAGACAAGCGACTCTTCTTACACAACAGCTCAGAAGTATTCTACAAACAAGACAGTTAAAATCAAGCCTGCAAAGGCAACGACCTATAAGGTACTTGTAAGAGTAAAGGACAGCGAAGGAACCTATGTAGACAAGACCTTCTCGGTAACTGTAAAGCCTCTTCCGCTCACAAACAAGTCCACTATGTCTGCAAAATCTATCGTACTGGGCAACTCTGTAACTCTTACAGGCGCAGCAACAGGCGGTACAACACCGTATACTTACGCATTCTACTATAAGAAGTCTACAGCAAGCAGCTATACAACACTTAAGTCCTTCTCAACTACAAAGACAGTTACCCTCAAGCCTACAGCATCAGGTACTTACGATGTAGTTATCAAGGTAAAGGACAGCGCAGGCACAGTTGAAAGAAATCAGTATTCACTGACAGTAACAAAGCCTCTTACAAACAGCTCAAAGCTGTCTGCAACAACTATAGCACTGGGCAATTCTGTAACTCTTACAGGTGCAGCAACAGGCGGTACATCACCGTACTACTACGCATTCTACTATAAGAAGTCTACAGACAGCAGCTATACAACACTTAAGGCATTCTCAACTACAAAGACAGTTACCCTCAAGCCTACAGCATCGGGTACTTACGATGTAGTTATCAAAGTCAAGGACAGCACAGGCGCTGTAGAGAGAAAGCAGTATTCACTGACAGTGACTAAGGCTCTTACAAACAGCTCAAAGATTTCCGCAACATCTATAGCAAAGGGCAGTTCTGTAACTGTTACCTGCGCAGCAACAGGCGGCACATCATCTTACACCTATGCTGTATATTACAAGAAGGAAGTTGCTACCTCCTACATGACAGCACAGGATTATTCAACAAACAAAACAGTAAAGATCACTCCTGCTGCATCAACGGATTACGAGATCGTTGTCAGAGTAAAGGACTCAGCAGGAACGATCGCAAGCAAGAGCTTCACTGTATCAGTTATCTGAACAGATGATGACGCTCATCACTCAATAGTTTAAAAGGCAGCGGCTCGGATTTCGAGCCGCTATCTTTATTTGTGTTAAAATATGAAATGTGGAAAGCTTATTAAAATGTGGAATGTGGAATGTGGAAAGTGGAATTTTGAGAGTTTTGATTAAAAGCTTGAATTCTCCTCATTTATAGTTACATTATAAACTACAGCTTCATACTGCACAGGCGCTTGAAGTCAAGCATGAGAGAAATAGTCAATAGTTGTTGTACGAATGTGGAGCACAAATCGGGAGCGACAACTTTCCTCAGCTGTCGATTGACAAAAAAAAATTGTGAGGGTATAATTGTATTGATTTGAATGTGAGCTTCAGATTTTAAAATAATCATACAATGATTTTCTGGGGGATAACTATGCTTGTGATAGATTGCCATGACCATGTTTATAATAAGAGACTCGCCGCAAGGGCAGTGTCCGGTGTGGGAGAGTTTTATAACGTGCAGATGAGCTGTTCGGGTGTAGCTGATGAATTGATAGAAATATCTCAGCGCAGCCCTGTAAAAAAATTCATCATCAACTCTGTCGCACTTACCCCTAAAGCTGTGCGTAAGCTAAATGACTTTATTTCAGAGCTATGCAGGGAGCATGAGGAATTTACGGGACTTGGCACACTGCACCCCGATATGGACAATATCGGGGAGGAAATAGATAGAATTATTTCTCTGGGTCTTAAGGGTATAAAGCTTCACCCAGATACTCAGGGATTTGACGCAGACTGTGAGAATGCTTTCAGAATATATGAAAGAATAGAAGGCAAACTTCCGCTGCTTATCCATTCGGGAGACTATAGGTACGACCATTCCCATCCGCGCAGAATTGCAAATATTATTGATAGTTTTCCGCACCTTACTGTTGTGGCTGCGCATTTAGGAGGCTGGTCAATATTTGAACAGGCAGTCCCCTATATGAAGGACAGAAGCTGCTATATGGATATCTCAAGTGTTATGCCTTTTATTCCTGAGGAAAAGGTGTTTGAGCTAATAAAACTCTACGGCGCAGACAGACTAATGTTCGGTTCGGACTTTCCCATGTGGGACCCTGTCAGTGAATACGAAAGCTTTATGAAATTTGAGCTTACTGATGAGGAGCGAGAAAAAATCCTCTGGCGCAATGCCGCAAAGGTATTTGATATCACTGTATGACGCTTGATGAAATTCTTCACAAATAATAATATCAGCATTATGACCGTCAGGGAGAGCTGTCCTCTGACGGTCATAGTTTTTTTACGCCATGCCTTAATGAATAATTGTCAGCGCATAAAAATAGAATATTACAGGAGCGGCAAAGCACTTATAGCATTCCAAATTAATAATTGCAAAAATCGCGTATCAAAGTCAGCGAATTTAGGAAGGGGGTTCGGGGGAAACCATTTTTTCGCCAGAAAATGGTTTCCCCCGAGAAACTCACCTGATGCGCTTAAATAATTGTATTGCTATAGATAACTTGAACAAATTCCACTTTCTACATTTTAATACACGTCTATAGTTTTGTTACAGAGCACATTGCCAATTGCACATTTGGCGTGGGCGTGAGAAGCATAAAATATAAATTGCAGAGCGCGCAATTCCACTTTCCACATTCAAAATTTAATAAATGGGGGACATTATGAAAAAAATAATTCTGATAATAACGGCTTCGTTTCTGGCAATGGCTTTTTTGCCCCTTATACCGGCAGGGAGCAGTGCCTATGAAGTGCAGAAAACCTCACTAACAATTCAGACAAGCAAAACACAGATAAGCTCAGCAAATAAAATATCATCCGTCGATGACAGCAATAAAGCTTCCGGCGATACATCTGTATCGGAAACCGGATTTAAAGACGGACAGAGCTTCAGGATACTTGATACCGGCAGCGGAGAAATATTAACCGTCAGTGACTATGATTTCTGCTGCGGCGCGCTTGCCTATGAAATGCCCCCAAGCTATAGCAAAGAAGCTCTTAAAGCACAGTGCGTTGCCTGCTATACACACTTCTCACGTCTCAGAGAACAGCAAAGGGAGTCACCCGACAGTGAACTCAAGGGTGCAGACTTTTCAGCAGACCTTTCAAAAAACGAATATTACCTGAGTGATGCCGCTATGAAGGAAAAATGGGGAGATCAGTACGACAGCTGCAAAAAAGTCATTGAGCAGGCTGTAAAGGAATGTGCAGGGCAGGTACTCAGAGACAGCAGCGGAAACCTGATTGACGCTGCATATCATGCGATATCCTCCGGCATGACTGAAAACTCTGCTGATATCTTCGGTTTTGAAAGCGAGTATCTTCGTGCAGTACCCAGCGCATGGGACAAAAGCTCTCCGGAATATCTGTCAGAGGTATCTGTAAAAAAGGAAGAATTTATAAAGACTCTCAGCAAAGAGGACAAAGCCTTCAATGGTGACACCGATATAAATAGTATACTTGGCAAATGCAGCCGTACACCTTCCGGTACAATCACTGAAATAATAATAGGCGGAGCTGAATTTTCCGGTCAAAGGCTCAGGGAGCTTTTCGGTTTACGGAGCGCCTGCTTTGACCTGACATACAAAAGCGGTAGTTTTATATTTACTGTAAGGGGATACGGTCATGGAGTAGGACTAAGCCAATACGGTGCCGACTGCATGGCAAAGCAAGGCGCAGACTACACCGAGATCCTCCACCATTACTATTCCGGCGGCGGCGCAAGGCTTGCGCTCCCGATTCGCGGCGCAGAGCCTGCGCTCCCAATTCGCGCTAGCGTTCGCTAAAGCTCACTCTGACAATATGACCAAAACTTTTCCTGTCCGCGATTGACGGCGCAGAACCGACAGATAATCG
>CAMHOE010000035.1 GCA_946186665.1 uncultured Clostridia bacterium | reverse complement strand
CAATTTTTTTTGGATTTGCTTGAGAAACTTTTTGTTTTTGCTTGACAAGCGACAATAACTATGAGATCACAAAGGATATTTACAGTCGGCTTGGTACGTTCAAGGATGACATTGAAAACGAGAGACTGATCAAGACTGCAAATATGACGTATTCGTTTGAAAACACAATGTACGGGACGCTGGGTCCGGAGAGAACGGTCTGGGATGAAGAAGCAAACGAAGCAATGACGGAAACGGTCAGAAAACAGGAAAAGAAGAAAAAAGACTGATGTTCTGACAGATAACAGAGTAAAGTGCTTTTCTCTGTGAGAAAAAGGGGTACGAATATGAGCAGCTTACTTGATCATGATTATGATACGGAATACGATCTGTCCCTTTCAGCGTGGGGTGACGGTATGCTTGCAGAAAGCGAGCTACTTGATTTTCAGAAGATGGATGCAATCATAGGAGAATACAAAAAGAAGCGCCGCCGCTATCCGAAGAGCATTTCTCTTCTGATAAAGGATTCACGCGGTTACGGCAGCGAAACCGGATATACCGGCATCGATACGGCGTTTCTTGAAAAGCTTGAAACGCTGAAGGAACTGATCATACCGGATACGATCACACATATTGATTTCACGCCGAAGCTTGAAAAGATCTTAAAGGATAACGATACGCTGATACGCGGTTCGTTTGATTCGTTTGCAGAGAGCTTTGCGAAGGAGAACACTTTGCACTTCCGACCAGCCGATCTTATATTCGCAGCCTTTGAAGACACGCAATGGCACGAATACACAACGATGAAGCTGATCTTCAAGCGTAACGGCAATATAGAGATCAAAGAGACTTCCTCATCCCCCGGCTCAAATGCTGGAAACACCTTCGGCGGCAGCTTTACACATTCCCTCCCTTGTGATTTTTATAAAACGCAGAGTGCCGGGGAGATTGCAGAACGGTTTAACACGGACGCACACCAAGCGATCATCGCAGACGGGAGACTCGCCGCTTTTATCGAAAAGGCAAAGACGCACGAGTTTTATCGTGATAAAAACTGACAGAAAACAACAACAAATTCCTGTTTGCAGGAATGAGACATAGCCTATTATATCGCAGTATAATTTACCACTGCAAAAAAACTCTGACGAATAATCCAGATAAACATCAAAAGATACACAAGCATCCTGATTAATTCCAGGGTGCTTTTTTTGCGGCAATGACGGGATGGTTGCCTCTCATATATACACAATTTACCGCCAAAATCAGTCGGAAATGATTGTGTGATAGTTGTATTGATAAGTACCTCCGAAAGAGTTAATATACAGCTACCAAAACAAAACGGAGGTAAACCACCATGAAAAAGATAAGCAGGAAAACAGCGAAAGCCCTTGAAAAGATAGCAATGTCAGCAAGCTATAGCCTTGAATACAGAGGCGGCATAGACGAAAGAAACAACGACAGCGAGGACTTCCCGGAGATCAGCATCAGAGCCTTGCAGGAGATGCTGGAGCAGGCATACCTCCTCGGCAGAGCAGATGCTGAGGGAAAAAGATAACAGGGAGGTACGGAGCAATGACAAACGCAAAAATCGGAATGAAGGTTGAAGCATACAGAGGTAGCTGTATAGGACTTCTTATACAGAGTACCACATGGCAGGGCGAGATAATCAAGGTAAACAAAAAGAGCATACGGGTTCGCCTGACGGAAAGCACCAGTACCTTCGGTAGCAAGACCACGAGCCATTTTGAAAACCTCTGCACCGAAAAGACCTACCGTTTTTCAAAAATACTGAGTGACGGCCGCAGCCTTTACCGCAGCGAATCCGACCTCTACGGACATATAAAGCTTTGATAGATTAAACACTACTACACAATTTCCCGCATGGATGATTGTGTAGTAATCGTATTGATAAGTACACCTGAAAGAGTTAATATGTGTACACAACAAGGGAACAACCCTACAAAAAACAAACGGAGGTAAACACCATGAAAAGAGAAAGAAAGATTACAAAGAAGGACATCAAGGAGATCGCAAAGAAATATGACCTCGACCCGGTTGACATTCAGGACATCGTAAACGACATGGAGAGCGACGGCATAAGGGTAACAAGAGAGGACATCGAGGACATGTACCTTAACGGCGACCTTTTCTGAGGAGGGAACGGCAATGAACAGATTTGAAAGAGACCTTCTTGAAGCCCTTGACGGAAATGAGAAGGAGGTTCTGGAGCGAAGGAAAAAAGAGCTTGACCGCATCTACAGCGAAGGTAAAGCCTGCAAAAACGGATACCGCAGACAGTGCCTTGCACAGGAATATAACAGGCTCAAGACTGAATACGATTACATTGACGGACAATTCTGAAAACTCCGAGGGCACACCGATGCGGTGTGTTTCTCGTTTATATAAATACTTTTTGACAGTCGCAGGAATGCGGCTGTATTTTTATGGGGACCCCGGCAAGCCACAGGCTTGTTGGGGAGAGGACGAGCAGCGGAGCGGATGAGTTTTCATGCTTGCACGGAAACGATAAAGCGAAGCTTGCGAGGACGAGGGGGTGAAAGTAAATGGATCTTTCAGAAATAATGAAACTTAGTCAGGAGGCTATCGCAGGACAGCCTGTATGACGAGGAGGTGCAATTTTGAGAAAACTAAAAAAATACACGCCTACTAAATTTATGGCAAAGGGATCATATTACGATAAGGCTGCCGCCGATTACGCTGTCAGCTTTATTGAGCAGTTGCGGCACACAAAGGGAGAATTCTATAATCAGCCCTTTGAACTTATCGACTGGCAGGAAAGAATAATCCGTGATATTTTCGGAACTATCCGTGCTGACGGTTATCGTCAATTCAATACGGCGTATATTGAAATCAGTAAGAAATCCGGGAAGAGCGAGCTTGCGGCTGCTGTTGCTTTGTATATGTTATGTGCTGATGGCGAACAGAGAGCCGAGGTTTACGGCTGTGCTGCCGATCGAGATCAGGCTTCTCTTGTTTTTGATGTTTCCTGCGATATGGTGCGGCTCTGTCCTGCCTTGCGGAAACGCTGCGACATAAGACCGAGTCGGAAAACGATACATTTCACGCCGACCAACAGTACATATAAGGCTCTTTCAGCCGATGTTGCAGGCAAGTCAGGTGTCAATGTTTCGGCTCTAATTTTTGATGAACTGTGGGTGCAAAAGGACAGAAAATTCTTTGACATGATGACGAAGGGAACATCAGATGCAAGAAAAAATCCTCTGCATTTTATCATAACGACAGCCGGAAACGATACACATTCTATCTGTTATGAACTGCATCAAAAAGCAATGGATATTATATCCGGCAGAAAAGTTGATCCAACATTTTATCCCTGCATATACGGTGCTGCGGAGAATGAGGACTGGACTGACCCGAAGGTGTGGAAGAAGGCTAATCCCTCTCTTGGGATAACGATAGGAATGGATAAGGTGCAGGCGGCTTGTAACTCTGCAATGCAGAATCCGGGAGAAGAAAACGCATTCCGGCAGCTCCGTCTTAATCAATGGGTAAAGCAGGCTGTTCGCTGGATGCCGATGGAGAAATGGGATAAATGTGCATTTGGCGTAAATCCAGAGGAGCTTGAAGGGCGTGTATGCTACGGCGGACTTGACCTGTCAAGCACAACGGATATTACGGCTTTCGTACTCGTTTTTCCTCCGACTGACGAAGATGATAAGTATTATGTTCTGCCCTATTTCTGGATTCCTGAAGATAACACTGACCTTCGTGTCAAGCGTGACCATGTGCCCTATGACATCTGGGAACGACAGGGTTTTCTTGAAACGACTGAGGGCAATGTTGTTCATTACGGCTACATAGAGAAGTTTATCGAGCGGCTCGGTGAACGCTTCAATATCCGTGAGATAGCCTTTGACAGGTGGGGTGCTGTGCAGATGGTGCAGAATCTTGAAGGTATGGGATTTACCGTTGTTCCCTTTGGGCAAGGGTTTAAGGATATGTCGCCGCCCACAAAGGAGCTTATGAAACTGACGCTTGAGCAGAGAATAGCTCACGGCGGACATCCTGTGCTGCGGTGGATGATGGATAATATCTTCATCAGAACAGACCCGGCAGGAAATATCAAAGCAGATAAAGAAAAGTCAACAGAAAAAATTGATGGTGCTATTGCTACGATCATGGCACTCGACCGTGCCGTAAGGTGCGGCAATGTAAATACCGAAAGCGTATATGATTCCAGAGGTATATTATTTATATAATTTCGGACAATGACGCACGAAAATCTTGACTATATCAAAATTTAAGGTATAATAGTTATAAAAGATGTAAAGACTATATATGCTATTCCGGAGGTGCGTTATGAAGGAGCTTATAAACAGACCGCAATATATAGAGCAGCTCATACAGAACAAGGATGTTGATCTTGTAAAAATCGTGACAGGAATAAGACGCTGCGGAAAATCGTCTATTCTTGATCTGTATCATCAGTATCTTTCCGAAAACGGAGTGGATGAATCGCATATTATCCATATGAATTTAGAATCACTCCGCTTTCGTGATATAACCGACCATATAAAGTTCTATGATTATGTTGCAGAACAAATTCAGCCGGGCGGCAAGACATACCTTATCTTTGACGAGCTGCAGAATGTCCCGAGTTGGGAAAAAGCAATCGAGTCATTCCGACTGGATTATGATGTTGATATTTATATCACAGGTTCTAACGCTTATTTGCTTTCGACTGAATTTTCAACGCTTCTTTCGGGCAGATATGTTGAGATCAAAGTCCTTCCGCTTTCCTTCAAGGAGTTTCTGACATTCTATGATTTTGATACATCAGTTACGATGGAGGAAAAGTTTCAGAAGTATCTGCAGTTCGGCGGTATGCCGATACTCAGGGAATATAAATTCAACGAAGCACGGGTTGATCAGGCTTTGGAGGGTATTTACTCAACAGTTGTACTCAAAGATATATTGCAGCGGAACAGTCAGGCTGATAATACAACACTTCAGAAAATCATGCGTTTTATGTGTTCCAATATTGGCAGCATTACATCCCCGAATAATATAGGCGTTATCCTTTCAAATGAGGGCGATATACGAGAGGGAAAGTCAAAGGGTATCGCAGGAAAGACGGTCAATAAGTACATCTCAATGCTATGCAGTGCCTATATTTTTTCATCTGTCGGAAGATACGATGTAAAGGGTAAGCAGCTTTTGAAAACGCTGGAGAAAAACTACATCATAGATCTGGGCTTTCGGAATATGCTGCTTGGCTTCCGTGGCGCAGACCGTGGGCATATAATAGAGAATATCGTCTATCTTGAACTGATACGCCGTGACTGGCGGGTTTATATAGGCAAGGTCGGAGAAACTGAGGTAGATTTTGTTGCGGAAAAGCCGGGCGATAAGCTGTATATTCAGGTTACAGAAAGTATTCAGTCGCCGGAAACAAGAGATCGTGAGCTTCGTCCACTGCAAATGATACGTGATAACTATGAAAAGATCATTCTTTCAATGGACAGGGATTTTATTACTTCCTATGAAGGAATCAAGTCGATAAATCTGATTGACTGGCTACTGTCGGAATGAGGTTAAAGACAATTATAAAAATATACGGATGAGCATCTGCTGATAATTGCAGGTGCTTTTTTTATGCCATTTTTGAAGGGAGAGTAAAACAATATGGGGATTTTAAGCCGTATTTTCAGGAGCAGAGATGCACCCAAAAACGCAACAGCCGGAAGCGGATACAGCTTTCTGCTCGGTTCATCAGCAAGCGGAAAAGCAGTTAATGAACGGTCAGCAATGCAGATAACGGCGGTGTATTCCTGCGTGAGGATTTTATCAGAGGCGATAGCAAGTCTGCCTCTGCACCTCTACAAATACACCGATACAGGCACTGCTAAAGCTACCGAACATCTTCTGTATTTTTTACTGCACGATGAGCCGAACACGGAAATGACTTCTTTTGTATTTCGTGAAACACTAATGACGCACCTGCTTTTATGGGGTAATGCCTACGCACAGATCATCCGCAACGGCAAGGGTGAGGTTCTTGCCTTGTACCCGCTGATGCCGGACAGAATGAATGTTGACCGTGACGAACACGGCAACATTGTGTATGAATACATGGTCAGTCAGGAAGATGCACCGATAAATAAAGGCTCTACAGTAAAGCTGACGCCGAGCGAGGTACTGCATATCCCAGGATTGGGATTCGATGGATTGATCGGATATTCCCCTATCGCTATGGCAAAGAACGCTATCGGCTTGGCTATTGCCACAGAGGAATACGGTAGTAAATTTTTTGCAAACGGTGCAACGCCAAGCGGTATTCTTGAATATCCGGGAACAGTAAAAGAGCCGGAGCGTGTGCGTGAAAGCTGGAATAAGGGCTTTGGTGGTGAGAATAACCACAAGGTTGCAATTTTAGAGGAAGGAATGAAATATACTCCTATTTCAATTTCTCCCAATGAAGCACAATTCCTGGAAACGAGAAAATTTCAGATAGACGAGATTGCGAGAATATTCCGTGTGCCGCCGCACATGGTCGGTGATCTGGAGCGCAGCACCTTTTCCAATATTGAAAATATGTCGCTGGAGTTTGTTAAATATACGCTTGCTCCGTGGGTGACAAGATGGGAACAGAGCTTATCACGCTGTGTTTTCAATGATGAAGAAAAGCGGCAGTTATTTTTTAAATTCAATGTTGACGGTCTGCTGCGAGGTGATTATCAGAGCAGAATGAACGGCTATGCAACGGCAAGGCAGAACGGCTGGATGTCGGCAAACGATATCCGTGCCTTAGAAAATCAGGATATGATACCTGATGAGGAGGGCGGCAACCTGTACCTTATCAACGGCAATATGCTGCCCCTGAAACAAGCAGGTGCGGCTTACGAACAAAACAATAACGGCATATCAGAAGGAGGCTGAATATGAATAAATTCTGGAAATGGAAAAAGCAAAAAGTCATCAATCAGGATGGCGGTGAAGGATCTGAAAGAGTTCTTGAATTGCGAGGAACTATAGCAAGCGAATCATGGTACGATGACGATGTAACACCTAAGATGTTCAAAGACGAGCTGCTTTCCGGCAACGGTGACATTACGGTTTACATCAATTCTCCGGGCGGAGATTGTGTGGCGGCGGCTCAGATATACAATATGCTGTCCGAATATCCCGGAAAGGTCACTGTGAAAATAGATGCTATTGCGGCAAGTGCAGCATCAGTTATTGCTATGTCTGGAGATACAGTTTTGATGTCACCATGCGCTGTCCTGATGATCCATAATCCCGCGACGATTGCATTCGGAGATCATAACGAAATGCAGAAAGCCATTGATATGCTTGCTGAAGTCAAGGAAAGTATTATCAATGCCTATCAGCTGAAAACAGGGTTGTCCCGTGCAAAGCTGTCAAAGCTGATGGAGGCGGAAACATGGATGTCAGCGCATAAGGCTGTAGAGCTTGGCTTTGCGGATGATATTTTCGGAAAGAAAAAAGATAATGATTCCGAAGAAGGTGAGTCAGAGGAAGAGCCTGACGAGGATAAAAATAAAAAAGAAAATACACCCGACGAAGAGGAGCAGAAAAATGCATCCTCTTTTTTATTTTCCCGAAAGGCTGTCAATTCAAGCCTGATGAACAAGCTGACAAAGAAAAACGAAACAAACGGTCATTCTGTCGCTGAGATATTTGACCGTCTGGATACAATTCAAAAATTCATTTAAGGGAGGAAACTGACTATGACAGATAGAGAAAAAATGCTTGATAAGGCTCTGACCTATATCGGAAGGGACGGCTATTATGTATGCCGCACGAAGTTGCGTCTTGGCGCGGTTTATGACTGGTGCGCCTTTGCTGTTTCCGCTATTATGAAGGATTGTGGATTTGTCGGTAAGTATATTAAATCCGTTGAGGGCGGTGCCGGCAGTATTCCCCGTGCGTCAGACGGAAAGTACGGCACCTGGTTCAAAAAGGGCGCGATGCAGCCCCAGCCCGGAGATCTGTTTTTCCTTCGCTATGCCGATTATCCGCAGCAGGATAAATACTTCTGCGACCACATCGGCATCGTGGAGAATGTGAAGGGCAGCGAGATCACAACCCTTGAAGGCAATGTGGACGGTTACGGCTACAACTGGGCAAGCACATCCTCATTTAAAAGGAAAACGAGAAGCCTGAACGACAGCAATGTCTATGCTTTCTATCGCCCCAAGTGGCAGAGCAGCACTTCTACAGGAACTACCTCGCAGAATACAGGTACAGCAAAAAAGACCGTGGACGAGCTTGCGAAAGAAGTCATTCAGGGTAAATGGTCTGCCGGAGATGAGCGCAAGGCAAAGCTGACCGCTGCCGGATATGATTATTCTGTCGTACAGAACAGGGTCAATGAACTGATGTCCGGCAATACAAAGAGCGGAAAATCTGTGGAGACCCTTGCCCGTGAAGTTATTCAGGGCAAGTGGGGCAACGGAGATGAGCGCAGACAAAAGCTCACAGCCGCAGGCTATAACTATTCTGCTGTGCAGAACAGAGTAAACGAACTGATGAAATAAGGAGGATTTTTTACTATGACTATTATGCAGATGATAGAAAGAAGAAATAAGGCAATCGAGGCAGCCCGTGCTTTTGCGGCTGCCCACAAGAATGAAAACGGTGTTCTGAATGATGCCGACTATGCGGAGTACGAGCAGATGGAGAAGGAGATACAGAACATTTCCCGTGAGATCAGCCGTATGCAGCGTGAGGACGCTATGGAGCAGGAGCTTAACAAGCCGATAAATACTCCGCTTACCTCAAAGCCCTTTAAGGGCGAGATCGGCGGCACAGGCAGATCAAGCGAGGAATACAGAAAAGCAATGCTCGGAGCGCTCCGCAGCAACTTTGCAGATGTATCAAATGTTCTTCGTGAGGGTTCGGATGCAGACGGCGGCTACCTTGTGCCGGAAGAGTATGATAAACGCATTATAGATGTACTTAACGGCGAGAACATCATGCGTACCCTCGGCACGAAAATTAAGACAAGTGGTGACCATAAAATCAATGTCGCTGCAACAAAGCCTGCTGCATCCTGGATAGATGAGGGCGAAGCTCTTGTATGGGGTGACGCAACATTTGACCAGATACTCCTTGACGCACATAAGCTTCATGTCGCTATCAAGGTCACCGAGGAGCTTCTGTATGACAATTCTTTCGGTCTTGAAAACTACATAATCACACAGTTTGGCAAGGCGCTTGCAAATGCCGAGGAGGACGCTTTTCTTAACGGCAACGGCAGAGGGAAGCCGACAGGTATTTTTGCTACAACGGGCGGCGGTGTTATTTCAGCAACGACCACAACGCTCAAGGGTGATGACATTATAAACCTTGTGTATGCCCTTAAGCGTCCGTACCGTAAGAAGGCAGCGTTCATTATGAACGATAAGATACTGGCAACCGTCCGCACCCTTAAGGATTCCGAAGGACAGTATCTGTGGCAGCAGTCCTTTAAGGACGGCGAGCCGGAAAGACTGGCGGGATACCCTGTCTATACTTCCGAGTATGCTCCGACCAATATGATCTCATTTGGTGATTACAGCTATTACAATATCGGCGACAGAGGTACCCGTTCTTTCAAAAAGCTGACTGAGCTTTTCGCAGGAAATGATATGGTCGGCTTTGTCGCAAAAGAGCGTGTTGACGGAAAGCTTGTTCTTCCCGAAGCCGTGCAGATACTGATAATCGGCGGCACTACCGGAAAGGTGACTAAGCCCTGATGAGGTGATCGAATGACTGTATCTCTTAAGGAAGTAAAAAAATTTCTTCGGGTAGATCATAACGATGACGATTCGCTTATCCGCAGCTACATTTATGCTGCGGAGGCGCTTTGTCTGGACATTCTGCGCACAGATGATAAGACGATCCTTAAAAGCGCAAAGAATGCAAAAATAGCGGTGCTTTATGCAATCGCATATTTTTACGAACACAGAGAAGAAGCTGATTACAAGGCTCTGACGATTTCACTCAGAGCCTTGCTTTCCGGCAACAGGAAGGAGGAATTTTAATGCAGATATCATTGCTTAACGAAAGAATAACCTTTCAGAGAAATGTTATCCTGACCGACCGTATCGGAAACCATATGAGCAGCTGGAATGATGAGTTTTCCTGCTATGCGACCATTGGCGGCGAGAGCGGCAAGGAAACGGCTGTGGCGGGGACAACTGTTGAGAATACGGATATTTCCTTTACTGTCCGTTGGTGCGCTCTGGCGGCGACTGTCAGCACTACAGGCTACCGCATTATGTTCAAGAACGAGATCTATGACATCGTTTCTATTGACCATATGAACTACAAAAAGAAATGCATCAAGTTCCGCTGCAGAAAGGCACGGCGATAGCATGAGCAAAACTGTAAAAATTGAGGAGCTTGCGGGTGAGGTCATGAAGGGACTGACCGAGTATTCCAAACTTGCCACATCCGATATGAAGAAGGCAGTCAGAAAAGCCGGAAACGAAGTCCGCAGTGAGATACAAGCCAATGCTCCGAAGGATACCGGTGCTTATGCAAAAAGCTGGGCTGTTAAGAAAATGAAGGAATCCTCTGAAAAACTGGAGGTCGTTGTTCATTCAAAAAACAGATATCAGCTTGCACATCTTTTGGAATATGGTCATGCTCTCCGTGGCGGCGGCAGAGCAAAAGCACAGCCTCATATTGCACCTGCTGAGGAGCATGGCGTTGAAGGGCTTGAAAAAGCGATAGAAAGGGCTTTGAAAGGGTGATGCTATGGACAAAATAATATCAATATTAAACGAGATCGGACTGCCCTATGCATATCATCACTTTGCAGAAGGGGACGGGTGTCCAGTGGACACCTCTCAGCCACAGGCTGAGAAGTCCCGACCGAGCCGGCAGGCGAGACAAAGTCCGAATCCGCCTTTTATCTGTTATCTTCTGCCGAACAGTGACAATTTTGCTGCTGACGGCAGAGTTTATTATAAAATCAACGATGTACATATCGAACTATATACAGACTTCAAAAACACGGAGCTTGAACTAAAAGTTGAAGAAGTGCTTGACCGCTACAATATCTTCTACAACAAGTCCGAAGTCTGGATAGACAGCGAAAAGCTGTACGAGGTGATGTATTCATATGAGATTGGGGGAACCGATAATGCCGAATAAAAAGAATAAAGTCAAATTCAATATCTGCAATGTGCATTACGCAGTCGTTAAGCTTAATCCTGACGGGACAGCGACCTTTGAAACACCTGTGCCGATGCCCGGTGCGGTATCTTTGTCACTCGATCCGAACGGAGAACCTAACAATTTCTACGCAGATGGGTACGCCTATTACACGATAAGCAACAACATGGGATATGAAGGGGACTTGGAACTTGCCCTTATCCCGGAGAGCTTCCGCAGGGATGTTCTGAAGGAAACTATTGACAACAACGGTGTGCTTATCGAAAACTCAAATGTAGAGACAGAAAATTTTGCGCTCCTCTTTGAGTTTGACGGAGACGTGCGAAAGATCCGTCATGTAATGTATTACTGCTCTGCAAGCAGACCTACTATTGAATCACAGACCAACGAGGATGAGATCGAGGTTAAAACAGAGAAGCTGACAATAAAGGCTGCTCCGCTTGGCAACGGCCTTGTTAAAGCAAAAACCGGGGATGATACCAATGACGAAGTATATCTCAACTGGTACAGCGAGGTGTATCTGCCTAATGCCGTTATCGGCGGTGAAGCGGAGTTTATTGCTATGCAGGACTGAGGAGGTGTGACGAATGAGCATGACACAGACTATTGAAATAGACGGACAGCCGGTTAAATTCCGTGCATCCGCCGCCATTCCGAGAATATACAGAATGCGTTTTCACAGAGATATTTACCGTGACCTTTCTGCTCTGGAAAAATCCCTCGGCAATCAGGATGAAGGCAGCAGTAACCTTGATCTGTTTTCTCTGGAGATGTTTGAAAATATAGCTTTTATTATGGCTAAACACGCCGATTCATCTATCCCGGATACTCCCGAGGAATGGCTTGATAACTTCAATACATTTTCTATTTATCAGGTTCTGCCTAAGCTGATAGAGCTGTGGGGACTGAATGTTCAAACCACAGTACAGTCTAAAAAAAACTTAGAGCTACTGACCGGGAAATGACGACACCCCTTTTCCTGCTCCGATGCGTACAGCTTGGCTTATCTATTCGTGATCTTGATCTGCTTACGATTGGATTAGTCAACGATATGTTTATCGAGAGCAGGAATGATGATTATAACGGGTATTCCGAGGTAGCCGGTCAGGCGGATTATGATGCGTTTTAATACAGAATAGAAGGAAGTGACACCCGATGGCTAACAGAATAAAAGGAATTACTGTCGAGATCGGCGGAGATACCACTAAATTATCGAAAGCTCTGAAAAATGTTGATAGCTCCATAAAAAGCACCCAGACACAGCTTCGGGATGTCAATAAGCTGCTAAAGTTAGACCCCGGAAATACAGAGCTTTTGGCACAGAAGCATAAGCTGCTCGGTGACGCAGTAGGTCAGACCAAACAAAGACTTGAAACGCTGAAAACTGCCGCTGAGCAGGCTGATAAAGCACTCGCTGCCGGAGATATTTCCAAAGAACAGTATGATGCCCTACAGCGTGAAATTGTAGAAACGGAGCAGGAATTAAAGAAGCTCGAAACTGCTGCTAATCAGTCTGCAACGGCTGTTCAGAAAATAGCAGCCAAAGGCGAAAAGCTGAAAACACTCGGTAACAATATCTCGAATGTCGGTCAAAAAATGCTCCCGGCAACTATCGCTATTACCGGACTGGGTACGGCAGCTGTCAAAACAGCATCCGATTTTGATTCAGAAATGAGCAAGGTATCGGCAATATCAGGAGCAACAGGAAAAGACTTTGATGCTCTCCGTGCAAAGGCTCGTGAGATGGGTGCGAAGACAAAGTTTTCAGCAACCGAGGCTGCGTCCGCCTTCGAGTACATGGCGATGGCTGGCTGGAAAACTGAAGATATGCTCTGCGGCATCGAGGGTATTATGAACCTTGCGGCTGCATCAGGTGAGGATTTGGCGACCACCTCCGACATTGTTACTGACGCACTTACGGCTTTCGGATTGTCCGCTGATGATTCAGGACATTTTGCTGACATTCTGGCGGCAGCAAGTTCCAACGCAAACACAAATGTTTCTATGATGGGTGAAACATTCAAATACTGTGCACCTATCGCCGGAGCATTAGGATTTTCCGCAGAGGACACAGCGGAGGCTATCGGTCTGATGGGCAACGCAGGTATCAAGTCATCTCAGGCTGGTACAGCTTTACGCTCCATTATGAACAATCTTTCAAAGGATGTTAAGCTGACAGGTAATGCGTTCGGTTCTATGACTATCCAGACTACCAATCAGGATGGCTCAATGCGGTCGCTCAACGACATTCTTGCCGACTGCCGTGTTGCTTTCGGGCAAATGTCAGAATCGGAAAAAGCCGCCAACGCACAAGCTCTGGTCGGTAAAAATGCGATGAGTGGTTTCCTTGCTTTGATGAATGCTGCACCCTCCGATATTGAAAAGCTGAACACAGCTATTACAAATTGTGACGGCAAAGCCGGAGATATGGCTGAAACGATGCAGAACAATCTTGAAGGTCAGATCACTATTCTTAAGTCACAGCTTCAAGAACTTGCTATCTCCTTCGGTGATATTCTTATGCCTGCGATCAGACAAATCGTTTCCTGGATTCAGGGACTTGTGGATAAGCTGAACGGTATGGACGAGGGTACAAAAAAGACGATCGTCACTATCGGTTTAATTGTGGCTGCGATAGGTCCGGCACTAATCGTTATCGGCAAAGTAATATCTTCCGTGGGAACGATAATGACGCTTGTTCCGAAAATATCTGGTGCAATAACTGCCGTCAAGGGTGCATTATCCGGGCTGAATTTAGCCGGACTTCTTACAAACCCTATCGGTTTAGTCATAGCCGCTGTTGCTGCACTTGTGGCAGCATTTATTTATCTCTGGAATACGAATGAAGATTTCCGTAACGCTATGACGGAGATATGGAACGGCATCGTAGGAAAATTTCAGGAGTTTTTTCAGGGTATAGTTGACAGACTCAATGCTTTGGGCTTTAACTTCAAAGATATAGGCGAAGTCATAATGGCAGTATGGGATACTGTGTGTTCCTTCCTTGCTCCTGTGCTGGAGGGTGCTTTCCAATACATAAGCAATATGCTCTCTTATTCTCTTGATATGATAACAGCAATACTGGATATCTTTATCGGTATCTTCACCGGCAACTGGGAGCAGGTCTGGGAAGGTGTCAAGGGCATATTTATGGCTGCATGGAACTTCCTTGTCAACAATATCAAGAATATTCTCAATGTGCTGAAAGGCATATTTGAGGTATTCCTAAGTTGGTTCGGCATATCGTGGGATGATCTTTGGAACGGTGTCAGCGAGTTTTTCAGTAATATCTGGAATAACATCTGCACCTTTTTCAATGGCATCCTGAACGGTATAAAAACAGCCGCAGTGACGGTATGGACTGCGATCTCTACCTTTTTCACTACGATCTGGAACACCATTAAAAACACATTTATGACGGTCGTTAATGCTATAAAGACCTTCCTGACTACAGCTTGGAATGCGATCAAAACGGTTATTACTACCGTGATGAACGCCATCCACACAGTTATTTCTGCCGTGTGGAATACGATAAAGACGGTTATTACGACAATCGTAACTGGAATTCAGACATTTATCACTAATGCGTGGAACACCATAAAAAATGCTGTTACCTCGGTTGTCAATGCGATAAAGGGTGTTATATCCTCTGTTTTCAATACGATAAAAACGATCATTACTTCCATCATGGACAATATCAAAAATGTTTTGACGAATGTCTGGAATGTAATAAAGTCGCTCGTATCGGGTGATGTCAATAATATCAAAAGCACTGTTTCTACAGCTTTCAATAACATCTTTTCCGGCATTAAAAACACTATGTCAAATATTTTCAATGCAGTCAAGAACGGTTTCGCAAATGTCAAAGACCATATCACAGGGCTTGCATCTCAGGCTTTTAACTGGGGCAAGGATATGGTTATGGGTATCGTAAACGGTATTAAAAGCTGCATCGGTGCGGTTGGGAATGCTGTGTCGAGCGTAGCTGATAAGATCAGATCGTTCCTGCACTTTTCCGTGCCGGACGAAGGTCCACTTACCGATTATGAAAGTTGGATGCCCGACTTTATGAAAGGTCTTGCTAAAGGTATAGAAAATAGTCGTGGAATGATAAAATCGGCAATGAAAAATGTATCTGCAGATATGGTCGTCAGTCCTCATGCAGAAGTCACAGCTACTGCTTCAGATGGCGGTGTATCTCAGACTGACCTTACTGAACTGATAGCTGCGATAAAAGGGGCTTTCCCTAAAGGCGGCACAATGGGCGGTAACGGTGACATCGTTATTCCGGTGTATGTCGGCGGCACTATGCTCGATGAAATAATCGTCAACGCACAGCAAAGAGCAAATCTGAGAAGCGGAGGAAGGTAGTATGGCATTTACAGAATATCTGAAAATAAACGGTGAATTACTGCCGTATCCTGATTCCTACGACCTGTCGCTTTCCTCCGTTGAATCGGATTCCGGCGGTGAAACAGAAGCCGGAACAAGACAGCGCGATGTTGTGCGTCATGGTGTTGTGGATATTTCCGTTTCATTTACGGTAACGGTTTTGTGGCTTAAAAAGCTCACGGCATATTCTAAACAAAACAAGCTGACAGTGCAATATTTTGATACAGACAGCTTGTCGCTTAAGGAAACTGAAATGTATATTGATGAATTCAGGGCGAAGTTGGAACAGGATACGAGCTATAAGGGCTTGTGGACTGTGGATTTCACGCTGAAAGAATATTAAAAATCTCATATGGGAGGAGTGAACCAATGTACCCTGTATCAGATGATTTCATAAAAGCTATCCAGAGCAACAGTAGAAGTTATTTCTGGACTGGTGAAATCACAACGAAAAAAGGACAAAAGTACACCTTTGAAAACAAAGATATTGTCAAGGGCAGCGGATATATTACCCGTCAATGCTGTGGAAATACAGAGATAGAGCTTGGTACAGTTTATGCTGCCGAGATGGGTATATCTCTTTTCACCGATATTGACCGATACAGCTTGGAGGATGGCACGATAACGCTATCATTTCATCTGGATGTCGACGGCAAATATGAAGAAGTACCGATGGGGATATTTGAGATAAGCGAAGCAAACAGGAGCATAAAAACGCTTGAAATAAAAGCGTATGACTGTATGCTGAATTTTGAGAAAAACTTCCGCAATACTTTGTCAAGCGGTACTCCTTTTGACTTTTTCTCTCTTGCCTGTGAGAATTGTAGAGTGCCTTTCGCACACACCAGAGCAGATATTGAAGCTATGCCTAACGGAAAGTTTATTTACGGTATTTACGGCGAAAATGATATTGAAAGCTGGCGTGATCTGATTTTCTATACTGCACAGGTTTTAGGCTGCTATTGTCAGATAAACCGTCAAGGACAGCTTGAGCTGCGAAAATACGGAAACACTCCCATAATGCAGGTGTCGGATAAGCAGCGATTTTCGAGCAGCTTTTCTGATTTCATTACAAGATATACTGCGGTCAACTCCACTAATCAGAAAACGACTACTGCTGAATACTACGCACTCACTCCTGATGATGGACTGACAATGAATCTTGGTGTCAATCCGCTTTTGCAGTTTGGGTTGAAAGATACAAGAGAAAAGATAATTAGAAATATTCTGAACGACATCTCAAAGGTCCGGTATGTACCCTTCGATTCAGAAACGATCGGCAATCCGGCACTTGATATCGGAGATGTCATATCCTTTTCAGGCGGTCACGCTGACGATACGCAGATAGCTGCTATTACCGGAATGACAGTAAAGATCAACGGTAAAACAACGCTGAAATGTGTCGGCAAAAACCCCCGATTATCACAGGCGAAAAGCAAGAATGATAAGAATATCGCAGGCTTGCTTAATTCTGTGGAGGTAGGCAAAATAACCGTTCACTCGTATATGAATTCTTCTCCGTTTACTGTCGGCGAAAATGATGCGGAGATAGTCAGTCTTGAATTTGCATCTCAGGATGATACAGATGCAGAGTTTCACGGCAGTATCCTTATTGATATAACTGCTAACGAGGTGCAGAAAACGGCAAGCGGTAAACTGAATGATCAGGATGTTTCCGTTTCGTGGAATGAGGATGGCAGGGCAACGCTGAAAGTGACCTATGTGATAAATGATAATGTCATAAATACCTACTATCCGATTGAAACCTGGCAAAGCGGCAAGCATATTCTGAACCTGTATTATCCGATTTCACAGCTGGATGCTAATGCCTACAATACTTTTAAGGTGCGCCTGTCCGTAACAAACGGCTCCGGCTTTATTGACCGTATGCAGGCTCTATGTACGATCAGCGGTCAGGGACTCAGTGCCGGAAATGTATGGGACGGCCGTCTGTCCTTTGAGGAGAAGTTTGTACCCGTTGCTGATGTCGGAAGTCTGGATTTCAGAAAAGCAGTCGATATTGTTGAGCCTTACACAGAAGTACCGGAACCGATAGGACTTGTGGATACCTTCACTCCTGCACGATTCGGTCGATTGACAGCACTCCGCTTTATCGCAGAGCCGCAGATGAACCCGGTAATTGTTACAGAAATTATAGAGCCAGCCGACAGAAATGAAATGACATTTAACCGTGACTATGTAAGGTCTGAAACTACCTTTGAATTCCAGACCGATTACAGCTTTACGAATTTCGAAGTGCCTATCGATGAAGGCAGGATGAGTCGTATCGATATAAACACAGCACAGTTTGCGAGAATTGACAGTCTGGAGGTGATGAGAAGTGGCAAACTATAACTCTCTTGAAGATATGATGGGCAACAGAGAAAATATGGAGTGCCTTGTTAATAACAGCCGTCACGATGATGATGTTATGCAGTTTGTGGGTGTGGACTGGTTCAAATTCAATAACACTCTTATATCAAATATTTTCGTCAGCGGAAACAGCTTTATAGGGCTTGGTGCTAATGCCGAGCATCTTCTTGTCTGCCGCCGTGACGCTGCAATGTACAGCTTTTACCGTGAGGAGGGAGAAATTTACGGCACATATAAATTTCTGAAGCTCCGCTGGGAAGGCTATGCTCAGTATAATAACACCTCGGAGGATGTGCGTCTCTATTATGAGTGGTTTTTCTTTGACACAGGAGATATGCTGCTGAATATCATCAAAGCTCCTAATGCCGCTGGTTATCTCGGAAGTAATCGTATCAATGGCAGCACAAACAAGGACTTTGCTGTTGCAGTAACACAGCAGCAGTACATCACCTTTTATCATAAGGATGAAAACGGAAAGCAGTTTGATATTGAATACAAGCTTATCGATCTTATGCCGCCCTTTGACAGCAAGTATCTGCTTTCTGACAAGGATGGCAAATTTTATCGGCTGATGCACAATAAAGCCTTCGTGGATTCAATTATCTTTAACCGTGGACAGTGTATTCGCACAGGGCTTATGCCCGGAAATGATATGAGAATATCAGTATCCTTCAAAACAACTACATTTGGCAATGCTGCTCTTTTCGGTGCAAGAACGACAGACAAAACGGATATGTTCGGAGTATTTCTGACGGATAGTAAACATATAACCTGTGTTTACGGAAACCAGAGCTTAACAGAAGAAGTTGACGATTATAACGATGTTCCGTTGACATTGGAATTATCAGCAGAGGGATTGAAGCGTGATGGTATAGCAATAATGACCTTTGAGGAATCCGTTTTTACTTCTGCCTGTGAGTTTGTTATCGGGACGATAAACACAGCAGAGAAGCTCGACAGTCGATATTTCCGAGGGACTGTTTATGGCATAGACCTGTGGCAAGGTGAGGAGCAAAAGCTGCACCTCTTACCCTGTGTTGATGAAAATGTGCGAGCTTGCTTTTATAACACCATATCAGAAAGCACCTATCTGAATAACGGTTACGGTAAATTCTCCTATGAGGATGAAAGTCTGATCTTTGATACTGAATCATACCTTGAAGAAGTGCCTGTAACTCGTCTTTCTGCATCAGCTTTCAGACAGTACAGATTTGATGATTTTCCGAGGGATGTTATTATCTCCTGGCTTGTCAATCCAACGCTGTATCATTGGCAAGATGCAGATATTGACCTGCCGCCGATCAGTGCGAAAATAAGTGCCATTCCTCCTGTTCAGCTTGTTTATTCAAAAAACACAGAAATGAACGATAGCACGATTTTAGGCATTGAAAGCGTGGAGATTGATTCTGATGATAACACACTTTTCGCCTTTTCCTTTGACGGCGGTATAACTTGGAAGGCATACACAGACGGCAGATGGATGGTGTTATCCGAAGAAACAAGCGGTATGAATCGTGAATCTGTAAAGGTTATAGGTACTGATGCCTGGAATGAAGCTGCGGCGGATAAGCAGTATAAGATCAGATTCGCTTTGCGTGAGGGCGGTTTTGTAAATAAAATAACCGTTCATTATCTGAACTAAAGAGGTGATTTTTTGAAAGGAATTACGGAAATTGAATTGACAGATATCAGAACAGGAACAAAAGAAAAATATACCGAAACCAACCTTGTCACCAATGCAATGGCGGATTTTTTCAGCCACAATATCAACGGTATGCTGTTTACTATTGAGGGCAACACAAACGATCTTAACGAAAATATGCTGCCGCTTTGCAAAAATGCCATCGGAGGTATTTTGCTTTTCTCTGATACCATAGAGGAAGATCCCGATAAGTATTATGCTCCGTCAGCAAATCCCTGTGTCGGCTATGCGTCTAATGATGTTAACGCTACTACGAATGTTATGCGTGGGAGTATGAATCTGACAGAAACGAAGAAGCTTGATCACGGGTACAAATTTGTGTGGGATTTTACAACCTCTCAGGCAAACGGCACGATCTCCTGTGTAGCTCTGACCCATAAATGGGCAGGGGTAGGATATATGGGTGACGGATATAACGGCACGGGCGCAATATGGGTTATGCGCTCCCGCAATGCCAACAGCAGTGGACAAGCGAGAACCGCTTATATAAATGCCGTGGAGATAGACCCGGAACATAACTTCCTATGGACTATCGGATTGAATACAAATAACGAGCTAATTATTCAGAAGATAAGAGCGAGCTTTACATCTGTTGGTCTTAACGACACTATGCTTGGTACAAATTACGATGTGCTGTCAGAGGTAAAGCTGAACCCGACAATGTTTGTTATGAGCAATCCAAGCAGTAACGAAGGAGCTTATGATTTCTTTGATGGCAAGGATGGTTATTGGTATGGATTTTGGGGTGGAAATAATAAAAGCGGAAACGCAAGCATTATAAAGATAAAAATCAACAAGTCGGACTTTTCATTCACAGAAGAAAGAATGACACTGAACGGTGTGACTTGTCAGGCTGTCGGCTATCACGGCGGCTATAACGGAAATCCTCAGAGGAATGTCCAAAGCGTCTTGATGAACGGTTATCTTTATATGGTGTCCTATGATAAGACGAAGGTGTATAAGATCAATATTGATAACGCTGCGGATATCAAGGAAATTCCTCTCGGATCTGCAACAAATTACAGCTGTAACGATGATTACTACCGCAGTGGTTCAATGTATCTTGCAAATTTAGGTGATTGGGTAGTAGGTTCTGATTTCAGAATAAACACAGAGGACAAGGTGTTCCGAAAGGCAAACGCAGCGCAGTGGACTTATACAAGCACACCCCTATTCCAATACGGTCCGTATCTGTTCAGCTACGGCGGTTATTATGCAAACTCTACAAGGCAGAATTTATTTCTGTGGACACCGTATCTTGTGACAATAAACAATCTGAAAACATCGGTAATCAAAACAGCAGACAAGACAATGAAAATAACATATACGATTCAGGAAGAATGACGCTCTTTCTATGTACTTTTGGAGCACATTCTTTTTCTGAAAACAATTATACTACTTTCGGAATCAGGCGGCAGTTATCTGTCGCTTTTTTCATATATATTTTTATCGGAAAGGAGCGTGATGCTTATGAAAGAATTCTGGTACACTATTCAGCTTATCTTCACTGTATTGGGCGGCTGGCTTGGATATTTTCTCGGTGGCTGTGACGGTCTGCTTATTGCACTTGTCGCTTTTGCTGCCATAGATTATATCACCGGCTTGATGTGCGCCGTCAGTGACAAGAGGCTAAACAGTAAGATCGGATTCAAGGGTATCTGTCGAAAAGTGCTGATATTTACACTCGTTGGTGTAGCAAACATCATCGATGTGCAGGTCATCGGCACAGGCAGCGTACTCAGGACGGCGGTGATATTTTTCTATCTTTCAAACGAAGGTGTATCACTATTGGAAAACGCAGCTCATCTGGGATTACCGATACCGAAAAAGCTCAAGGAAATCTTAGTACAGCTGCACGACAGAGATAACAAGGAGGGCAAATAATATGATCAAAGGAATTGATGTATCAACATGGCAGGGCAATATCAACTTCGGCAAGGTAAAGGCAAGCGGTATTGATTTTGTCATTATCCGCGCCGGCTATGGCAGAGAAACAAGTCAGAAGGACAACTGTTTCGAGCAGAATTACAATGCAGCAAAAGCTGCCGGGCTTGATGTGGGTGCCTATTGGTATTCGTATGCAGACAGTGCCGAAGATGCCGTGAGAGAATCAAAGGCTTGTATGGAGGTCATCAAGGGAAAGAAGTTTGAATATCCGATTTACTTCGACCTTGAGGAGCAGAGCCAGTTTGCAAAGGGCAAAAACTTCTGCGACAGCGTCATTAAAGCATTCTGCGGAGAGCTTGAAAAGCACGGCTATCTTGCCGGACTGTACTGCTCTACATATTACCTGAACAATTATGTTTCAAACAGTGTAGCAGGCAAATATGCGCTGTGGGTAGCACAGTATAACTACCGCTGCACCTACACAGCAAATAAGTACGGTATCTGGCAGTATTCTGATGAGGGCAGAGTAAACGGTATCAACGGTAATGTCGATATGAATTACTGCTATACCAATTATCCCATCATTGTAAAGGCTGAGGGCTATAACGGTTATCGCAAGGCAGGAGTGAAGAAGGCATCAACAGTCAAGACTACTGCAACCGGAACATCAAACACTTCTGCAAAGAAGTCTTTTGACGAACTTGCAAAAGAGGTTATTGCCGGAAAGTGGTCTGCCGGGGAGGAGCGTAAGCAAAAGCTGATTGCGGCGGGCTATGATTACAATGCGGTTCAGAAAAGAGTTAACGAGCTTATGTCAAAGCCGAAGCTCAAGACGGTAGATGAGATTGCAAAAGAGGTAATTCAGGGCAAATGGTCTGCCGGAGATGAGCGTAAACTGAAGCTGACTGCTGCCGGTTATGACTATAGCAAGGTTCAGGCAAGGGTCAATGAACTGATGAAAAATCAGTAATATGAATAAGGCAGGCACTTATGTTTTTTGTGGGTGTCTGCCGAAATTTTACGGAGGTTATTATATATGAACGAAATCAAAAAGAAAGATACAGGTATGCTGATAGGTGACAAATATCTCCTGAGCATTAAAGAAGCCGGTGAGTATTTCAATATCGGAACAAAGAAAATGCGCCGTCTTGCAGAAGATAATCTCGGCTCTTTTTCTGTGTTCTGCGGAAACAGATACCTCATAATAAGAACAAAATTTGAGGAGTTTATCTGCAAAACTTCTACGATATAGTTTTCTTTTATTTGCCGTAAGTAGTTGATTTTTTCTGCCTTTTGAGGGATATATAGACTATGCCAAACGGCAGAAAGTGAGGTTTGAACAGATGAAAAAAGCAACACCAGAAAGCAAAAGTATTTTGAATCCGACAGAAGCAATAGAATACTTCGGTCTGAGCAGAAGGAAGTTTTACAGTCTGTTACAGGAGAAATCAAAGCACAGCTTTATTGTTCTTTATGGAAGCAGAAGGCTGATCATCAAGACTGCTTTTGAAAAGTATTTGAATGCTCACCCGGAACTGAGGAGGTGCAGATAATGGGTATCAGAGGAAATTTGCGAAGGGACTCAAAGCGAAGGGTTCTCCGTGCAGGGGAATCCATCAGGGCTGACGGAAAATATCAATTCAAATATTATGTCAACGGCAAAGCAAAATTCGTTTATAGCTGGAAACTGGAGCCGACCGACAGACTTCCGGCAGGAAAAAAGCCGTGCCTTTCTCTGAGGGAGCTTGAAAAGCAGATCGGCTACGACCTTGATGCTCAGATGGACCCTACAAGGCAAAGCATGACGGTCATAGAGCTTGTGGAGCGTTATCTTTCAACAAAAACAGGTGTAAAGCCCAGCACAAGAGCAAATTACAACTTTGTGCGGAATCTTCTGAATCAGGAGGACTTTGCAAAAAGGAAAATAGGTCACATCAAAACATCCGATGCAAAGCTGTTCCTTATCAGATTGCAGGATGCCGGAAAGGGATACAGCACCGTTAAGACTGTTCGTGGTGTTCTGCGTCCTGCTTTTCAGATGGCTGTCGATGATGACATATTGAATAAAAACCCATTCGGATTTCAGCTTGCCGGAGTGGTGGTAAATGACAGCGTGACAAGAGAAGCAATCAGCCGTGAGCAGATGCGCCAATTCCTCAAATTCGTACATGACGATAACTGCTACTGCAAATATTATGAGGTCGTTTACATCCTGTTCCACACAGGTATGCGTATATCAGAATTCTGCGGGCTGACCCTCAAGGATATTGACCTTGGAAACAGAATTGTCAACATAGACCACCAGCTACAGCGTACTTCCGAAATGAAGTATATCGTAGAATCAACAAAGACAAACTCAGGCACAAGAAAACTGCCGATCACAGAGGATGTCGCACAATGCTTTGCTGCGATAATCGAGGACAGAGAACCTCCGGCAGTGGAGAAGTTCATTGACGGCTACGGCGGTTTCCTGTTCTATGACGATAAAGGTATGCCGCTTGTAGCAATGCACTGGGAGCATCGCTTTAATAACATGGTCGATCGCTACAATGCTATATATAAAATACAGATGCCGAACATCACACCCCATGTCTGCCGCCATACCTATTGCAGCAATCAGGCGCGGGCGGGCATGAACCCGAAAACCCTGCAATATCTGATGGGACACAGCGACATTGGCGTAACCATGAACGTATATACTCACCTCGGACTTGAAGAAGCGGCAGATGAGCTCAAGCGGATAGAAGCACTTGAACTTGCAAGGAAGGAAATCGAGAAACAGCCGCAGGAAACAGAGCTTTTGTTCCGGACTGTATGAATAAAGATAATGAACCCCGGCAGAGTACGGCACCAATATGGTGTTATGCTCTGCCGGGGATTTTTTCTTTTATAAATTGCGAAAAAAGGTAGCCGTGGGCAGTATGGGTGTGGTATAATGGTCAAGAGTGTGGGAACAATCCCTACATCTACTCGAGACAATTTATAGTAAACGTCATTATTATTTTCACTTTCTTAATCATCAGCTGTGCAGTCATGCTTGTAGGATTAAAGCAAAGTAAAAATCATTTTGTCGTTTACTATGGTTATTATGTTTTTATGGAGGAAACATAATGAAAGAACTTTTCAGAATAGATTTGCAAGA
>CAMHOE010000034.1 GCA_946186665.1 uncultured Clostridia bacterium | reverse complement strand
TTTATGCTATATAATAAAGATACAAGGAGCTATCGGTAAACGGTCAGCTCACGGTCTGGTTAAAGAAATAACCGCATCCGTTTGCTGTTGGGCGGTTATTTCTTTTTGCTGTTACGGAGAGATATAATCACGCTTGTCCATGCCGCAACGGCAATGGCAAGCTGAATAAAATCAGACCATGTTATGTAACTATTCATTACACACCACTCCTTTCTCCAAAAGAGTACGGAGTGAACAATACAAAAGAAATTCGCTCCGTCTGTTTTTGAAAAAGACCGGAGCTGACCGCCTACCGTACGATAGACATCCTTGTACATCTTCAATACTATCACATTATAAAAAATGTGTCAACAATTATTAGACCGTCCAACACACTCTTTACTGTTGTGTCGGACGGTCTTGTTTTCTAAGTGTAATTAATTGTTTTTTTGCACAGCAATTCCACTTTCCACTTTCCACATTAAAACTATAGACGTGAGCCGCAATAGCCAAAGCGCTCCCTTAGGAGCGCGACGCGGACGCTTCAAGTAAAAGCAGATGCGTTGTTAAGTTGTCCTGCGGGGTCACCCGCTCAGGACATCTCGAAGGCGCCGGTGTAGAGCTGGTAGTATTTGCCCTTCTTTGCGATGAGCTGTTCGTGGTTTCCGCGCTCGATTATGCGCCCAAGCTCCAGAACCATTATCACATCAGAGTTGCGCACGGTGGAAAGTCTGTGGGCAATTATAAATACCGTCCTGCCGTACATCAGTCCGTCCATGCCCTTCTGTACAAGGGCTTCTGTTCTGGTGTCTATGCTGGAGGTCGCTTCATCAAGTATCATGACGGGCGGGTCTGCTACAGCGGCTCTTGCAATGGATATCAGCTGGCACTGTCCCTGAGAGAGCTGTCCGCCGTCTCCGGTGATGACAGTGTTGTAGCCGTCAGGAAGTCTGCTTATGAAATCGTGAGCATTGGCAAGCTTTGCCGCCGCTATACACTCTTCATCAGTTGCGTCAAGCTTTCCGTAGCGGATATTCTCCATAACAGTTCCCGTGAACAAATGCACATCCTGCAAAACTATTCCAAGTGAACGGCGAAGGTCAGGCTTCTTTATCTTGTTTATGTTTATTCCGTCATAGCGTATCTTGCCGTCTGCAATGTCGTAGAAACGGTTTATAAGGTTTGTTATGGTGGTCTTTCCGGCACCTGTTGAACCAACAAAGGCTACCTTCTGTCCATGCTCGGCATAGAGCTTTACATCATGCAGAACGATTTTCTCCGGAACATAGCCGAAATCCACACCGTCCATTACTACCTCGCCGCAAAGCTTTGTATAGGTAACAGTACCGTCTCCGTGAGGGTGCTTCCATGCCCACATCTCTGTGCGCTCATCGGCTTCTGTAAGGTTATCATCCTTGTCGTATTTTGCGTTGACGAGTGTAACATAACCGTCATCATGCTCACTCTCTTCATCCATAAGCTCAAATATGCGCTCGGCACCTGCAAGAGCCATTATTACAGAATTGAACTGGTTGGATATCTCACTTATGGGGCGGGTAAAGCTCTTTGAAAGCTGAAGGAAGGATACTATAACACCAATGGATACTGCGCTCACGCCGTATATCGCAAGCAGTCCGCCGACTATAGCTATAAGTACATACTGCAAGTTTCCAAGATTGTTCATAACAGGCATGAGGATATTCACATAGGTATTTGCGCTGGTGGCACTTTTGCAGAGGGCTTCGTTCTTTTTGTCAAACTCCTCCTTAGCCTTTTCCTCGTGACAGAACACCTTTACGACCTTCTGTCCGTTCATGATCTCCTCGATATAGCCGTTTACCTCTCCAAGCTCCTTTTGCTGTGTCCTGAAATACTTTGCGCTGTTGCCGGTTATCTTCTTTGTAATGAACATCATCACACCGACAAAAAGAAGCACGAATATCGTAAGATATATGTTAAGGTATATCATAGCCGCAAGGACGGTGATTATCGTCATAGCAGAGGAAAACATCTGCGGCACGCTCATGGACATCATCTGACGGAGAGTATCGGTATCGTTTGTGTAGCGGCTCATGATATCGCCGTGAGCGTTTGTATCAAAGTATTTTATCGGCAGTGTCTGCATATGGGCAAACATCTGGTCACGTATCTTTTTCTGTATGCCCTGAGATATGCTGACCATTATCCTGTTGTAAAGCAGTGTGGCAAGTGCGCCCATAAACAGCAGTACAGCCATTACAATAATGAGGGTCAGCAGTCCGCTGAAATCCTTTTCACTTGCAATGAGAAGCGGCGTTATATAATTGTCAATAAGTACCTGTATAAACAGGGAGCTTGCAACACCTGCGCCTGCGCTTATCACGATACACACAAGCACAAAGAAAAACCGAAGCTTATATTCTCCGAAATACTTCAGCAGACGCTTTGTCGTTTTCATAGGTTCAGGCTTTTTAAAAGGCGCGCCGTTTTTCATATTTTCCGGAGCAAATTCCTGTTTCTTTTTCTTACTCATCGTCTGCACTTCCTTTCTGCTGAGAATAATAGACTTCCTGATATATCTTGTTGGAGTTCAGAAGCTCTTCATGTGTTCCCACAGCGTTTATCATGCCGCCGTCAAGAACTATTATCTTATCCGCATCCTGCACAGAGGATATCCTTTGTGCGATGATAAGCTTTGTAGTATCGGGTATTTCCTCGAGGAATGCCTTGCGGATAGAAGCGTCTGTTTTTGTATCGACCGCACTTGTGGAGTCGTCAAGTATCAGTATCTTCGGCTTTTTAAGAAGCGCTCTCGCAATACAGAGTCTCTGCCGCTGACCGCCTGATACATTCGTGCCGCCCTGCTCTATATATGTATCGTACTTATCCGGCATAAGCTGAATAAACTCATCTGCACAGGCAAGCTTACAGACTCTTTCAAGCTCCTCGTCCGGAGCGTTTTCATCGCCCCATCTCAGGTTTTCTTTTATAGTGCCTGAGAACAATACATTCTTTTGCAGTACCATAGCCACGCTGTCCCTGAGCTTTTCAATATCGTACTCTCTTACATCACGTCCGCCAACGAGAACTCTGCCCTCAGTGACATCATAAAGTCTCGGTATAAGCTGTACAAATGTAGACTTTGATGAACCTGTACCGCCAATGATACCCACAGTCTCGCCGGAGTTTATAGTTATGTCCGCATTTTTCAGGCAAAGCTTGTTCTTGTCCTTAGCATAGCTGAAGCTGACATTTTCAAAGACGATACTGCCGTCCTTTATTTCCTCCGCAGGTTCTTCGGCATTTTTAAGGTCTATTTCTTCGTTCAGCACCTCAGCGATACGTTCGCCGGAAGCCTTTGACATTGTTATCATTACCATTGCTATAGATATGAACATAAGGCTCATAAGTATCTGCATGACATAAGTCATCATACTTGTAAGCTCGCCGGTAGTCATATCTCCTGCAACGATAAGCCTTGCGGCAAACCAGGAGATAAGAAGTATACAGGCATATATACATATCTGCATTACAGGCATATTGAAAGCTACTGTTTTTTCCGCCTTTGTAAAGTCCTTGTAAATACTCTCGGAAATATTCTGGAATTTTTTCACCTCATGCTCTTCACGCACAAAAGACTTTACAACTCTTATAGCGTAGAGATTTTCCTGTACAACATTATTGAGCTTGTCATAGGTCTTGAACACTCTTGAAAAAACAGGGTGAGCAAATCTTATTATCAAGCCCAGCGCAAGGGCGATAATGGGTATAGCTATAAGAAATATTGTGGACAGTGCCGCATTCACCTGAAATGACATTATCATAGCGAATATCATCATGAATGGCGCTCTTACCGCAATACGCAGTATCATCTGATATGCGTTCTGGATATTGGTGATATCGGTGGTCATTCTTGTAACAAGGCTTGATGTAGAGAATTTATCGATATTGGAAAACGAAAAGCTCTGTACCTTATAGAACATATCATGTCTGAGATTTTTTGCAAAGCCTGCGGAAGCCACAGCCGCATACTTACCTGCAAGCCACGCAAAGGCAAGGGACACAAAAGCAGTAAACGCAAGTATAACTCCCATTGTTATAATGTAGTTCATATCGCCCTTATCCACGCCCTTATCGATAAGGTCAGCCATAAGATAGGGGATAAGCACCTCAAGCACCACCTCAAATATTATAAAAACAGGGGTGATAATAGAAGCGACCTTGTATTCACGAATACTTTTAGCGAGTGTTTTTATCATCAGTTTTATTCCTCCTCATCAATATTATTCCTGATTTTTTCCAGCACAGAAAAAAAGACATCAAGCTCATGCTCAGAAATATTTCTGCGAAGCTTCTGTTCATTCTCTTTGATTTCCTCAAGCATAAGCTGATGAGCGTCAAGAGCCTTTTCTGTCAGCACAAGTTTTTTAAGTCTTGCATCATGCTCAACAGACTCACGCCGCACATAACCTTTTTTCTCCATAAGCTTTACCATACTTGACACTGTAGAGCGTCTGAGCGAGAAAGTCGTTTCGATATCCTTCTGAAATATATCTTCTCCCTGATGTTCAGCGAGGTAGCCGATAATCCAGCCATTCTTACCTGTAGCCTTTTCCACCTGTCGTTTGAAGTCCGTTTTTGCAAAGCTTCTTCTCAGCAGATTATTAGTCTTATTTATCTCCATGCCGATACGTCTGTCATCCAATTTTTTCCCTCCCGTGCAGAGCCTGCACTCCCGATTCGCGGTGCAGAGCCTGCACTCCCGATTCGCGCTGGCGTTCGCTAAAGCTCACTCTGTTATTCTGACCAACCATTCACCGCCCGCGATTCTCCGCCCAACACGCCCCTTACGGTGCGCTTATGGGCGGTTTGGTTCTGAAGGGCAGTCGTAGACGTGTACTGCAGCAGCCAAAGTGCTCCACAGGGAGCACGACGCGGACGGGTTTGAAAAAAGCCGATACGTTGTTAAGCCGTCCTGTGCGGTCACGCACCCGATAATTCCACTTTCCACTTTCCAAATTCCACATTACATATAATTGTTAGCAAGCGGATTGTTAGCACACTAACAATTATACCACACTATTATTATCTAATCAAGCATTATATACAATGTTTTTGCTTTAGCAAAAAAACACCGCCATTCCACTTTCCACTTTCCACATTTCACATTTGTATAGGTTTCCAGTATTCATTAATTTAAATATTGGCGCATTGCCCGAGTGAATAAGCAATGCACCAATATTTTCAAAGTTATCAAAAAATTATAAAAGCCTTTTGCGCACCTCACGGAGAATTTTTGTATCATTTTCGTGACTGCACAGTCTCATGGCTTCATCTATGGTCACCCATCTGTAATAGTCTATTTCGCTCTGCTGAACGCTGACTGCGGCTTCGTTTGCCCTTGCAAGGAAGAACACCACCTGTTTCTTTATCTTGCCGAAGGGACGGTAAACACTCGTCTGTCTGAAATTCGGTTCGATAGTCACAGTAAGTCCGGTCTCCTCTTTTATCTCCCTGAGAGCCGTCTGCTTTTCCGATTCGTCCTTCTCGATATGCCCCTTCGGGAAAGTCCAGCACTTGCCGTTGTGGTTCTTTACAAGAAGTATCTTTACGATATCCCTTCCTGCATAACGATACACAACAGCGCCGCAGGATTTTTCATACATACATATCATTTTATCAAACCTGACAGTTGTCATCATAAGTCTTGAGCATATTTCCGGCTCATAGAATATCTCATCAGGCGGTGCCGCAACAAGCCTTGTCTGGCTTCTGTTCTGAGCAGACGCTATTGCAATAACGACACACTCCACCGTACCGCTCAGTTCACGGTCGGTCATCACATATACCTGACGCATATCCTTTACACCTTTTTCCGTTATGAAACCGGAATACAATCTTTTTTCGGCAAGCGTGCCGAAAACCTCTATTCTTACATTTTTCCCAAGCATCGGCACACCAACCCCCCTTTTTTTAATTAATGAATACTGAAGACTTAAGACTTAAAAATGAATAATAGTGGGTGCGTGACCGCACTGGACAACTTAACAACGCATCTGCTTCTAATAGAACCGTCCGCGTCGTGCTCCTAAGGGAGCACTTTGGCTGTTTCTGTACACGTCTGAGACTGCCGGATGGGAATCCCTCCGGCATATCAGCCGCCGCCCCTGCATGAGAGGCTTTGAGCTAACCACTAATCATTTAATGATAGACTGAATTTCGCTGAGACGCACTTCCGTATTGGCATTCATTACACTGTTGATGATAAGGACATCTGTGAATTTGTTTTTCTTGATGTAGTCTGCCACATTGCCGCTGTAGTAGCGCGGGTCTACTATATATACCTCATCATAGTTTGCAGTCGTGAACGGCGCAAGAGCACAGCCGTAGGAGTCTTTTATAATGCACAGCTTCTTGCCTGTTTTCTGGGTGGTCTTGACACTCATGTAAGGGTTGTTGCCCCAGATAAACGCACTGTAAGCATTACTGCCCTCTGCAAAGGTGGCTATCATATCCACTTCTTTTTCTTCGGTAGTGCCGTTTTCAAGAAGTGTACAGCTTGCTATACCGCCCATATTGTAGTAGATAACAGTATCTCTGTTTTGTGCAAGCTCCTTATTGCCGCTCGGGTTTTCCTCTGTTTTTGTTGCAACAAAGAGCGAACCTGCAAAACCGCTGATATTTCCCTTTGAAAGAGAATTGATATCAACTGCCTTTGACTTTGACGCTTTACAGAATTCCTGATAAGCGTAATAAGCGCCCAGACCTGTCCAGTTGCTGTCCGTCTTGAAATATGTATACTCGTTCTTGTGCTTATCCTCAGCAGAGTACACATCCACAGGAATAACATCCTCAGTATAGGAAGAATATATCTTTTCGATATTTGCTTTTTCGTCATTCATTTCTGCAAGGTATTTATCCGGCAGACCAAATGCCGCATGAGTTGGAACTACCATATTATAGACGGTAACATCCTTGCCTACAGCTTTCTTGACAGAGGACACAACAGCGGCATAATCCTTAGCTCTTTCCTCAGTGCCGTAGAACATCTCATATCCCTGTTTGTCGTAGATGAACACATTATTGTCCTTATAGCCCACAAGGTCCGGCTTGGAGCTTTCCTGCTCTGAGCTTTCCTCCGAGCTTTCTTCAGGCTTTGAGCTTTCCTCAGGCTCTTGTGATGTCTCGCTGACAACGGAGCTTTCATCAGTCTGCGTTTTTTCCTCACCCTTATTCAGTAGGAAGAACCATATACAAAAAGCCGCCGCCGCCAAAACCAGAAGCACAACTATTATTGAAATGACGATTTTCTTTTTCCTTCTGTTATTCCGGTTACGTCTGCTGTTATAGCCGCCCGACCTGTAGGAGTGGGAGCCATAGGAGCTGTAACCGAAAGATGATCTTCTGCTCATACCATACCTCTTTCGTACCTGCATATAATAATACTTATTTTAAGTATACCTTATTTCATAAAAAAAAACAACGTGATAAAGGTACAAAGTTATAAGATATTATCAGAAATATTTATATCAACTTGTATTATATTCTCGTAATTTAGTGAACACTCACTTGCAAATATCTTCAAGCTTCTCTACATTCTCCACAATAATACTTCCATATCCGGCGCAAGGCTTGCGCACCCGATTCGCGCTGGCGTTCGCTAAAGCTCACTTTGACAATATGACCAAAACTTTTCCTGTCCGCGATTGACGGCGCTGAACCGACAGACACTTGTCACCATCCGCCGGCGCAGGCTAAGAGCCTGCTGTTACGGCTATACTCTCAAAACATAAAGTTTCTTCTCCTGCTCAGCTTTATGCGCCTGTACAGTGTGGATCGGTGAACACTCACTTGCAAATATCTTCAAGCTTCTGTATATCCTGCGCAATAATACTTCCATATCCGGTTCTTATTATTCCTTCTCCGGCAAGCTTTGTGACGATTTTGCTGACAGTAACTCTTGACACTCCCACAACGCTTGCAATCTCTTCATGGGTAGTTTTTATCCTGCGCTCACCCGTAGTCTGCACCGACCCCAGCAAAAAGCTTGCTATTCTGCATCTGGCGTCAGTGAAGGTCATACTGTCCACCTGTGCGGAGAGCATACGTATAGTCTGCGCCTGAAGCCTGAAAAGCTCCATAGCGGTTTCCGGAGAACTTTTTATGATGTCCGTAAGCATCTGTTTATTTATCGGTACAAGCTCGCATCTTATAACGGCTTTTGCGGACGACACTCTGGGCTGACCGTCAAAGAATGCTGCTTCTCCGAGTATCGCTCCTCTGCTTATGGTTGAAAGAGTTTTTTCTGCGCCGTTTTCAGATGTTATGAAAATTCTCACACGACCCTTTTTTAGATAGTAGAAGCACTGTGCATCTTCGCCTTGACGATATATTATTCTGTCTCTTTCAAACACACGCACTGAGGGTATCTGCTCAAACACCTGAGAAAGTCCTTCCGGCAGACCATCCGAATATTTATCTATATAATGTTTAGGGTTTTCCATATCATAATCCTCCTTTTTTAGTGGATAGTGGTTAGTGAGTAGTGGTTAGTGATTAGTGGTTAGCTCAAAGCTCAAAGCCCAAAGCTCAAAGTCTCCCATGCAGGGGAGGTGGCTGATGTGCCGGAGAGGTTCCCATCCGGCAGTCTCAGACGTGTACAGAAACAGCCAAAGTGCTCCCTTAGGAGCACGACGCGGACGGTTCTATTAGAAGCAGATGCGTTGTTAAGTTGTCCAGTGCGGTCACGCACCCACTATTATTCATTCTTAAGTCTTAAGTTTTCAGTATTCATTAATTTTTTTGATTGTAGCATGGTTTACATTCTTTTGCAAGAGGATGTGGGATAATGAGATAATATAAAATCAGGAGGTAAAAATCATGGGAATGACAATGTCACAAAAAATACTGGCGGCTCATGCAGGACTTGAAACTGTAAAAGCCGGTCAGCTCATCGAAGCTAAACTGGATATGGTACTCGGCAACGATATCACATCACCTGTTGCCATTAATGTATTCAATGACGGTAAGGCTTCATCTGTCTTTGACAACACAAAGATAGCAATGGTAATGGACCACTTTACACCGAACAAGGATATCAAGGCGGCTGAACAGTGCAAGCAGGTAAGGAGCTTTGCCGACAAATACGACATCAAAAACTTCTTTGATGTGGGACAGATGGGCATAGAACATGCTCTTCTTCCGGAAAAGGGACTTGTAGGTCCGGGAACTCTGTGTATCGGTGCGGACTCTCACACCTGCACATACGGCGCACTGGGAGCATTTTCCACAGGTGTCGGCTCTACAGATATGGCGGCAGGCATGATAAGCGGCAAGACATGGTTCAAGGTTCCGTCAGCTATTAAATTCGTGCTTATAAACAAGCCTGCAAAGTATATCAGCGGCAAGGATATTATCCTGCACATCATCGGCATGATAGGCGTTGACGGCGCGCTTTACAGGTCTATGGAATTTTTCGGTGACGGCATTAAGTACCTGAACATTGACGACAGACTTTGTATCGCAAACATGGCTATAGAAGCCGGCGCAAAGAACGGAATATTCCCCGTAGATGATATCACAAGAGAGTATATCAAGGACAGATTCAAGGGTGAGCCTGTAGAATACACCGCAGACGAGGACGCAGAGTATGACGAAACCTACACTATAGACCTTTCCACACTCCGTCCCACAGTATCATTCCCGCATCTTCCGGAAAACGCAAGAACTGTTGACGAGATAGGACAGACAGAGGTAAAGATAGACCAGTGTGTTATCGGCTCATGTACCAACGGACGCATCTCCGACCTGAGAGCGGCGGCGGATATCCTCAGAGGACAGAAGGTCGCAAAGGGTGTAAGGTGCATCATCATCCCTGCAACACAGAGTGTATATCTTCAGGCAATGCACGAGGGACTTTTTGACATCTTCATTGAAGCAGGGGCAGTAGTATCCACTCCCACCTGCGGTCCATGTCTCGGCGGACACATGGGTATCCTTGCGCAGGGCGAACGTGCAATATCCACCACTAACAGAAACTTTGTCGGCAGAATGGGTCATGTAGAGAGCGAAGTTTATCTTGCAAGTCCTGCCGTTGCAGCGGCAAGCGCAGTTACGGGCTACATCACAGACCCTGCAAAAATCGGCAGCAATTAAGGAAGGGAGAGTACATCAATGAAAGCTCAGGGTAAAGTTCACAAGTACGGAGACAACGTCGACACTGACGTTATCATACCGGCAAGATATCTCAACACCAGCTCTCACAAGGAGCTTGCACAGCACTGCATGGAGGATATAGACATAGATTTCACAAAGAACGTCAAGGACGGCGACATAATGGTAGCTGAAAAAAACTTTGGCTGCGGCTCATCAAGAGAGCACGCTCCCATAGCTATAAAGGCGTCCGGCATCAGCTGTGTTATCGCATCCACCTTTGCGCGTATTTTCTACAGGAACGCAATAAACATTGGTCTGCCCATTCTTGAATGTGACGCTGCCGCAAAGGAGATAAGCTCCGGCGATGAAGTCTCCGTTGACTTCGACACAGGCGTCATCACAGACATAACCACCGGCAAGACATTCCAGGCAGAGCCGTTCCCGCCCTTCATTCAGGAAATAATATCCGACGGCGGACTCATCAAACACGTCACCAAATGAAATTAATGAATACTTAAGACTTAAAACTGAAAAATGAATAATAGTGGTGAGTTTTCGCCGCAGCGAAAACAAATTTATAGAAAGTGCGATATGATTTGCGGTTCCTTATTGAAAGGGGAGGGGCTTTGAGCTTGGGGCTTACCACTAATCACTAACCACTTCCCACTGACCACTACTTTGGTACGTTTTTCGTCATAATGCTGTAAAATACGATTTACCAACTAATGGAATTTGTAGTTTTAATGATTGTTTTTTGTAACCGGATTGTGGTATGATATTCTCGCAGGGGGCGGATGATATGATTATGCGTCCTTGTACTTTAAAAAATAAGGAGAACGTATTATGAAAAAGCTTACAAAGGTTCTCGTTGTAGCTCTTGCAGCATCTATGATCTGCTGCTTTGCAGGCTGCGGCGGAAACTCCGAATCAAGCAAAACAGAAACCAAAACTTCTTCAGCAGCTGAGAGCAGCGCAGAAGAGAGCAAGGAAGAAAGCAAGGAAGAGAGCAAAGAGGAGAGCAAGGAAGAGAGTGCTGAATCAAGCGCTGAAGCAAGTGCAGAAGCAAGCACTGAAGAAACAGCAAGTGCTCCTGCATGGGCTGAGATCGACCCTGCAAACATAGAGGCTGCATTTGTAGGTGTCGGCACAGGCGAGAACAGCAATATGTCTGTACTCTTCGTTACAACAAATGACGATCATGTTGTCATTCTCTTCGGTCAGGCAGATTCAGAGGGCGATGAATATATCAGCTCAATGTATGGTACAGCTGTAGCTGCTGAGGCACAGACACTTGAGGACGGTTCTGTACTCCAACCCTATGTGTTTACAGACGCAGTAACGGGTCAGTCCGATTCATTCGGTCTTACAGCAGTTGCTGACGGCGAGACATACATTCTTTCCTTCAACGGAAGCGATGTAAACTACTCACTCATCATTCTTGATGCTGAGCAGGCTGCCACAAACCTTTCAAAGTCCGCAACAGCAGGCAAGGCAGACGGTACAGTTGATACTTACGTTATCGGCGTAGAAGCTGACGTTGACGCTGACCTCGACGATGCAGACCTTGACGATGCAGATCTTGATGACGCAGACCTTGACGACGCTGACCTCGACGATGCAGACCTCGACGATGCAGACCTCGATGATGCTGACCTTGACGATGCAGATCTTGATGACGCAGACCTCGACGATGCAGATCTTGATGATGCAGACCTTGACGATGCTGACTATGACGATGGTGCTGATGAAGAGATCTATGACGAAGATGCTGACGATGAAGCACTTCTCGATGACGAAGAGTAATTTACAATACCATCACAGCGCATAACTGAATAATACACAATTCTGCCGGAAGGGAATATCTTCCGGCAGTTTTTTATGCTCTGAAAGTCCGGATCAGATAGTGGTCAGTTAAAGCTCAAAGCCCAAAGCTCAAAGCCCAAAGCCCAAAGTCCAAAGCCTCACATGCAGGGAAGGTGGCTGATGTGCCGAAGGGGTTTCCACTTAGCGGAGAGAGCCATAAATCTTTACAGCACTTACTATATTTCGTTTTTACATTAGTAAAAATGCACCACTATTATTCGTTCTTAAGTCTTAAGTTTTCAGTATTCATTAATTCTGGTTCCACATTTCTATAGGTGTGGTTTGTTGATCAAAGTATAAATTCGTCTATAACGCTGGTGCTTTCGTAACCGCAGATATCGCAGGATGATTCCGGAACAGACTTGCGATACCTGCCCTTAAGGTCATCATCCCTGAGCCACATAGCGATATATGCCTTTATGCTGGACTTCAGCCCCTGTTTGTCGGGGTATGCGGTAAGGTAGGTTATCAGAGCATTAAGAGAATCATCAATATTCATGTTCGGGTACGTGTGTGTAAGCTCAGTGTAATATTTCTTGTCAAGTTCAAAGCTGCCGTTCCTGCACGGAATTGAAAAGCCGCTCATACACACTTTACTTTCCTTTACTTTACTTTCTTTTACTTTACTTTCCTTTGTATCGTTTTTTCCGGATTTACTATTGTTTTTCTCGGAAAAACCCTCGTTATTCCGGGAAGAACTCTCGTCAGAGCGCACTTTTATAAAGGAATATGTCTCCTCTTTGCTGAGAAGCCAGATCCCTTTATCTACGGTGATATCACGCTTGGCGCCTTTTTTGGCTTCCTGATATCTCCGCTGGACAGATTTGGCAGTTATCACCTTTACCTGATCAACAAGTATACATTCAAGCAGTGACCGATTGAACAAGCAGGATACTATCTGCGTTGTCTTTGCTTCGGAACAATTGAAATAGTCGGCGATATCAAGCACTAAATCTTCATCATACTCTATGTAATAGCCATTGTTATAGATCTCACAGAGGATGTATTGATACACCGCTATGCCGTCTGCTCCGAAACGAGCTCTGAGACGTTTTATTCTCTTGTCCCGGAAAAAGTCAACGTCAAAAGGAAAATAGTCAAGATTTTCTTTTCTCGGTCGTGCCATTTCCTGCTCCTTTGCATCCGCTTACTTACAGGGAGGCGCACCCACACAGTGACGCTTACCGTCCATGCAAGCGCAGACGTCTTTAGTATTTACGGGAGTAAAAATATGTTCCCGTTAATCTATCTCAAAACATAAGAAAAATTCGACCCCAAAAGGTCGAATTTCAGATATTGTATAAAAATTTTTTAGTCCTGAACGTAAACAGCCAAAGCTTCCCGTTTCAGAGGAAGGAACCCTCCGGCACTTCAAACTGACTTTCCGGAAGAAAGTTGAGTTACGACAACTATTCACTATTCGTTATTCACTATTCACTATTCACTATTCACTGCTTCAGTCCCCCATGCCGATGCAGTTGTATTGGCGGATGAGGATCTCAAGGATGGTGCCAAGCGCGATGCCCATAACTATGTAGATGATTATTCTGGTGGTGAAGGGACCGCCTATTATCATGTTTCCGATGTAGCTTTTGTAGAATGTGCTGTACCAGTCTATGTTCATCCTGCTCATGGACTGTAAGCCTAACATTATTATCAGGTCTACGATGCACAGGACCCATGCGGCGGCTTTTCTGAACATTACAGCGGCAAGGAAGTATACACCCATTGATATGAATATGAAGCTGCCTTCCATTGAAGGGCCCTGGTCCATGTATCGTATAACGTAGCCGGCAGCCATCAGGACAGCCGCGATAATGAAATATACTATTCTGTTTCTTCTCATGTGATCTCCTCCAACATTCCGGAGAATTCATAAATATACCTGTCGGCTTTTTTCTTCAGATAGCCGATATTATTTTCGGAAGCCTTGTCATAAACGGCAACGGTATACATACCTGCTTTGTTGGCTCCGTCTATTCCCTCAGGTATATCCTCAAACACAACGCAGGAATCCGGAGATACACCGAGCTTTTCTGCAGTATAAAGGTAGATATCGGGAAAGCTTTTGTTTTTGCCCACCTGAGATGTATAGCAAACGGTATCAAAGTAAGACTCGACCTTGTTGCTTTTCAGGACAGGCTCTAAAAGGTAGGGGTCTGACGATGTTGCAAGCCCAAGCTTCACACCTTTGTTTTTAAGGGCGTCAATATATTCCTTTACATATGGCTTGAGCCTTACGTTATGTTCGTATTCATATCTTGCCATATCCAGCCATATCTGCATTATCTGCTGAGTGCTTTCCTTCAGACCGTAAGTTCTTTTTGTATATTCAGCGGCAGGCTCAAAGAACAGACCGCGCATTTTTTCGGTATATTCTGCTGTTACGGGTATACCCCTCTGTGTAAGAAAATTCTTATCCACCTTTTCCCAGACGTACATAGAGTCTATCATTGTACCGTCAAGGTCAAAAATCGCCGCCTTAAAATTTGTCATAACATCCTCCACAAAAGCGGAAAATTATGACACTCCGCTTAACATTACTATTATAGCACAAAGAAACAAAGTATTAAAGTAACAAAAAATAAAAAAAATAACTTGATTTTTATGCTTATTGCACAAAAATCAATGAATAGTGCAAAGCTTTGATTGGCAAAAATAGGATAAACCCGATGTTTTGTTATGGATACATAAGAACAAATGTGGAATGTGGAAAGTGGAATGTGGAATTGCGGCGCAAAAATAAATTGCCCTTACAAAACAAGACCGTCCAACACAAGCGGGTGACCCCGCAGGACGATTTAACAACGCCTCAACTTATGATAGTACCGTCCGCGTCGGTGCGTGACCGCACTGGACTACTTAGAACGCATCTGCTTTTGTCTGTACCGTCCGCGTCGTGCTCCATAGGGAGCACTTTGGCTATTGCGGTTTACGTCTATAGTTTTAATGTGGAATGTGGAAAGTGGAAAGTGGAATTGCGGCGCAAAAGTAAATTGCCCTTACAAAACAAGACCGTCCAACACAACAGTAAAGAGTGTGTTGGACGGTTTAATATTTGTTGACACATTTTCAATAATATGATGGTATTAAGAGGATACAAGGAAGTCTATCAAACGGTAGACGGTCAGCTCCGGTCTTTTTTTAAATAGGCGGAGCGAGATTTCTTTTGTTTCACTCCGTACTCTTTAGGAGGAGGAGTGATGTGTAATGAATAATTACATAACATGGGCTGATCTTATTCAGCTTGCCATCGCCATTGCGGCATGGACAAGCGTGATTATATCTCTCCATAACAGCAAAAAGAAATAACCGCCTCACGCTTCAAACGGCGGTTATTTCTATAACCCTATGGGGCTGACCGTTTACCGATAGCTCCTTGTATCTTCATTATATAGCATAAATCTGTGGATGTCAACAAAAATGTGTGTGCGTGACCGCACTGGACTACTTAGAACGCATTTACTTTTGTCTGTACCGTCCGCGTCATGCTCCTAAGGGAGCACTTTGGCTTTTACTGTACACGTCTATAGTTTTGTTGTGAAATATTGCACATTGAAATATGCAGGCGCTCGTAGAAAGTGCCCTTGGGGTGCTTTGCGCCGCCGGAAAAAATATGAATAGGGTATTGACAATTGGGAAAGATAATGGTAAATTATTAATAGATTAGCACTCGATTAACGAGAGTGCTAACAGAGAGGTGGCTGATATGGAACCGACTCAAAGAAAAATGAAAATTCTTGAAGCGGTTGTTGAGGCATATATAAAGACAGGAGACCCTGTGGGGTCAAAGGCTCTTTGCGGAATGCTCGGCTTTCCTGTTTCGTCAGCAACCGTAAGAAATGATATGGCGGAGCTTGCGGCTCTGGGTCTGCTTGAACAGACACATACCTCTTCCGGCAGAGTCCCTACAGAGCTTGGCTACAGGGTGTATATAGACAATCTTATGAAGCCCGGAACACTTGGCAAAAATGAGCAGTCTGCAATCAACGATATTCTGTATCACAGTGCGGATGCTCCGGAACATCTTCTGGAAAAGTCTGCTGAGGTCTTGTCACGGGTCACAGGATGCGCCGCTCTTGCCGCTTCACCTCCGGGTGACAGCGCGTTTATAAAGCGTATCAGATTTGTTCAGACCGGAATCTATACTGCGATGGTCGTGCTTATTACATCTACAGGCTCGGTCAAGACAAAGCTTTTCAGATGTGACTTCCTCCTTACGCAGTCGCTTATGGATACGTTTGAGGATGCAATGAGCGAAAAGCTTGAAGGTATGTTGGTCACTTCGGTGACGCCTGCGTTTATACAGACAACAGCAGTCTCGCTGGGTGAGGCGTCAATGATAATGCCGAATGTGCTGCTTGCCGTGTATGAAGCAGCAAAAGAAGCGTCCGCTACAGGCGTTGCGATAAAGGGACAGTCAAATCTGTTCACTATGCCGGAGCTTGCTTCTGCGGACGGAAAAAGAGTGATGGAGCTTTTAGGTCATTCTGCGGAGCTTCACAAGCTTATTTCCAATGCGGACACAAAGGCAGGGGTGCTGATAGGCACGGAGCTTGGAGATCCGGCTCTTGTAAATCTCAGTGTTATTGCTGCACATTACAACGCTTCCCGACACTGTACGGGCACTATAGCTCTTATCGGACCTATCAGGATGAACTATCCGAAGATCATTTCAACGCTTGAATATGTTGCTGATTCTGTCGGTGTATTGCTTTCGGAGCTTATTGAGCTTTGATCGTATTGACAAGGAGATGGGTGTGTATGTCTAAAAGAAGATCGGGAAGAGAAAAAGAAAAAAAGGTATCAGAAAAGGGAGTTGAGGCAGTGGATGCAGAACAGATAGATGCCGCTGCTGCACTTGATGCAGAGACAGAGGCTCTTGTAAAAGAAAAGGAAAAATTAGAAGAGGAGCTTGCTTCACAAAAGGATCAGTTCCTCAGGATGGCAGCGGAGTATGATAACTTTCGCAAGCGCACCGAAAAGGAGAAGCTTTCCACCTACGACAATGCGGTCGCTTCAGCAGTAGAAGCATTTCTGCCGGTCGTGGATAACTTTGACCTTGCGATGGCGTCAAATGCCGATGTGCCGGACGAGTTCATGAAAGGGCTTGAGCTTATACACAAGAAGATGGAAAATGCTTTTGAAAAGCTTCATGTTGTTTCTTTCGGCGAGAGAGGCGATAAGTTCGATCCGGATTTCCACAATGCTATTTCAAGGGCAGCTGATCTTGAGATCGAAGAGGATCATATAGTTGAAGTATATCAGAAGGGCTATATGATAGGCGACAGAATAATCCGCCATGCAATGGTCCAGATAGCAGATTAGTAATTAGTGGTTAGTGATTAGTGGTTAGCATCTTGATTTCAGATCTATAGGATGCTTACTATATATATGTTTTCGTGCAGCGAAAACATACTGCAATTCCACTTTCCACTTTCCACATTCCACATTCAATAAAAATCGGAGGTAAATTATTATGGCAAAAACAATAGGTATTGATCTTGGTACAACAAACTCATGCGTAGCAGTTATCGAGGGCGGTGAGCCTGTAGTTATCGCAAATGCAGAAGGCTCCAGAACTACACCTTCTGTAGTGGCTTTCGCAAAGAACGGCGAAAGACTTGTGGGTCAGGTAGCAAAGCGTCAGGCAGTTTCTAACCCCGACCACACTATCGCTTCTATCAAAAGACAGATGGGTACATCACATAAGGTAAAGATAAACTCTAAGGAATATACTCCTCAGGAGATATCTGCAATGATCCTTACAAAGCTCAAAAAGGACGCAGAGGCTTATCTTGGCGAGCCTGTAACTCAGGCAGTTATCACAGTTCCTGCATACTTCACAGACTCTCAGCGTCAGGCAACAAAGGACGCAGGCAAGATCGCAGGTCTTGATGTAAAGCGTATCATCAACGAGCCTACAGCTGCTGCACTTTCCTATGGCGTAGATAAGGAAAATGATCAGAAGGTAATGGTATATGATCTCGGCGGCGGTACATTCGACGTATCTATCATCGAGATGGGCGACGGCGTTCAGGAGGTTCTTGCAACAGCAGGTAACAACCGTCTCGGCGGCGACGACTTCGACCAGAAGATCATCGACTGGCTGGTACAGAGCTTCAAGAGCGATACAGGTATCGACCTTTCAGGCGACAAGACCGCTATGCAGCGTCTTAAGGATGAGGCAGAGAAGGCTAAGATAGAGCTTTCAGGCATCACTACCGCACAAATAAACATCCCCTTCATCACAGCAGATGCTACAGGTCCTAAGCACCTTGACTACACACTTACAAGAGCAAAGTTCAATGAGCTTACTTCTGATCTGGTTGAAAAGACAATGGGTCCTGTTCGTCAGGCACTGTCAGATTCAGGTCTGAGCATAAATGAGATAGACAAGGTTCTTATGGTAGGCGGTTCATCAAGAATTCCTGCTGTACAGGAAGCTGTAAAGAGCCTTATCGGCAAGGATCCCTTCAAGGGCATCAACCCTGATGAGTGTGTTGCTATCGGTGCTGCTATACAGGCAGGCGTTCTCGGCGGCGATGTACAGGGACTTCTGCTTCTTGACGTTACTCCTCTTTCACTGGGCGTTGAGACTCAGGGCGGAGTTATGACAAAGATCATCGAGAGAAATACAACTATCCCCACAAAGAAGAGCCAGATCTTCTCTACTGCTGCTGATAACCAGACTCAGGTTGAAGTAAACGTGCTTCAGGGTGAGCGTGAGTTCGCAAGAGACAATAAGCAGCTCGGACTCTTCAAGCTTGACGGTATCGCACCTGCTATGAGAGGTGTTCCGCAGATAGAAGTAACCTTTGATATTGACGCAAACGGTATTGTTAACGTATCCGCTAAGGATCTCGGCACAGGCAGAGAGCAGCATATCACCATTACTTCAAATACCAACATGAGCAAGGATGATATAGATAAGGCTATCCATGATGCAGAGCAGTATGCAGCAGAGGATAAGAAGCGCAGGGAAGAGGTTGACAGAAGAAACGATGCAGAGAACCTCGTTTATGCCGTAGAGAAGCTTATCAGCGAAAACGGCGAGCATATCTCTGATGCAGACAAGGAGAACCTCACAAATAAGGTGGCAAATGTAAAGTCTGCACTTTCCAGAAACAACATGGATGAGATACAGGCTGCCAAGGATGAGCTTCAGAGAGATATGTATGCTGTATCCGAGAAGCTGTATCAGGATGCTGCCGCACAGGGCGCAGCGCAGAATCAGGCACCCCAGAGCGATAACGGCGTTTACAACGCAGACTACACAGATGTTGACGACAACTGATAACAGACAGATCTATATAATGGTCAGTTAACCGAAATGCAGAGGGGAAAGTCAGAAACGGCTTTCCTCTTTTGCGTAGCGTGCGTGACCGCACCGGACGACTTGACAACGCATCTATTATGCTAACAACCATCCGCGTCGTGCTCTTAAGAGAGCACTTTGGCTGTTGCAGTTCACGTCTATAGCTTTGTTGCGGAACCTTGTACATTGAATATTGTACATTGAACTGCACAGGCGCATAAAGTTGAGTAGGAGAAAGAGCTATTGATCCTGAGAGAATAGCCGAAACAGCAGCCCTTAAGGGCTGTGCCGGCGGATGGGGATAGGGGTTCTGTCGGTTCTGCGCCGTCAATCGCGGGCAGTGAATGTTCGGTCTGAATATCAGAGTGAGCTTTAGCGAACGTCAGCGCGAATCGGCACCGGCAGCTTGCCGGCGCGGGCAGTGAATGTTCGGTCTGAATATCAGAGTGAGCTTCAGCGAACGCCAGCGCGAATCGGCACCGGCAGCTTGCCGGCGCGGGCAGTGAATGTTCGGTCTGAATATCAGAGTGAGCTTTAGCGAACGTCAGCGCGAATCGGCACCGGCAGCTTGCCGGCGCGGGCAGTGAATGTTCGGTCTGAATATCAGAGTGAGCTTTAGCGAACGTCAGCGCGAATCGGCACCGGCAGCTTGCCGGCGCGGGCAGTGAATGTTCGGTCTGAATATCAGAGTGAGCTTCGGCGAACGTAAGCGCGAATCGGCACCGGCGGCTCGCCGCTGCGCCGGAATATTATTCTTAAGAGTACTTGCAAAAATCGGGATATTGTATTATTATTTATTATAGGGTAGTTTTCGTTAAGCTATAGGTTATTTTTATCATATTCGGGATTTTGGGGTGATCGGACTTGGCAGACAAGAGGGATTATTATGAAGTTATCGGAGTGCAGAAGGGTGCTTCGGATGAGGAAATAAAAAAAGCATACCGTAAACAGGCTAAAAAGTACCATCCGGATCTTAACCCCGGCAATAAGGAAGCTGAGGCTAAATTCAAGGAAGTTAACGAAGCCTATGAGGTTCTGTCCGATAAAGACAAAAGAGCAAGATATGACCGTTTCGGTTTTGCAGGCGTGGATCCGAATTACGGTGCAGGAACAGGCGCTTACGGCGCAGGCAATCCTTTCGGACAGGATGTGGATATAGGAGATTTTCTGAACAGCTTCTTCGGCGGCTTCGGCGGTTCAAGAGCTGCCAGAAATCAGAACGCGCCAAGAAGAGGTTCGGATGTGGAAGCATCTGTTACTATTACTTTTGAAGAGGCTGCTAAGGGCTGTAAGAAAGAAGTAGAATACCAGAATGTTGACAGCTGTAAGGAGTGTAACGGCACAGGTGCGTCACAGGGAACTCAGATGAAGAGCTGTCCCAACTGTAACGGCAGCGGAAGAGTGAATGTTCAGAAGCGTACTCCGTTCGGAGTCGTGCAGACTTCGCAGACCTGCGACAAGTGCCGCGGAAAGGGCAAGATAATTGAAAAGCCTTGTCCGAAGTGTTCGGGTGCCGGACGTATCCGTTCAACCAAAACTGTGACTGTAACTGTTCCGCCGGGAATAAGTCAGGACCAGATACTTAATATCGGCGGTCACGGAAACAGCGGATATAACGGCGGTCCTTCGGGAGACCTTCATGTATATGTAAATGTAAAGAAACATTCACTTTTCGAACGCAAGGGCGATGATGTATGGTGCGAGATACCACTTACGTTTTCACAGGCGGCTCTCGGACATGAGGTCATTGTACCGACACTGGACGGTAAGGTGAGCTACAAGGTACATCCCGGTACTCAGCCCGGAGATATTTTCAAGCTCAAGGATAAGGGCATACAGCATCTGAATTCCAGAGGACGCGGCGACCAGTATGTTAAGATAACTGTTGAAGTACCGCGCAATCTTTCCGCAAAACAGAAAGAGATACTCAAACAGTTTGACGCTGTCAGCGGCACCGCCAACTACACAAAGCGCTCCAGCTTCTTTGACAAAGTTAAAGATATATTCAAGGACTAAAACATTGATCAACATATCTGCAAACGAAAAGTCCGCATTGGTGCGTGACCGCACAGGACAACTCAGAACGCATCAATTTCTAATAGACCCGTCCGCGTCGTGCTCCATAGGGAGCACTTTGGCTATTACAGTATACGTCTGTAGTTTTAATGTGGAAAGTGGAATGTGGAATTACAGCTCGACAACAAAATGAATTGTCCATAGAAAACAAAACTGTCCAACACAACAGTAACGAGTGTGTTGGACGGTTTATTTATTATTGACACTTTTTATTATATGCGCGGACGCAAGACTGCCCTTTCGCTCAAAAGTCTCACCTTTTGCGTGGATGAAACAGCCGAAACAGCAGGCTTTAGCCTGCGCCGGCGGATGGGGAATAATGTCTGACAAGTCTGCGCCGTCAATCGCGGGCAGGAAAAGTTGAGGTCATATTATCAGAGCGAGCGTTAGCACCCGTAGGAAGTGCCCTTGGGGTACGAACGTCAGCGCGAATCGGCACCGGCAGCTTGCCGGGCAAATCGGGAGCGCAGGCGCCCGAAGGAAGTGCCCTTGGGGTGCTCTGCGCCGGTCGTCACTTTTTACAAAAAATAAATAAAAGTACTTGCGTTTTATGTAGAACTATGCTATAATCAAAAAGTCTTAGAACATAGTATATTTTTTGAAAGGAATGCTTTTATGTATTGGGTCAATGAATCGGTTTTTTATCACATCTATCCTCTGGGCTTCTGCGGAGCACCGAGAGTTAATGACGGTAAGCTTGAATACCGTCTGGATAAGGTCATAGACTTTATCCCTCACCTTAAGGAAATGAATGTCAATGCGGTCTATTTCGGACCTGTGTTTATGTCTACAACACATGGCTATGATACTAACGATTATTTTAATATCGACAATCGTCTGGGCGACAACGAAAGCTTCGCAAAAATCTGCGACGCTCTTCATGAAAATGGTATCAAAGTTGTTCTGGACGGCGTGTTCAATCACGTTGGCAGAGGCTTCTGGGCTTTTGAGGACGTCAGAAAGAATAATCAGGGCTCACAGTATTGCTCATGGTTCCAGAACCTGAACTTCGGCGGAAACAGTCCCTGGGGCGACCCCTTCTGGTACGAGGGTTGGGAAGGTAACTACGACCTTGTAAAGCTTAACCTCAGACATCCCGATGTCAAGAAGCATATATTTGACGCTGTTGCTATGTGGATGGAGAAGTTCAAAATAGACGGTCTGCGTCTGGATGTTGCTTATTGTATGGATCAGGACTTCCTGCGTGAGCTTAAACATTTCTGTAAGAGCAGGGACAATCAGTTCTGGCTTATGGGTGAAATAATCCACGGCGACTATGCCCGTCTTGCAAATCCTGATCTTCTTGATTCCTGTACAAACTACGAGTGCTACAAGGGAATATACTCTTCTCACAACGATAAGAACTATTTCGAGATAGCGCACTCTCTCAACCGTCAGTTCGCAAACGGCGGTATATATCACAATATTTATACCTACAACTTTGTCGACAATCACGATGTCAACAGAATTGCAAGCACTGTCAGAGACGAACGCAACCTTAAAAATGTTTTCACCACTATGTATTTCATGCCCGGTGTTCCCTCTGTTTATTACGGCAGTGAATGGGGAATAAAGGGTCAGAAGAATAATACGGAATACGATTATCCGCTCCGCCCCTGCGTAAACGTAAGCGATATCGAGGACAACGAGCTTTATCGTCATATCTGCCGCATAGGCGCTGTAAGAAGAACGTTCAAGGCTCTTAAATACGGAAGCTTTGAAAATACCGTTATCCGCAATGAACAGCTTATTTTCAAGCGCAAGTTTGAGGAACAGACTGTTTATATCGCTCTCAACCTCAGTGACGGCGATTTCAATATCGGTTTCAATACAGACGGCGGCGCAAAGCTGTTTGATGTATACGACGGCACTACTGTCTATGATGTCAACAACAATTATGTAAACATACAAATTCCGCCTCACGGCACAAGAATACTTGTTCTGACAAACGGTGAAGCTCCCGAAGCTCTTATAACTTCCGATACAGCGCCGGCAGTAAAACCTGAACCGGCTGAAACAGAACCGGAGTCTGCTGTTTCTGAGATAGAGTCTGCCGCACCACAGATAAAGCCCCTGCCGGAAGTGGGCGCTCCCGGCAAGTACCGTCACTTCAAAGGCGGCGAATACGAGCTTATCTGTATTGCTAAAGACAGCGAGACTTCTGAGGAACTTGTTATCTACAAAGAGCTTTCCGGTGACGGCAGTATCTGGTCAAGACCAAGCGCTATTTTCTATCAGTATGTAGATGTTGACGGTGTACTTGTACCGCGCTTTGAAAAAATCGACTGATTTGCAGCTTGCATCTGAGATAAAAAACAGCTTATAGCTTATATCAACAAAAAACAAAAAGCCGATAGCTTCGGATGACTCCGCCGCTATCGGTTCCTTTGTGTTTACAGTTAAACATTAAATTGCCGGAAATATCATTTGATGCCTTCGGGATTTTTAGTCTGGAAGTTCCATGTATCCTGACACATCTTGTCAATGCCGTACTCAGCCTTCCAGCCAAGCTCAGTGTTTGCCTTTGTGGCGTCAGCATAGAATGCAGGCAGGTCACCTGCTCTTCTTTCACCGATGACATAGTTCAGCTTGTTGCCGCTTGCCTTTTCAAAAGCGTGTATAATATCAAGTACGCTATAACCTACACCGTTTCCGATGTTGTAAGCTTCAATACCTGTTGTGTCAAGTATCTTAGCTACCGCACACAAATGTGCTTTTGCAAGGTCTACTACGTGTATATAGTCACGGATGCAGGTTCCGTCCTTTGTGTCATAGTCTCCGCCGAACACCGTAAGCTGCGGCAGTCTGCCGATAGCAACTCTTGCTATGTATGGCATAAGGTTATTGGGGATACCATTGGGGTCCTCACCGATAAGACCGCTTTCATGTGCGCCAATAGGGTTAAAGTAGCGAAGCAGTGAAATGCTCCACTCATTGTCTGCGCTGTATACGTCGCCAAGAATTTGCTCTATAAAGTGTTTGGTACGTCCATAGGGATTGCTGACATCACCTGTCACCATTGTTTCCTTGTAAGGTATGGGGTTATTTCCGTATACTGTAGCGGAAGAGCTGAAAACTATTTTCTTGCAGTTATATTTTTCCATAACTTCAAACAGTACCACACTGCCGGAAATATTATTTTCGTAGTACATAAGCGGAAGTCTGGAGGACTCGCCTACTGCTTTAAGACCTGCAAAGTGGATAACTGCGTCGATTTTATTTTCGTCAAATATTTTTTCCAGACCCTCTCTGCTGCGGATATCACATTCGTATTTTTTAAGGGACTTGCCGGTAATTTTTTCAACTCTGTTGAGCACTTCCGGAACGCTGTTGTAATAATTATCTGCAACAACAACATCATAACCTGCGTTAAGAAGCTCCACACAAGTATGGCTGCCGATATAGCCTGCGCCGCCTGTAACAAGTATAGTCATAGCGTTTACTCCTATCTTTTTAATATAGTGTTCTTTGAACAAATAGATATTTGCCAATATCATTATAACCACAATTACCCTCCCTTGTCAACCGGCGGGTGCGTGACCGCACTGGACAACACGGGTGCGTGACCGCACTGGACAACTTAACAACGCATAAACCTTACTAAAAAACGTCCGCGTCGTGCGGAAAAAGTGAATAGTGAATAGTGAATAGTTGTGGTACGTTTTCGCTAGGCGCCCGTAGGAAGCGCCCTTGGGGTGCGAAAACGAATTATAGTAAGTGTAATAGAAAACTAAAACTTCAAACAGCACAGGCGCATAAAGTTGAATGGGCGAAAAAACTTTTTGCTCG
>CAMHOE010000033.1 GCA_946186665.1 uncultured Clostridia bacterium | reverse complement strand
TCTTTTTCAAAGTTCAAGGCTGTCGCAAAACTGATCGTTTTGCGACAGCCCCTTTAAAATATTATTATTCAGGTTTGATAACATCAATGCCCATATACGGACGAAGAACCTCAGGTACGGTTACTGAACCATCCTCATTCTGATACTGCTCAACTATTGCAGGGATAACTCGGCTTGTAGCAAGACCGGAAGCATTAAGAGTATGAGCAAAGTGCATTTTTTTATCCTCGCCTCTGTATCTTACATTGCCGCGTCGAGCCTGATAAGAACGTGCATTTGAAGCAGAGCTTACTTCCTTGTATATCTCCATGCTGGGTATCCATACTTCAATGTCATATGTTCTTGCCATAGAGAACGAGCAGTCGCCTGCTGCTAACTTGCTGAGACGATAATGAAGTCCAAGCTCCTGTACCAATCTTTCAGCTTTTCCTACAAGCTCCTCAAATGCGATATCGGACTTGTCATCTTCTGTATACTGTACCATCTCTACTTTATTGAACTGATGACCTCTGATCATTCCTCTTTCTTCACTGCGGTAGCTGCCTGCTTCACGGCGATAACAGGGAGTATAGGCAATATACTTTTTCGGAAGCTCCTCTATGGGGATGATCTCATCTCTGTGTATATTTACAAGTGCAGTCTCAGCTGTGGGAAGCATAAATCTCATATCGTTGCCTGTGGGGTTTTCAATGCGGTAAACTTCATCTGTAAATTTCGGGAACTGTCCTGCAACATAACCGCACTGATATCCAAGCATATGGGGAGGAAGAATAAACTCAAATCCATCCTTTATATGCTCATCAATAAAGAAGTTAAGAAGCGCCCATTCCATTCTTGCGCCCCAGCCCCTGTACAGCCAGCTGCCTGCGCCTGCAAGCTTTGCGCCGCGCTGATAATCTATCATTCCAAGGTTTTCACAAAGCTCCACATGGTTCTTTATCGGGAATGCAAATTCAGGTTTTGTTCCGAAAAGTCTTACCTCCTGATTTTGCTCCTTGCCACCGGCAACTACATCATCATCAGGAAGATTTGGAAGTGAAAGCAGAAGTGTAGTCTGCTTCTCGTCAAGCTCTGCGATCTTTGCATCGCCTTCCTTTATCAGTGCAACAAGCTCTTTCATTCTTGCCATTATCTCGCTTGCGTCACCGCCTGATTTTTTTATCTGGGGTATCTGCTTGCTTGCAGAATTCTGTTCAGCCTTCATAGCTTCGACCTTACCCATCTGCTCGCGCTTCTGGGCGTCTACAGTCAGGATCTCATCAACAACACTGTCAAGATCCATCTCCCTCTTTTTGATTTTTGCTTTGACCTCTTCAGGTTTTTCTCTAAGGTATTTGATGTCGATCATTTTTGTCTTTCTCCTTTTTGATAAATATAATTATATATTATTGATCGTGCTGACCAATCTGTCAGTTAAATAATTTTGCCAGCTCTGCAAGATCCTCTTCGCTGTAGAATTCTATCTGGAGCATACCGCTGTTATCCTTGCCGTTTACGACCTTTACCTTTCGGCTGAGATGTTCATTCAGCGCAAGCTCCACTTCGTCATAAAAGGAATTTCTTGTATGAGTTTCAGACTTTTTGTTTTCCTTGCCGGAGTTTAAATTCTTAGCTATGCGCTCTATGTCACGGACAGTAAGGTCATTCTTTTCTATAAGCTCTGCTATCCTCACCTGTTCATCGGCATCCTCTATGGATATCAAAGCTCTTGCATGACCTGTGGTTATTTTGCCGTCCTTCAGCATATCAAGTATTCCATCGGGCAGGCTCAGAAGTCTGAGTGCATTTGCAACCACAGGACGGCTTTTTCCCACTGACTTTGCTATTTCATCCTGAGTAAGACCATACTCATCTCTCAGTATCTGATAGCCCAGCGCTTCTTCTACGGGATTAAGGTTTTCTCTCTGCAAATTCTCTATCATGGATATCTGCATAGTTTCCGCATCCGACATTTCCCTTATGATAACAGGCACCTCAAACAAACCTGCCATCCTGCTGGCTCTCCAGCGTCTTTCTCCTGCCACAAGCTGATATCCGCCATCCGGCAGGGGACGAACAAGAAGGGGTTGAAGTACTCCGTGACTTGCGATAGAATCTGCAAGCTCTCTCAGCGCCTCTTCGTTAAATTCATGTCTTGGCTGTGAACGGTTAGGTTCTATATCGGATATTTTCAATGTGACGGTACCCTCGCTGTCATCAGCATCATTCTCAAGGAATATAGCGTCCAATCCCTTGCCGAGTCCGCCTCTTTTTACTGCCATATTTTCCACCTCTTTTTTACCCGAATATTTGAAAAATCATATCGGGAAACTTACTTATTATTATCTATTATCTCCTGTGACAGGTCCATATAAGATACACTGCCCTTACAGGATTTATCGAAATACATTATCGGCATACCAAAGCTGGGAGCTTCAGAAAGTCTTACACCTCTCGGTATGACTGCCGAAAAGACCTTTCTTGGAAAGAATCTTTTTACCTCTTCCACTACCTGCTGTGTAAGGTTGAGTCTGCCGTCATACATTGTAAGCAGAACACCCTCTATATCAAGATACTGGTTGTATCTTCTCTTTACCTTTCTGACAGTACCCATAAGCTGAGACAAGCCTTCAAGCGCATAATACTCAGGCTGTATAGGAACAAGCAGAGTATCTGCCGCACAAAAGGCATTTGTTGTTATAAGACCCAGCGAGGGGGGACAGTCTATAAAAATAAAATCATAGTCTGCCTTTACAAGCGCAAGAGCGTTTTTCAGCTTTGCTTCTCTGTGTTCAAGCTCTACAAGCTCTATCTCCGCCGCCGCTAATTCCATACTTGACGGTATTATATCCAGTCCGCTGAACTGTGTATGCAGTATAGCATCCTGAGCCTTGACATCATCTATCATAACGCTGTAGGATGAATACTCCACTGTGCGCTTATCAATGCCGACTCCGCTGGTGGCATTACCCTGTGGGTCAATATCTATCAGCAGTACTTTTTTACCAAGCTTGCCTATTCCGGCAGCGGTATTGACTGCTGTGGTGGTCTTTCCTACGCCGCCCTTCTGGTTCGTGACCGCTATTATCTTTCCCAAAGTTTTCCCTCCAAAAATATATACATTCCTTTTCTAACTGCATCTCCTATTATATCACGAACAGATACGAATATCAATAAACACATATTTATTGTTTCAAAATAATCTTTCCGCTGCATTTTCTGACTGCATCCTCAAATATCTGTTCACCGACGCTGTCCGCTTTTATAGTACCGCTTGCCGGATTTTTTATGGAGTCTATATGTCCGATAACATCCGCATCTACATCAGAATACTCAAATGCAAGGTCGCAGCCTTCCATAGTACATTCAATAAGCTTCAGATCCTTGCAATAACAAAGCGGCTGAGTTCCTGCTATCCTGCAATTTATAAGAGTCAGTCCCTCAGAGAACCATCCCAGATATTCTCCTTTGACAACACTGTTTTTTACAGTAACATTTTTACTGTGCCAGAAAGCATCCTTTGTATCCAGTATTGAATCATCTATTTCCAGTCCGTTTATATACTGAAAGGAATACTTTCCGCTCATCCTTATATTTTTAAGGCTTATGTTATTACTGTCCAGAAACAGATACTCCGAATTTATTTCCGAATCTTCCACTGTAATATAGCTGCTCTTCCAACCGAATTCCTGAGAGTTTATTTTGCAGTCTTTTATGATAAGCTGCGAACATTCTCTTACTGCCTTTATACCATTTATTATCGTATTGCTGACAGACCCATCAATGCAATACCAGAGTGCAGCTCTTGTTTTTTCGTCCATTACAGAATTTTTTACACTAAAGCTGTTTACGTGCCAGAGTGGATATCTTAATGAAAAGCTGCAATCAATAACATTGATGTTTTCTGTTTCTTTCAGCACAGACTCTCCATCCGCAGGACCTGCAAATGTACATCCCACAACATCTGTATCTTTCAGACTATAAAGAGCCCTTTCTTCATCAAAGCTTTGATTTATTATTCTTATTGTATTATTATCTTTCATGCTCTCACCTTTTTTATGTTATATATTTATCATTGTAATTAAATTTTATATTTTTATCTGACATAATAATTATACCATAGATTTTTCGAAATTACATTCCTTATAATATTTTTCTACATAATGTTTCACGTGAAACAATCTGCACTGTAATCAAAACAAAAGAAATGTTTCACGTGAAACATTTTGATAGTACAAACGGTAATTGATTTATAAGTGATCATGATAATTGCAAATTTTCTATTTATTATAATCATTTACACAAAAACAGTATTATGATATAATTGTGTAGAAAACAAAAAGAAACAACGGAGAATATTATCATGGAAAAAACTATTGCTGCAATCTCTACCGCAAACGGAGTCGGCGGTATAGGTGTTATCAGGATATCAGGAGAAAATGCACTCACCGTTGCAGACAGAGTATTCAGGTCTGTGACAAATAAAAAAATAGAAAATATGAAAGGCTATACCGCAGCCTATGGTCATATATATGATGACGATGAGCTTATAGACGAAGCAGTGGCTCTTGTATTCAAAGCACCCCACAGCTATACAGGTGAGGATGTTGTAGAGCTTTCATGTCACGGCGGAATGTATGTAACCAAACGAGTTCTCAGAGCCGTATTAAAAAACGGAGCGGCTTCGGCAGAACCGGGAGAATTTACCAAACGTGCATTTTTATGCGGCAAAATGGGACTTACAGAAGCCGAAGCTGTAATGAATATAATTTCCGCAAGAGGAGCCCAATCAGCTAAGGCTGCGCTTTCATGTATGGAGGGTAAGCTCAGAAAGAGAATAGACAACGTGCGTGACGATCTGATAAATACGGCTGCTCATCTTTCTGCATGGGCTGACTATCCGGAAGACGATATTCCGGAAGTCGATGCGGAAAATCTCTTGAATACACTGAAAGCTTGCAGCAGCGAATTATCAAAGCTTCTCAAAAGCTATGATACAGGAAAGATAATGCGTGAAGGAGTAGATACAGTTATAGCCGGCAGACCCAATGTAGGAAAGTCTACTCTTATGAATTTACTATCGGGCTGTGACCGTTCAATTGTTACTGATATTCCCGGAACAACAAGAGATATTATCGAGGAAACCGTAATGCTTGGAGATATCCCCCTGAGACTTTCGGATACAGCCGGCATACATTCAACAGATGATCCGGTAGAAAAAATCGGAGTTGAAAAAGCAAAAGACAGACTTCTCAAAGCCGGACTTGTTCTTGCTGTTTATGATTCATCCCGTCCCTTATCGGAGGATGATAAAGCACTTACAGATCTGCTGTCAGACGCGCCATCGGTTGCCATAATCAATAAAACTGATCTTCCCACAAAGCTTGAAACGGAATATATACAGTCAAGAGTAAAGCATATAGTATATCTTTCTGCGATTGACGGAAACGGAGCAGAAGAGCTTGAAAAACAAGTTTCAGATATAATAGGCACATCCAACCTTGATGCTTCTCAGGGAATACTCGCTAATGAACGTCAGCGAAGTTCAGCAGAAAGTGCATTACAATCTATCACTGAAGCAATAGATGCTATTCATATGGGAGTGACCCTGGATGCTGTCACTGTGATAATCGAAGAAGCAATCGACCATCTCCTGTCACTTACGGGAGAAAGAGTTACTGAGTCTGTTGTATCGCAGGTATTTTCCCACTTCTGTGTTGGAAAGTAAATACTAGAAATAATATTCACACAACCCCTTATAAAAACAATATGACAGTGCATTTCTGGAAAGAGGATCGATAATAATGAAATTTAATGCAGGAGAATTTGATATAGCTGTTATAGGCGCAGGTCATGCCGGAATAGAGGCTGCACTTGCCTGTGCAAGACTTGGCTGTAATACAGCTATATTCACGATCAATATGGATGCGGTGGGAAACTGCCCTTGTAATCCTTCTATCGGAGGTACGGCAAAAGGACACCTTGTCAGAGAAATAGATGCTCTCGGAGGTGAAATGGGAAAGGCCGCGGACGAATGTTTTTTGCAGATGCGTATGCTGAACAGAGGTAAAGGTCCTGCCGTACATTCACTTCGCGCTCAGATAGACAGACGTGCCTACAGCACACGAATGAAACATACCCTTGAGCTTCAAAAAAATCTGGAAGTTCATCAGGCTGAGATAACTGAGCTTGAAAAGACAGATGATAATAAATGGCTGATTACAACAAGACTTGAAGCACAATATACTGCAAAAGCAGTAATTCTTGCAACAGGAACATATCTTGGGGGAAGAATATATGTTGGAGATGTTTCCTACGAGAGTGGACCTGACGGTATGTTCCCGTCAAAATATCTGCCGGATTCCCTTGAAAAAATGGGCATGAGATTAAGACGTTTCAAAACAGGTACGCCTGCAAGAGTTCTGAAATCAAGCATTGATTTTTCAGAGCTTGAGGAACAATGCGGTGATGAACCTGTAGTTCCCTTTTCATACGACACTGAACACCCAGGAGAAAACAAGGTGAAGTGTCATGTAAGCTGGACAAATGAAAATACAAAACAGATAATACTTGACAATATCCACCGCAGCCCCATGTACAGCGGAAAAATAGAGGGAATAGGTCCCCGTTATTGCCCCAGCATAGAGGATAAGATAGTACGCTTTTCCGATAAGAAAAGACATCAGCTGTTTATTGAGCCGTGCGGACTTGATACTGAGGAAATGTATCTTCAGGGAATGTCCTCATCTTTGCCTGAGGATGTACAGCTGAAATTCTATCATTCCATAAAGGGTCTTGAAAAGTGCATTGTTATGCGACCGGCATATGCAATAGAATACTTCTGTGCTGACCCGATACAAATGAACAGCACATTAGAATTCCGCGACCTGCCCGGACTATATGGCGCAGGACAGTTCAACGGAAGCTCCGGCTATGAAGAAGCAGCTGCCCAAGGACTTGTTGCAGGAATAAATGCAGCGCTGAAGATACAGAATAAAGAGCCTATGATACTGGACAGAGCAAGCTCCTATATAGGTACACTTATTGACGACCTTGTAACAAAAGGCTGTAACGACCCCTACAGAATGATGACATCCCGCAGCGAATACAGGCTTGTATTGCGTCAGGATAATGCGGATGTACGCCTGACTCCCACAGGCAGAGCTGTAGGACTTGTCACCGATGAACGCTGGGAAAGCTTCAATAAAAAACAGGAGCTTATGAAAGCAGAATTTGAAAGAATAAAAAATACAGTGATATCTCCATCAGACAAGCTTAATGAAATATTAACAGCCAATAATACTACAACTGTCTCAACTGGTATCAGACTTCAGGATCTTCTGAAGCGTCCGGAACTGAACTATGAAAAGCTGAAGGATATCGACATTACAAGACCGGACATTTCTCCCATCATTTTTGAACAGGTGGAGATAGAAATAAAATATGAAGGCTACATCAGACGTCAGTATGCAAATATTGAACAGGTACGAAGACTTGAAAAAAAGCTTCTGCCAAAGGAGCTTGACTATTCAACAATAGAGGGACTGCGTCTTGAAGCACGTGAAAAGCTCAACAAGGTACATCCTGAAAATATCGGACAAGCAGGGAGAATATCCGGCGTCAGTCCTGCTGACATCTCCGTACTTGTAATATATCTGGCATCACTGAAAAACAGACCGGAGGGAAAAACAGATGATAACTGAAGCATTAAAAAATTGGTGCACAGAAAATGATTTGATCATCACAGATGAACAGCTCTCCGAATTTGATACCTATGCAAAGCTTCTTATAGAATGGAACAATAAAATGAACCTTACTGCGATCACAGAAGAAAATGAAATAGCGGTAAAGCATTTTATCGACAGTATGACGATACTCAAATATATAGATAAAAAAGCCCCGAAAATAATAGATATCGGAACGGGAGCAGGTTTCCCCGGAATACCTATAAAAATAATGCGTCCGGATATTGAACTGACCTTGCTTGACAGTCTTAATAAACGTCTTGTATTTTTAGAAGAAGTATGTAAAAAACTTTCTTTCAAAGCTGAGCTTATCCATGCAAGGGCAGAGGAGTACGGTCAGAAACCTGAATACAGAGAAAGCTTTGATCATGCAGTATCAAGAGCTGTTGCAAATCTACCTTCACTTTGCGAATACTGCCTGCCCTATGTAAAAACAGGAGGCAGCTTCATTTCAATGAAGGGTCCTGACGGAACCAAAGAATCAGCTTCTGCACAGACAGCGATAAAAACTCTTGGAGGAGTTCTGTATAAAACGGATACTCTTACACTTCCTGATGAAAGTACAAGAACAATAATAGTTATAAACAAACAAAAAACAACACCTTCAAAATACCCGCGCAGAGGGGTAAAGATAAACAAACAGCCAATCATGTAAAACAAATCATTCAACATTGATTTTAAAAAATGTTGAATGATTTTCTTTTTACCAAAAAAACAGCTGAATTATTAATTTTCATTTGAGATCCGCTTTACATCAGAGTTTGATATACTATTCCAAAAATTGATAAACATAATAATAATAATAAAAGCTTCAAAAGTTATCAGAAAAACAATTACTGTCTCTGAATGAATAATTTTTCAACAGTAAAACAAAAGAATGTTGAAAGATTTTCCAAAACAGCCTTCATTTTTTATTACATGAAATGACAAAAGTTTTTACAAAGCTGTTATATAATAAAACAAAAGAAAGGAGCGGCTGATATGCTGTTGAGTATTAGAAAACCAAGAAAGATCACTGAGATACCACTTGTAAGGATAAGACCATGCAGAACTCAAGCCCGGAAGATCTATGACCTTGATGAATTAAAAGAGCTTGCAGTCAGTATCAAAAACAACGGGATAATACAACCACTTGTTGTACGAAAGATCAGCTCTGAGGAATATGAGCTGATAGCGGGTGAACGCCGTCTGAGAGCTCTTGCAATGTGCGGCAAAAACAAAGCTCCGTGCATTATAATGACCTGTACAGACAGAGAAGCCGGAGTGTACTCACTTGCAGAAAATATGCAAAGGTCTGACCTGAATGTTTTTGAAGAAGCACAGGGAATAAATTCACTTATATCCACCTGTCAGCTTACTCAGACAGAAGCCGCAAACTATCTTGGAAAAAAACAGAGATCACTTGACGGTATGCTGAACATATTGCTTTTATCAAAAGAAGAACGCGATCTGATAATAAATTCACGTCTTACAGAAGCCCATGCAAAAGCTCTTTTAAAGATAACAGATAAAACCGAAAGACGTATCGTACTCAGCGAGATAATTGAAAAACATATGAATGTTTCCCAGACAGAATATTATATATCTTCATATCTCAGCAAAACTAACTACGAAAAACGTCAGCATCAGCGCAGAAAAGCCATAATAAAGGACATACGATTATTTGAAAACACGATAAATAAAGCCGTCAGCACTATGCAGCTTTGCGGTATAGATGCAGTCAGCGATCATACAGAAAATGAGAATTTCATTGAATACACTGTACGTATCAGCCGTCACATCGTACCACATGAAGCAGATATCTGATTGTAATTATTATCACATAATTTGTTTGTAATACTGTTATTATCTCTATTATATTGCATTACAAATAACATCTGATTATATATAGCGGTAAGAACTGTTACATCATTTATTAACAAAATAAAACACCCGATATTATAGGATAAAACCTATGTATCGGGTGTTTTATTATAATAAAATTTATTGGATCATTCTATTGTATCATCAGATTTTTTTATCTCTATTCTTCCGTAAAGAGATGTATCAGGACGTTCATTAATGCTTTCCCTCATGCTTGCAGAGCTGCTGTCATCTTCAAAGGTGCTGAACATACTGTCCTGAGGATGACTTTCGCTGTCAGAATACTGTCTGCGCTGATAGCTGTTTGTACGGGGCTTGCGGTTATATGAACCATCTTTATTAAAGTTGCTTGAACGTCCGCCCTTGCGGTAGCCGCCTTTGTTATAAGAAGACTTATATTCCGGATCGGGTCCGATGACAACGTGACGCTGCATATTTTCGCCCTCACTCCATGAAGTAGCTCCTCTTACCTTCTGAACTGCTGTATGGATTATTCTTCTTTCGTAGGGGTTCATAGGCTCCAAAGATGTCTTTGAGCCTGTTTTCAGAGCCTTGAAAGCCAGCTTTCTGCCAAGTATCTCTAAAGTCTTTTCTCTCTTCTCACGGTAATTGCCAATATTGATGGATATTCTGTAGTAGCCCTCATCAACATGATTAGCCACAAGACCTGCAAGATACTGAAGAGCATCAAGCGTCTCACCTCTGTGACCGATTATAAAGCCTACATTCTCACCGTCAATATTTATTACTGCGCCGCCTTCTACTTCTTCTGTAGTCATCTCTATGCCGGTAATGCCCATTTTTTCAAGAACATCTGCAAGATACTCCTTTGCACTCTCAAGAGGAGTGATCTCTATGAATGCTCTTACCTTTGCGGGGTTTCCTCCAAAAAGTCCGAACTTTTTCTTTTCAGGCTGCTGGAGTACTTCAAACTGCGTATTCTCTATAGATGAGCCAAGCTCTGCACACGCTTTTTCCTGCGCCTCTTCAATTGAATCGGCTGTAACTATTGTTTCACGTATCATTTTTATATTCCCCACTTATTTCATTTTTCTTTTTACTTATTGGATTTCTTTGACTTTTTCTTCTTGTTGTTATATTTGTTATTTTCCTGATTTTCCTTTTTCTGTTTGCCTATCTGTGACGGTGCTACATAGTCGGGAACGTCAATAAATTCTATTTCTGCTTCCTGCTGCCGTCTCAGAACTACTCTGTGAGCTTCCGTCCGGGCTTCAATAATACTTGCACTATAGAAGATATTCAACAGCAGTGACTGAATAAATCCAAGGACTGTAGACGCAATCCAATAGAAACCAACTGCGCCGGGAACTGTATATGCGATCCATGCAGAGAAAAGAGGCATGAAGAATATCATACCAAACATACAGCCCTGCATTTTTGTGCCGTTCATCTTCTGTATAATAAACATACTTGCAACAGAAGTAACAAAACAAAGCACAGGGATAAGCCACATCAGGGATGAAAAAGAGCTGGAGCTTGGGCTTGCAAGCAGATCCCATCCTAAGAAATTAAAGCCATTTGCAAAGTCATTTATATTTGCTGCCTCTGCTTTATTGAACAAAGGCTGACCATTGTCAACGAGATGATCCTGCAAAACACCAAAGTACTTTACAAGATATATCTGTCCATAGTTGCCGACTGTTGAAGACCCCATACCGGGTATCGCAGAAAGTGAGTTCAGAGCTGTAGTGACCTTATCTGAAGCAATATGCAGAGTATTTGTCAGGGGGTTGATAACTGAATAATACACACCGAGCATTACAAGCATAGGAGCGATCATAGGCAGACAGCCCGCCGTAGGACTGATATTTTCCTGAGCCATGAGCTTCTGTACTTCCTGCTGTGCCTTCATACGGTCATTGCCGTACCTTTCCATTATCTCACGCTGTTTTTTCTGAAACCTTGCATTGGAAGCCATAGACCTCTGCTGCTTTATGGAGAACGGCAGAAGTATAAGCTTTACTACCAGCGTAAAAATAACAATGGCAATACCGAAATTTCCTACAACATAGAAAGCCGCCCACAGAACATATCCGAACAAGCTTCCTATCAGATTAAACAGATCCATCATTTACTAACAATCATTCCCTTCAGCAGCCGCAGAAAAAAACATACTCATTGGCTGTATTTATAAACAATGTGCCGTAAAAAAACACATAAATTTTCAAACTGAAACAAGACAATAAAATTTACTTTTTCATTTTATCCTTTTTGTACTCAATTCTTTTTGGTTTATTCCCTTTATCCATTTTTTCCGGTACAGGGTCATACCCACCCTTTGAAAAAGGATTGCACCTCAATATCCTCCATATAGTCATAAAGGTACCTTTAAAGGCACCGAACCTTTCTATTGCCTGTAATCCATACACCGAGCATACCGGATAATACTTACAGGTAGGAGGGGTCCTTGATGAGATATACTTCTGATAAAACCTTATAAGCCAAATAAGCGGGCGCTTCATTTTAAAACACCCGCATCCTTCAGCTCTTTTTTCATAGCCTGCAGAACATCATAGCTTTTTACAAACGGAGTCTTGCTTCTTGCAACAAAAACAAAGTCATAGCCTTGTTTAACGCTGCCGGACAGCTCCCTGAAAGCCTCTCTGATGATCCTGCGTGATCTGTTGCGCAGAACGGCCTTGCCGATTTTTTTACCTGTAGTTATACCGATCCTGATACCACCGCAGCGGTTTTTCATTACGTAAGTAACAACAATTGCGGACGCATAAGACCGACCCTTAGCATAAAGCCGGCGAAAATCCCTATTTTCCTTTAAAGTGCTGTACTCACTCACATTGATCATCTTCCAAACCACTAAATCAAAAGACCGTCATTGTCACACATAAAACGGTAGTCAAATCAGTAAGAAAGTCTTTTTCTACCCTTTGCTCTTCTGCGAGCAAGAACCTTGCGTCCGTTAGATGTTGACATTCTCTTTCTGAAGCCATGCTCCTTCTTTCTGTGAAGCTTCTTAGGCTGATATGTTCTCAGCATCACAAAATCCCCCTTTCGGACAGGCACAAAACGCACCCGCTCAGTATTCAAGATATAACCTTGCACTGTAGAATTATAAACCAAAACGACCTCATCTGTCAACCGAATTTTAAAATTTTATTATTCTTTTCGCATATATTACTATATAATGTATATTTTTGAACCGCTAAAATATAAAAAACGTCAGTTTTTTCAACACTCATCAAAGATAATGTTAAAAACTATTTGAAATATTATTTTATATATGTTATAATTAAACTCGTATAAGTGTTTATTTGCGGTCAGTATTTTCTGAGCAGACAGAACAAAGCTGAAAAAGAAACACAATCTTGTCAATAACTTGCGTACATAGAACACAAAAATTAGGGGGAAATGAAAAGATATGGATTCATTTAACGAAGCTTGGGACATAATCTGCGATTATTGCAGGCAGCGTATAACCGATGTTGCCTACAAAACATGGATCAGCAAGATAGAACCCATCAATCTTGATTTTGAACAGGGCAAAGCTATTCTGATGGTACCGGGTGATTTCCACCGCCAGACACTCATCAGGGGATATATGCAGCTGCTGAATGAAGCTGTAAAGAGTGTTTTCGGAGAAGGAATAGAAATATGCTTCACAGTTCCTGATGAAGTAGTGACAAAGGAACAGGAAATAAACGAAACGATAATTGACGCTGACTATGAATTTACCTTTGATACATTTATTGTAGGTTCGTCAAACAAATTCGCACACGCAGCGTCACTTGCAGTTGCGACAAATCCCGGAAAGGCGTATAATCCTCTGTTCATCTACGGAAACTCGGGACTTGGAAAGACACACCTTCTTCATGCAATAAAAAATGAGATAAGCAAGGCAACACCGGAAAAAAACATCGTCTATGTAAAAGGCGAGGACTTTACCAATGAGCTTATAGAAGCTATCAGACTTAATACAACGAACGACTTCCGTCAGAAGTACAGAAAATCCGATGTACTTCTTGTGGATGATATACAGTTCATAGGCGGCAAGGAAAGTACACAGGAAGAGTTCTTCCATACATTCAATACTCTGCACGAAGCAAACAGCCAGATAGTACTGACATCAGACCGTCCGCCGAAGGACATAAAAACACTGGAGGACAGACTCCGCAGCCGTTTTGAATGGGGACTGATAGCAGATATACAGCCGCCTGATTTTGAGACGAGAATAGCTATTATAAAGAGAAAAGCAGAGCTTCTTGAAATGAACCTTCCGGATGATGTAACTGAATATATAGCAACACGTCTGAAAACAAATATCAGACAGCTTGAGGGCGTTGTAAAGAAGCTAAAAGCCAAGAATCAGCTTTACGGCGAAAAAATAACCATAAATGTTGCTCAGAAAACTATCTCAGATATACTGAACAACGACCAGCCGCCTCCGCTTACAGTAGAAAAAATTATAGATGAAGTAGCGCGTACATATGGTGTATCCAGCAATGATATACGGTCCTCAAAGAGGAACTCTAATATCTCCAACGCAAGACAGATTGCTATATATGCCGTAAGAGAAATAACAAATCTCTCCATGAAATCTATAGGAGAAGAGTTCGGCGGACGTGACCATTCTACAATTGTATATGCAATAAACCAGATAGAAAAGAACATGAACAAGGATCCGAAGCTTAAATCTACAGTAGAGGATATCATAAAGAACATCCGTGACCGATAATTAAAAAACATATACACCACAGTAAGGTAAACAATGATCAAAAAAACAATACCTGCTGGGGGTGTATACTGCTGTAATGCAAAACAATATAAATACCTGAACGCAGTATTTCTGTCATAAAAAACAGGCAGATACTATACAAAAATAAATTCAACTATATGTTGATATAAAATTAACTTATCAACAAAACCTGTTAAATTAACATTTTCAACATATCAAACATTTTAAACAAGTTATCAACATTCCACCAACACATTTCAACATCAACGTTGACAATTTTAAAAAGGAAAAATATTTTAAACATGGTTCAAAAAAGATCTTAACACAATAATTTACAAAAAAATCCGATAAAAACAGGAAGTAAGACTTATGTTAACATTTTAACAGCCCCTATTACTATTACTATAAATATATTATTTTTATTATAGATAAAAAGGATTGATAACATGAAATTCTCTTGTAACAGACAAAAGCTCAACGAAGCAGTTACAAATGTTCAAAGAGCAGTCTCTGCAAAATCTACAATGCCTGCACTCGAAGGCATACTTCTGAAAGTAAAAAACGGAAGAATAGAACTGAGCGGATACAATCTCGAAATAGGAATAACAACATCCATAGACGCTATGATATATACAGAAGGAGCAATTGTTATAAACGCAAAGCTCTTCTCTGATATAATAAGAAGAATGCCGGAGGATCAGATCTCCATAGAAACTGACGAAAAACTGATAGTATATATAAACAGCGGTAAGTCGGACTATAAGATAATAGGCATACCTGATACAGACTTTCCGGAGCTGCCCTCTGTTACAGGAGATGAAAACATAGAAATAAACGGAGAACAGCTAAGCAGCATGATAAGACAGACTATATATGCTGTTTCAGACAAGGATCTCAAACCTGCACATAAGGGTTCATTGTTTGAGATAAAAGACAAAACCATAACTATAATTTCAGTAGACGGGTACCGCCTTGCAATACGTAAGGAAAATATAGACTATAAAGGGGAGAAAAGCTTTATAGTACCGGGAAAATCTCTTATCGAAGTAGAAAAGCTCATCACAGGCGACAACGAGAATGTAGAGATAACTGTAGGCGGACGTCACATAATTTTCAAGATAGACGAGTACAGGATAATTTCAAGACTTATTGAAGATGAGTTTATGAATTACAAGTCAGCCATACCTACAACACAGACTACTGAACTGAAGGTAAATACAAGAAAGTTTATCAATACTATTGACAGAATGTCACTTCTTCTTAATGAAAGAATGAAAAGCCCGATAAAATGCAGGATCGAGGACAATAAGATAAAAACCTCATGCAATACATCTCTTGGACAGGCGTATGATGAATTCGAGGTAGAGTCTGAGGGTGAGGATCTTGAAATAGGCTTTGACAATAAATATATGCTTGACGCACTGAGATTTTCAGAAACTGACGAGCTGAAAATAAAAATGAACGGACCTCTCAGTCCAATAGTTCTTTTGCCAAGCGAAGGCGACAGCTTCATATTCTTAGTGCTTCCCGTGAGGTTAAGAAATGAAAGATGAAAAGATAAAACTGCGTCCGGATGAAGAATATATAAGACTTTGTGATCTTCTTAAAATGTCAGGTGATTTTGAGACCGGAGGACAAACCAAGCTTGCTATACAAAACGGCGAAGTAAAAGTAAATGGTGAGATATGCACAATGAGAGGCAAGAAAATGCGCAAGGGCGACAAAGCAGAATATAACGGAACTGTTTTTGAGGTGTGCTGATTTGGTAGTAAAAAGCTTTTCTTATGAAAACTATAGAAATCTCAAAGATGATGAGATAATACCATCAGAAGGAATAAATGTCATTTACGGTGACAATGCTCAGGGTAAGACAAATCTTATAGAATGTCTTTGGTTGTTTACAGGAGGACGTTCTTTCAGAGGTTCAAAGGACAGTGAGCTTATAACATTCGGAAAGAAATTTTCCAGAACAAAACTGTGCTTTTATTCTCAGGAGCGTGAGCAGAAAATTGAACTTCTCATACAAAGCAAAAAAAGAAGTGCTGTTCTGAATAATGTTCCGAAAAATTATCTGTCCCAGATAGTAGGAAGCTTTTGTGCTGTAGTATTTTCACCTGACCATCTCACGCTGATAAAAAAGGGTCCTGAAGAAAGACGCGGCTTTATAGACGGAGCTATCTGTCAGATAAAACCCTCATATGCAGCTTCTCTAAGCAGATATAAAAAAATATTGAATGAAAGAAACTCACTTTTAAAAGATATTCCCAGACACAGGGAATTGGAGGATACACTGGATATCTGGGACAATTGTCTTGCAGATGAAGGTGCATCAATAGCAGAAGAAAGATACAAATACATCAAGGAATTATCCGGACCTGCCAAAGGCTTTTATGAAGGTATTTCAAGGGGAAAAGAAGAACTGAACCTTGAATACAGAACAAGCTATGGCGGCATAGATGAAATGAGCAGACAACAGCTCAGAAAAATAATATTAAATTCTCTTATAGAAAAAAGAAAAGATGATATATACTGTGGTTTCACAACAAGCGGTATACACCGTGATGATCTGACAGTAAAAATAAATAATAAAGACGCAAGAAGCTTTGGCTCACAAGGACAGCAGAGAAGCGCCGTACTTTCACTGAAGCTTGCAGAGGCGGCTGTATCAGGCAGTAAAAAAGGAGAAAAGCCTGTAATTTTGCTTGATGATGTATTGAGCGAGCTTGATGCTTCAAGACAGAATTATTTACTCAATAAGCTTGAGGGCTTGCAGGTATTTATAACCTGCTGCGAATCAGAAATAGACTGCGAGAACAAGATATATATAAAAAACGGTGAGATAATCTAAGAAACCTGATAAGGAGAAAGATAGTTTTGTATTTACATTTAGGTAATAACACTATTGTCAGGAAAGATGATATCATAGGAATATTTGACCTTGACAAATCTACATTATCATACAAGACAAGAGACTTTCTTGCTGATGCTCAGAAAAATGGTTCTGTAGTAAACGTATCAACTGAGCTTCCGAAATCATTTGTCTTATGCAAAGAAAACGGAGAATGTAAAATATATATTTGCCAGCTGTCCCCTGTGACCCTCATAAAAAGAGCTTCACAAATGACTATAAACGAAGAATAAATACATATGTTCCGATAGAAACAGGAAAGGAATGTGACAAAATGCACAATATATTCAAGCTTCCCAGATGTCCCTATTGCAATAAAAAAATATCATATATAGGCTCCAGCTTTTTAAAGACAAAGGGTGAGTATAACTGCGGATCCTGCAAGTGCATATCAAACGTAGTTATAAGCAGGGCAGCATATGCGATGGCAAGCTTTGTATGCGTTCTTGCACTTCTGATAGTTGTGATATATTCCTTTGCAGGTGATCACGGAAGTATTATGGGTATACTCTATGTTGTTGCGCCGTTTCTGATCTTCTATATCATAGTGCCGCTTCTTGTGAGACTTGTGCCCTGCAAGGATAAATCAGCGGTGAGGAAATTAAAGGACAAGACAATTCCGGATATGCCGGGAGAAAACGCATATCAGCAGGCAGCTGCTCAGAACAGCTCTGCTGCGGTAGATCTTTCTGTAGAAGAGGATTTCTCTGCAAGATTTATGAAGGCAAAGAGCAACAGCAAATCAAAGCATGAATATGCTGAAGAAAATGAACCCTCTCAGATTGAAAACAGTGAGCCTGAGGATATAGGAAATACAAAAATAGCCTTTGATATAAGCAGTGAAAATAACGAATCATAAAAAACAGGAACAATTGAAATAATATATCATATCACAGCCTGAGGGCTGAGCTTACGAAAAGGGGTAGTTTATGTCAAAGCTCCGGAAATGTCCTTATTGCAATACTGTGTACCGTTACAGGGACATTATTGGTATCAAAGGAAAGCTGAATGAGTGTTACCACTGTAAAAAACCCTTTGAAGTAAAAAAAATATACAGGGCAGTGCCGATAGTTATTATATGTGTGATGCTTATAGCATTTAACCTGTTCATAATGAATTCATCTGAAAACATCAGCACAGGAACATTCGGTATGCTGATAATAATCAATACATCAGCTGTGTTGTTTGCCTTTTTGATATCTCCCCTTATGACCTGCTTTAAGGGATATGACAAAAAACAGCTGAGAAAAATAACACAGGAAAAAAATAAAAAAAAGAAATAATTTACAGGGATATTTTTGTGTTCGTTATTTATAATAGAGCACGGACAAAGTATCCTGAAGAAAAAAGATATAAATACTTGCCGCACAGGAGGTCGTCAAAATGGATGAGATAGATATTTCTCAGACAACGGAAAAATACGGAGCGGACGAAATACAGGTCCTTGAAGGACTTGAAGCTGTAAGAAAACGTCCGGGAATGTATATAGGTTCTACAGGTCCGAGAGGACTTCATCACCTTGTATATGAGATAGTAGATAACTCAATTGATGAAGCACTTGCCGGATATTGCAGTAAAATAGAAGTTCATATAATGCCCGGAGAAATAATAAAAGTAAAGGATAACGGAAGAGGTATCCCTGTGGGAATACAGCCAAAGCTTGGTATTCCTGCTGTAACGGTAGTATTTACCGTACTTCATGCAGGAGGAAAGTTCGGCGGCGGCGGATATAAGGTCGCAGGCGGACTGCACGGAGTAGGCGCTTCTGTTGTGAACGCACTTTCAGAGTGGACAGAGGTAGAGGTCTGTGACGGAAAGGATATTTACCGTCAGCGCTTTGAAAGAGGAAATCAGGCAACAGGGCTTGAAAAAATCGGTACAGGCACTGAAACAGGAACTACAGTTACTTTTAAAGCTGACCCTCTTGTTTTTACGGAAACAGATGTATATGATTATGAGACTCTCTGCACAAGACTTCGTGAGCAGGCGTTCCTTAATGCAGGTATTCACATTGAGCTGACAGATGAACGCGACCCTGAAAACATAGTAAGTGATAATTTCTGTTATGAGGGCGGTGTGTCAAGCTTTGTAGAGTATATCCACACAAAAAGAGCTCTTGATGTTATACATCCGGATATAATACATTTTCAGGGAAAAAATGAAGATGATACTCTCTCGGCAGAGATAGCTATGCAGTATAACGAAAGCTATAATGAGCTGATACTTTCATTTGCAAATAATATCCACACCAATGACGGCGGTACTCATGAAGAAGGCTTCAAGCGTTCCCTGACAAGAGTAATGAATGATTATGCAAGAAAATTCAATCTTATAAAAGAGGGCGAAAAAAACCTCAGCGGTGAAGATGTTCGTGAGGGTCTGACTGTTGTAATAAGCGTAAAACTGAAGGACGCCCAGTTCGAGAGCCAGACAAAGGCAAAGCTTGGAAATACCGAAATGAGAACTCTTGTAGATAAGCTTGTGAGCGAAAAACTGGAGCAGTACCTTGAAGAAAATCCTGCAACGGCAAAGGCTATATTTGAAAAGGCTCTTATGGCTGCCCGTGCAAGAGATGCTGCAAGAAAAGCCCGTGACCTTGCAAGAAGAAAAACCGCAATGGAGGGAGCAGGTCTCCCCGGTAAGCTTGCCGACTGCCAGTCAAAAAATGTGGAAGAGACAGAGATCTACATAGTAGAGGGTGATTCCGCAGGAGGCTCTGCAAAGGGAGGAAGAGACAGACGTTTTCAGGCTATACTTCCCCTCTGGGGCAAGATGCTGAATGTAGAAAAGGCAAGACTTGACCGTGTTTACGGAAATGATAAGCTTATGCCGGTAATTACTGCACTTGGCTGCGGAATAGGTGATGAGATAGATCTTGATAAGCTGCGCTATGGAAAAATCATTATTATGGCAGATGCGGATGTTGACGGTTCACATATAAGAACTTTGATGCTTACATTCTTTTTCAGATTTATGCGCCCGCTTATAGAAGAGGGACATATCTATATTGCTCAGCCGCCGCTTTACAGGATAACAAAGGGAAAGGAACATCACTATGCTTATTCCGATCCTGAACGTGATAAGATAATGGCTGAGCTTGGAGTAAAATACGAAATACAGCGTTACAAAGGTCTTGGTGAAATGGATGCCGAGCAGCTCTGGGAAACCACAATGGATCCTGCAACGAGGATAATGCTCCGTGTGGAAATGGAGGATGCAGCAGCAGCAGATGAGGTATTCACTATTCTTATGGGAGATAAAGTTGAGCCTCGAAGAGAGTTTATCGAGAAAAACGCGAAGTATGTACAGAACCTTGATGTATGATCAATTAAGGGGTTTTTTAGAGTTTCCCTTAATATAAAAAAATAGGACATACATTTTCAGCCGGTGACGGCTTATAAAAAGGAGTAGTCAAAAAAATAATGAAAGATTTAGATGACAGTAATCAATGGGATGGTTCAGAGTCCACACTTGTAGCAGATGATGATGCGGAACAATACGAGATACCCGAAACAGGCATAAAGCTTTCCTTTTCACTTACACAGGAGGAAATGTACAAGTGTCTTAAAAAGAGCGATATGTATAAGACAAAAGGTGTAAGAGCAATAGTACAAACCCTGATATTTGTTTCTGCAAGTCTTTCATTTCTTGTAGCATATATAAAATTAGATGATGAATTCAAAAGTATGAATTTATTTTTCTGTATTTTCTGCGCTGTAATGACAGTGCTTATATGGACGGTACCGTATTTTCATCTTAAATATTTATCAAAGAAAATGGCAGACGGAAAGACAGTAAATGCTGAAATATATCAGGAAAGGATAGATATAGGCAGCGGAAGCGGCGCATGGAGCATAGAACTTGACGGCAGCTCAGAGCTTGCCGAGTTTGATAATATGTTTATGATCTGTACACCGAAGGATCAGAGCTTTGCTATCCCTCAAAGAATAATAGAGCCTGAGCTTTTGAATGATGTAAAAGCAATATTGTATTCAGGCACTAAACCTAAGGAAGATAATCAATGAAATGTGAAACACATATAACAGCAAGATATGCTGAGACAGACCAGATGGGTATAATACATCATTCTGTATATCCCATATGGTTTGAAGCCGGCAGAACGGATTATATCAAATACGCAGGAATAACCTATACACAGTTTGAGAAACAGGGAATAATGCTCCCGCTTACTGACCTTGAATGTAAGTATATCTCTCCGGTGCATTATGAGGACGAGGTAATAATAGAGACATTTACAAAAAAGGTCAGCTTTGCAAGAGTTACATTCGGATACAGAGTTATTCTTGACGGAAAAGTAATGGCAGAGGGATCTACTACTCACGGTTTTGTGAGCAGTACTACATTCAGACCTGTAAATATAAAAAAAGCAATGCCTGATTTTTACCGTCAGCTTGTGGACTCCATAGAAGAATGATAAAAGAAGTGATATCATGCCTGAAAGTATCTATAACGGTCTTATTGCAGAGTTCGACAATGAAATAAAGCTCAGGGACTATTCTGAGGCTTACAGGATATATGACCTTCGTTGTGGTTTGTCTATGGGCAGAGAATGGAAAGCTTCAGTATTTTTTGTTCTTGCTCTGGGAGCATTGTTTGTGATGATGATGGAAAACTTTGATCTGGGCAGGATACCCACAGCTTCAATAGTTATTCTTATAAGTATGTATATGTGTACTCACTATTTATATCTTCTTCCGAAAAAAGCGAAGCTTAAGGGTGAGCATATATACAGAAGCTCCAGACTGCTTTCAAAGCCTAAGCATTTTAAAATATACCGCGATCACTTTATGTTCAGAAATGAATATGAATATCTCAAAAGATATTATACTGAGCTGAGCGACTGTATAGAAACGGATAACAGCTTTGTACTTATCGGAGGAACAGATCACAGGGTAACTGTTATCAGTAAAAGCTTATTGAATGATAATGTTATAGAAAAGCTGTCAGAGCATTTCAGCCGTGAAATGATAGGGCAGTACAGACGTGCAAAGAGCAAAAGGAAATAGAAAATGGAAAAGCCCTTTTTAGAAGAAAGTTTTCTGATCACAAAACAGGATCATATAAATATGTCCATAGACTACAGAAGATACATTACGCCAAAGGAAAATATCATTATACTCCGTGTTCTGGGAATAATTGCTGTATGTATAGGTGCTGCGGCATTTATAAATATCAAGGGAGGAGTATATCAGAGTATTTGTTGGATAGTTCTTATTGTTATCGGATTTTATACGCTTTCATATTATGACGTTATAAGTCCGTCAATAACAAGAAAACAGGCTGCACATTTCTATGATGTGTATAAAGGCTCTATACATTCTAAGACTGTACGTTTTTTTGATAACAGAGTAGAGTTGACATCAGAGGAACGTAAGCTCAGGATACCAAAAAAATATTTATACAAGATATATGTGTCTAAGGATACAGTGATGATATTTACAGATATAAGCGAATTTTTATTCATACCCAAAAGAGTTCTGAGTGAGTCGCAGCTCACATTTATAGAAGGCTATTCGGAAAAATAAAGAAGTTTATTAATAGCTGCTTGTCTGATATATGAGACCGGCAGTCTGTCGATAGAGGAAGAGGTGTTTTTGTTGGATATTGAACAGAATATTCAAAACTCAAAAATTATTGATGTAGATATTGAAAGGGAAATGAAAAAATCTTTTCTCGATTACTCAATGTCTGTAATTGTATCACGTGCGCTGCCGGATGTGCGCGACGGACTAAAACCTGTACATAGAAGAATACTTTACTCTCAGTATGAGGACAATCTTACACCTGACAAGCCCTACAAAAAATGCGCTACCACAGTAGGTAATGTGCTGGGACGATATCATCCTCATGGTGACAGCTCTGTATATGATGCCCTTGTACGTCTTGCACAGGATTTCTCTATGAGATATACACTTGTAGACGGACACGGAAACTTCGGTTCAGTAGACGGAGATCCGCCTGCTGCTTATCGTTATACCGAGTCAAAAATGAGCAAGATAAGCGTTGAGATGCTTACGGATATAGATAAGGAAACTGTAGACTTCATCCCTAACTATGATGACAGCCGAAAGGAACCGTCTGTTCTGCCGTCACGTTTCCCGAATCTGCTTGTAAACGGCTCTACAGGTATAGCCGTAGGTATGGCAACAAATATCCCTCCCCACAATTTAGGCGAGGTTATAGACGCAGTAAATTATGTGATAGATAAGCCTGATGCTTCTCTTGAAGAGATAATGCAGTTCATCAAGGGACCGGACTTCCCTACAGCAGGTATCATCATGGGACAAAGCGGTATCAAGGCGGCTTATGCAACAGGCAGAGGAAAGATCACCGTAAGGGCAAGGGCAGAAATAATTGAAGATAAAAACGGCAGGTTCAAGATTGCAGTTACAGAGCTTCCTTATCAGGTAAACAAGGCACGCCTTGTAGAAAGCATTGCCGACATGGTCAAGGACAAGAGAATAGAGGGAATATCCAATATTGATGACCATTCCGACAGAAACGGTATGCACATAGAGATAACACTTAAAAGAGAAGCTTCTCCGAATGTAGTGCTGAACAGTCTGTTTCGTAACTCTCAGATGCAGATAACCTACGGCATAATCATGCTCGCTATTGTAAACGGAGTTCCGAAGATACTTACACTCAGGGATATACTTCAGAATTATATAGATTTTCAGGTAGATGTAATTACAAGAAGAACTATCTATGATCTGAGAAAAGCAGAGGAACGTGCTCATATCCTTGAAGGTCTGAAAATAGCTATTGACTTTATTGACGAGGTAATAAGAATAATACGTTCGTCGAAGGATCAGCCTACAGCAAGACAGCGTCTTTCTGAGCGTTTCGGTCTTGATGATGCTCAGACACAGGCAATAGTTGCTATGCGTCTCGGACAGCTTTCAGGATTGGAAAGAGAAAAGATAGAGGAAGAGCTTGCGGCGCTTGTGGAGAAGATAGCAGACTATAAGGATATACTCAGCAACGGCGAAAGACTTCTTGGCATTATAAAGACTGAGCTTAATGCTATACGTGCAAAGTTCACTGATGAACGCCGCACTCAGATAGAGTCAGTCAGCGGTGAGGTAGATATAGAGGATCTTATACCCTATGAGGACTGCGTAGTAACAATGACGAATTTCGGTTATGTTAAACGCCAGAAGGTAGATAATTACCGTACCCAGCGCAGAGGCGGCAGAGGTATATCGGGTATGAACAGACGTGAAGAGGACGTGGCAACGGATATGTTCGTCAGCGGTACTCATGATTATGTTCTGTTTTTCTCGAACCTTGGCAAGGTCTACAGGATAAAATGCTATATGATACCCGAAGGTTCCAGAACCTCAAAGGGTATGAATATTAATAATCTTCTCCCTCTTGCTCAGAATGAAAAGGTAACATCAATGATCCGTATGCCTGAAGAGGGCGATGACGGAATGTATCTTGTAATGATAACCAAAAAGGGAATCATAAAGAGAACAGCAACTAAAGAATTTGTTACTAACCGCAAGGGCGGACTTATCGCAATTGATATTGATGACGATGATGAGCTTGTATGGGTACGTCTGACAGACGGAAACTCCCAGCTTCTTGTTGCGACAAGAAACGGTATGGCTATACGTTTCCATGAAACAGATGTAAGAAACATGGGCAGAACTGCAAGAGGTGTAAAAGCTATTTCCCTCAGAGGCGGAGACAGTGTAATAGGTATGTCAATACTGAGAGAGGACGCATATATCCTGACGGTATCTGAAACTGGCTTTGGACGGCTCTCACCGCAGAGTGACTATCGTGTTCAGTCCAGAGGCGGCTATGGTCTTACAAACTATCATACAGAAAAATTCGGTAGGGTAGCTGCGATAAAAGCTGTGGATCTTGATGATGATATCATACTTATTTCTGACAATGGCGTAATAATCAGGATAGAGGCTTCATCTATACGTATATGCTCCAGACCCAGCAAGGGTGTTATTGTTATGAAAATGGATGACAATAGCAAGGTAGCAACTATTTCCAGAGCACCTCATGAAGAGGTTTCCGATTCAGATGATGCAGACGAAGATGAAGAGGAGATCTGAACTGAATAATAATTCTTATATGGAAAATATGGCACATTATCCCAGTAGATAATGTGCCTATTTTTTATGTAAAAAATGGATAGAAAATTTATATATAAGAATTATAATTAATTCTTTTTAAGAATTATAAATTATGTTATTATGGTATAATGAAATACTAATCAGAAGATTAAATAATATGGAATGGGGGAGATTATAGGATGCTGACTACAGACTATAAGGAAAAATTCGGAAAAGAAGGACTTACATTTGATGATGTACTGCTTATTCCGGGGGAATCAGATGTTCAGCCTAAGGATGTAGATGTAAGTACATACCTGACAAAAAAGATCAAGCTCAACACACCTCTTATGACAGCTGCTATGGATACCGTAACAGAAACAAGAATGGCAATAGCTATTGCGCGTGAAGGCGGTATAGGTATCATACACAAGAATATGACTATCGAGCAGCAGGCAGACGCAGTAGACAGAGTAAAGCGTTCTGAAAACGGAGTTATCGTGAACCCGTTTTCTCTCACACCCGGTCATTATGTTTATGATGCAAACAAGCTTATGGCTAAGTACAAGATATCAGGTGTACCGATCTGTGAGGACGGAAAGCTTGTAGGTATCATCACGAACCGTGATCTCCGCTTTATGGATGAAAGCGATTACAGCCAGAAGATAAATGAAGTAATGACAAATCAGGATCTTGTAACTGCACCTGTAGGAACTACTCTTTCAGAAGCACAGCAGATACTTAAAAAACACAAGATCGAAAAACTCCCTCTCGTTGACAGTAATGGTATCCTCAAGGGTCTTATCACAATAAAGGATATAGAAAAGTCCGTACAGTATCCAAACAGCGCAAGGGATGAAAACGGCAGACTTCTTTGCGGTGCAGCTATCGGCGGAACAGCAGATGTACTGGAAAGAGTAGAAGAGCTTGTAAAAGCACAGGTGGATGTTCTTGTACTTGATTCAGCTCATGGTCATAATAACAATATAATCAATTCTGTAAGCAGAGTAAAGAAAGCATTCCCTGATGTACAGCTTATTGCAGGAAATATTGCAACAGCAGAAGCTGCAAAGGCTCTGATAGATGCAGGTGCCGATTGTGTTAAGGTAGGTATAGGTCCGGGTTCTATCTGTACAACGAGAATAGTTGCAGGTATCGGCGTACCTCAGATAACGGCTATTTATGACGCCGCATATGAAGCTTCCAAGCATGGCATACCGGTCATTGCAGACGGCGGTGTAAAATACTCAGGCGATATAGTAAAAGCACTGGCAGCAGGCGGCAGCGTTGTAATGATAGGTTCTCTTGTAGCAGGCTGTGAGGAGTCTCCCGGAGAGACAGAAATATATCAGGGACGTCAGTTCAAGGTATATCGCGGCATGGGCAGTCTTGGTGCTATGGGCAGAGGCAGTG
>CAMHOE010000032.1 GCA_946186665.1 uncultured Clostridia bacterium | reverse complement strand
TACTGGGTATAGTTCTGGTTCTGATCATAGCCCTGATTTTGCGGGGCATACTGGGTATAGTTCTGGTTCTGATCATAGCCCTGATTTTGCGGGGCATACTGGGTATAATTATAATTCTGGTTCTGAGTACCATACTGGTTATAGTTATAGTTGTAATTCTGGTTCTGGGTGCCGTACTGGTTATAATAGTTGTAATTCTGGTTTTGTGTGCCATACTGGTTATAGTTGTAATACTGAGTTCCGTACGGGTTATAATTATAGCTATAGTTATAATTCTGGTTTTGTGTGCCATACTGATTAAAGTTATTGTTCTGGTTCTGGGTGCCGTACGGATTGTAATTATAGTTATATCCCTGATTTTGTGCGCCGTACTGGGTATAGTTCTGGTTCTGAGTACCATACGGATCGTAAGCCTGATTCTGTACGCCGTACTGAGTGAAATTCTGATTCTGAGTGCCGTAATAATAATTCTGATTAAGATCCTGATTTTGTACACCGGGCGAATCATTTCTGCTGACAGACAAATATGCAGGATTTTTGTTCTCGCTTTCACTACTTCCAAGCGGCTGAGACGATGTGCTGCTGTCAAAGCCCTCCAATGCCTCCAGCGCCTTTTTCATTTCCTTGGGTGACTGCCAGCGGTTTGCCGGATCATACTCACACGCTTTCATAACAATGTATGTAAGTGCCTGATTGTTGTTATAGAATGGCAGAGGGAAACGTTCGCCTTTAAATCTCCTGATATTGGCTCTTTCAAGCATTTCAGAGCTTGTTGGGCTATTAAGGTCTACAAACGGTGCCTTGTTCTTGTTGAGCATCCTGTAAAGCACCACACCAAGTGAGTATATATCGGAAGTAATATCAGCAGAAGAACCCCTTGATATCTCAGGCGACATATACGCATATGTTCCTCTTATAGTCATGCCTGAAGAAGCACCTGACAAAACCTTTGATTCTCCGAAATCTCCGAGCTTGAACACGCCCATAGAATTCATGAAAATATTTGCAGGCTTAATATCTCTGTGTATGATGTTATGTTTATTGATCACATCAAGAGCTTCACAGATATCCCTGCCAAGACGGATAACATCATTTTCTGTAAACTTATGATCACGCATATACTTTGGCAGAGACGTCAGAAACTCCATACGGATAAATACATCATAGCCATACACATCTTTCTTCGGAATGATACAATGATCCTCATATGATACAATATTTGTATTGCCTCTCAGAGCATAGCAGAGATTGATCTCGTTTATCATCTGATCTCTCAGAAAATCATAAAATTTTACAAGAGCGTCCTTATCGCTTACGATCCCGTCATCAATAAGGCTTTCCTCATTCATGGTGTCCGATGGTATTGACAAATGTTTAATAGCGGACACATAAGTATTTCCGTATTCTACTTTCTCAGCCTTATATACAGACCCGAATGCTCCCTTTCCGAGCTGTTCTTTTATGTACCATTCTCCCCACAGCGGCGAGAAATCATTTATATCCGACATATCATCACCCCGCGCAGAGCCTGCGCTCCCGATTTACGCTATCGTTCGTACCCCAAGGGCACTTACTACGGGCGCTAACGCTCACTCTGACATTATAACCGAACATCTTCCTGCCCGCGCCATTATTTTTCATAATCATTATAACACATCTTATTGATTTTACAAATATATTTTTTGTCCGGAGCCTGCTGTTTCGGCGGAGTGCCTCCGCTGTCGATTTGCGCCGGCGTTCGTACCCCAATGGCACTTACTACGGGCGCTGAGCGAAAACATACCACAACTATTCACTTCTTATGGTCACGGAACTTATCACTGTCTGGTCTGATTTGTCTATCAGTCCGTTGCTGTCTATCGGCTCTGCCGCTGAAGATATGCTGTCTATAATATCCATACCACTTGTGACATATCCGAATACCGCATACTCACCGTCAAGTGAATACGCATAGTCACCATTCAGTACAATAAAGAACTGTGAGGTCGCACTATCGTAGTCTGTTAAATACCGAGCCATGGATACTGCTCCCCTTGTATGTGAAAGCGTATTGTTCCTGTAACCGTTATCAAAGAACTCGCCGTATATATAGTGTTCGGAACCTCCGGTGGAGTCGCCGTTCGGGTCGCCGCCCTGAATTATAAAATCCTCAACTATTCTATGGAATGTGAGTCCATCATAAAATCCTGACTCTGCAAGATAGATAAAGTTCCTGACAGTTATAGGTGCGTATTCAGGCTCTAACTTTACAGTGACGGTACCATAGTTTTCTATCACTATATCTGCATAGTAATCCTTTGTTTCATCAATTACTACGCCTTCAAGATAGGATATTGGATCAAGCGCTTTTTTTACTTCACTTATACGTTCTTTGATATCTTCTGTCTCATCATTGAATACACCGCTGTTTTTCTTTTCAAATGCTTCAATATCTTTTTCTATCGCTTCTGCCAGTGCGGTTATTTCATCTTCACTTTCTATGTATTCTGTGTATGAAGCGATATTTTCAGAAAGATCATTTGAGCAGGTATTCAGCATATTAAGAACTGATACATTTGAGTTTTTATTGTACTCTTCAGCATATTTTTCTATTTCCACAAGATCACTGAAGATATTTGCAAATGCGTCATCACTGCCGCTGTCGTCCTTTAAGACACAATAATCAAGAAATGTTTTGGCAGAAGCTTTTTTATCATCACTGCAATTCTCCGCCGCCTTTTCAAGCCATTGCTTTGCTTCTGCTATTCCTTTTTCTGTATTATCGCACGAAAACATCAATGCAGAGCCAAAATTGTAATATACATTATCCGCAAAGTCACTGCTGTTATATGTCTCTGAACCTGAAGCAAGCAGATGATCGGATGTTATTTTTTTTAACTCAGTATACTCATCATACTCCAGATAAATGTCTTTACTGTCATGATCATATTCAGACCCGAATGAAACATATGCCGCAAGCAAAGCCTCGTAGCCTTCATATCGCTCAGGGTCAGAATTGATCGCTTTTTTACAGTACTCTATTCTTTTATCCGGATCATCTTCGCTTTTTATTTTTTCAAGAAGTCTTTCATACTGTTCGTCAGAGTTTTCCTGAGTCACAGAAGCTTCCTGCCTGTTTCCGCTGAATAACATTACACCTCCAAAAACAGCCGCTGATACCACAGCGACAGATGCCAGTACAAAAACAGGAATGAGCCACTTTTTCTTTTTGCGTTCTGTTTTTTGTATTTCTACGTTTGTTGACAGAGGGACTGTCATGTCAATACTCTCTTGCTCAGCGCCGGTCATATTGCCTGTACTGTCATTTCCTTTGTTTACATTTTTTTCAGGCGCAGGCTTGTTCACAACGATCGGCACAGAAGCACTTTTTGTATCCTCTTGTGCGTGAGCAGGTGTCTGTACAGCTGATCTTTTTACAGAAGGAGCATTACGTTTTTTTCTTGACAATTCTTCAAGTGCATATTTCATTTCCTCCGGTGTCTGCCATCTTTCGGCAGAATCAAACTCACAGGCTTTCATTATTATCCCTGCAAGCTCATGATCATCACAGAAATGCGGCAGCGGGAGTCGCTCACCGGAAAAGCGCCTTGCATTTGCAGCTTCTATCTCACTTGAGCTTGAAGTATCGGTGTCCACCGGAACAAACGGCGATTTGTTCCCGTTGAGAAGTCTGTAAAGTACTATTCCGAGAGAATATATATCCGCTGTGATATTCGCCGGACGACCCATTGATATTTCCGGTGACATATAGCTGTATGTTCCTCTGACGGTCATGCCAACGGTCGAACCTGACAGCACCTTCGTCTCTCCAAAATCTCCAAGCTTAAAATCCCCCATCGCATTGATAAAAATGTTTGCAGGCTTTATATCTCGGTGTATCATATGGTGCTTTTTGAGTACAGTCAAAGCGCTGCATATCTCTATTCCCAGATTTATAACATCATCATATGTAAACTTGTGCATCTGCATATAATCCGGCAAGGACGTGAGAAACTCCATACGTATGAATATATCATAACCGCCCCCGGCTCTTGGAATAATACAATGGTCTTCATAAGACACGATATTTGTATGTCCACGTAAGGTATAGCACATATTTATTTCATTTATGATCTTGTCCCTGATATAGTCATAGTATTTCGGGAGTGAGCTTTCGTTCTGTATTATACCTTCTGATATAAGCTCTTTGACACTGATATCTCCCGGCGGTATAGGCAGATGCTTTATGGCAGAGATATATGTATTGCCATACTCTGTTTTTACGGCTCTGTATACGGCACCAAATGCACCCTTTCCCAGCCTGTCTTTTAAATACCACTCTCCCCAGAGAGGCGAAAAATTTGACACATCGACCATTGAACTACACCTCTTTCAATGCTTTAAGATCATAATCCGAAAGGGAAGGCATCAGCCCTCCCTTTATTTTTACCGTTTATCAACTAACAGTATCCCCCTTATCAGGAGGGCAATAAATTACCATTCAATGGTACTATTCTTCATACGTATCATCAATTGAATATTCATAGGATATTATAATAGAACCGTCTGCATTTACAAACTCATACACTATCGTAAACTCCTCAACATTGTATTCGTCCACTATATCCTGTATGGTCTCTTCCATATCATAATCCTGTGCTTCAAATATTTCATACATATTGCTCATCTGTTCTTCAGTTACAGCGACCTGCGTAAAATATTTATATGAATAAACCAAAGTATTGTCTCCGATAAATGATATCTCTATATCATAATTGGGATTAGAGCTTGCTTCTGAATATATCTCCTTAAGCATCATTTCATATCCCTCATCAGTGTATACGAAATCCTTTATAGTCATCGTATCACCGCTTAGGGAAGCAGCAGATGAGCTTTCATCATAGGACGATGTACTGTAGGAGCTTTCATCGAAAGAGGAAGCAGATGAGGAGCTTCCATCATAGGATGATGCACTGTAGGAGCTTTCGTCATCGGACGATGTAACTGATGTACTATTAGAGCTTTCAGTATGAGATGACGAAGTCCCTGAGCTGCTTTCGTTTTCGGAACTTCCTGACAGACCAGGCAGCATAAATATCACAAATACAACTGCCGCCGCTACAACAAGCAATACAGAAAAAATCATCAAAAAGATCTTCAAGCCTTTTTTGCCCTTTTTCTTCGGAGAAACACCGGCATTGTTATTCTGACCGGTCTGATACATATTCCCCGTCTGCTGAGCATATGGTGTCTGTATACTCTGTTGTCCGTAAGCCGTCTGATCAGGATATCCACGATATGTTCCGCCGTTCTGTATGGTATTATTCATCGGGTACAAAACAGAATTCGTACCGTCCATGTTACCGGAATTACTTCCACTGTAAACAGGCATAATATCATCAATAGGACGGTTTTCTTCAACAGCTTCCAGAGCCTTTTTCATTTCCTTAGGAGACTGCCATCTGTTAGCAGGAAGATACTCACAGGCTTTCATTACCACCTGTAAAAATGACGTATTTGTACAGTTTTTCGGCGGAGGAAGAGCCTCACCCTTAAAGCGTCTGATATTCGCGCTCTCTACCATATTGGCATTAGCTGTAGCATCAGCAGACAAAAACGGTATTTTATTGCCGTTCATAAGTCTGTACAGCACAATGCCAAGAGAGTATATATCTGAAGTAATATTTGCCGGCTCGCCCCTTGATATCTCGGGCGACATATATGTGTACGTACCTCTGACAGACATTGCGGCTGTAGTGTTTGAAAGCACCTTTGTTTCGCCGAAATCTCCCAGCTTATATGTACCTCTGTCCGTCACGAATATATTTGCAGGCTTTATATCACGGTGTATCATATGCTCTTTATCAAGAACGGAAAGCGCCTCGCACATTTCAATACCAAGACGAAGAATATCTTTTTCTGTAAAGCTATTATCCTTCATATACTTAGTAAGCGGAGTAAGATACTCCATCCTGATAAACACATCATATCCTTTTTTGTCTTTTTTTGGTATGATACAATGATCCTCATATGATACGATATTTGTATTGCCCCGAAGCTTGTAGCAGGTATTTATCTCATTTATCAGCTGATCCCTGACATAATCATAATAGTACGATACAGATTCGGAATCAGCCGCATAGCCCTCAGAGATAATATCCTCATCCTTTAATCCCTCCGGCGGAATTGAAACGTGCTTAATAGCGGATTCATAATTATTTCCATACGCTGATTTCTCAGCCCTGTATACTGCACCGAAGGAGCCTTTACCGAGCTGCTCCTTTATATGCCATTCCCCCCAAAGCGGAGAAAATTTCATAACATCCGACATGACCGACACCTCCATAGCAGCAGCGGCTCAAAGCCCCGGCACCCAATTCAGCGCACCGGATCCGGCTGCTTTTTCGAACTCGTAATTTCTTTCCTTGCTCAACTAATTGCACCTGTACAGTCCTTACGCAAGCTGCTGCCAATTAAAAAATATCTTTATGGTGTTTAACCATTTGCGATCTATCTATAATAATTTTTTAAATTCATCGTATAACTGAACTCTGAAACCAATCTACATTATTATGATAATTATAATAACATATTACTGTAATTTATTCAAGATAGTATTCGCCTTTAACATCAATGATCTTACGCAAATCTTATTTTATTATGGTTATTTCGATTTTTATTATCAGAAAATAGTATTAAAATTAATTATAAATTTTTTATAAAAAAAGCTTGACAATCAGATAAATTTAGTATATTATATTAACAGTAAAGCAAAACATCCTCTTTAAATGCTTTTTGACATCGGTTGTTTTTGAATTGTGTTTTGCTTTAGTAAATTTGATTATTCCTTTTCTTTCCTTTTTCCTTTTTTCTTTTTATTCCTTTAAGCAAAGGCGCAAGGGTCGTGTACCCTTGCGTTTTTGCTTGCTTTTATTTTTGTAATTTATTTCTAAATTAAATTATTATTATTTTTCTATTACGATATTGCTTTTTTAACTTTAATTTGTTATTATTCATAGTAACAAGTCATATCAGATAGTTGGAGGAAGAATAAATGAGTAATGATAATAAATATGGCGGCTCAGCAGACAGTTCCGATTTCAGCAGTATGTTCGGCTACAAAAGTACAGAACAACCCATGAATATTGATACCGATGGTTCTGATTTCAGCAATATGTTCGGATACAAAAGCACGGAACAATCTATGGATAGCAGCAGCGGTTCCGCAGGTAATTCCGATTTCAGCAATATGTTCGGATACAAAAGCACAGATGCATCATCTGACACCGGTATTGGTTCAAATAGCAGCAGCTTCGCAAACAACACAGACTCACCCATGAGCGGCTCGGATAATGGCTTTGGAAACAATTCCGGTTCATCTATGAACGGCATAAACAATAACTTTGGTGCAGAGTCAAATTCATTTGGAAGCAGCAACCCGCCTTATGACCCTGACGCTCCTTTGTACCGGCCGGAAAGCTCTTATGATCCTTATGCGCCCATGTACAATCCCCCTCCGGCTCCAAAAGTAACCACAGCAGTCAGAAAGCCGAAGCAAAATCTTAATCCTATGGTATTGCTCGCAATAGTACTTGCTGTTATAGTTGGTGTTGGTGTGTACTTCTATATTACGTACTTTGGACGTCAGTCAATTAAGCAGTATATTGACAGCCCGAAAGGACAAACACTGATATCAGAGCTTTTGGCTGAAGAGGGAAGTTCTTCTCAGTATGAGGTGAAAGTATATGCCACTGATAACGATCAGCTTGTAATGGAGTACAAGCTGAAAGTGTATACACCGGTATCTCAGACACAAAAGAACCAGATGAAAGCTTATATCGATGCGGCAAAGCCGATGCTTGCAAAAGAGATCCAGACGATGATGGATGAGGCCGATATCAGGGAATTTTCTATGGTGTACAAATACATCAACGCAAACGGTGATGTATTCGGTGAGTATGAGGTATTCTTGTCTGATAAACAATAACGACACTACAGAGACAGTTTCACAGGGAACTGTCTCTGTTTTTTTGATATGGATAGCTGAAAAATATATTTCATCTTTATTATCTTTATTAAAATTTGATGTTGAAATATTTGTTTTTTTCTGATATCCTATACCTATAACATATAGAATTATGGAGGCAGAAAGATGAACGGAGATTATAACAGACAGGGTAATAACAACGGCAGCTTCGGCGGATATGACGGTCAGGGTAATAACAACGGCGGTTTCGGGGGCTACAGCGGTCAGGGAATGAACAATGACAGCTTTGGCGGATATAACGGACAGGATAATAACGGGGGTTTCGGCGTTAACAACCCTCAGCAATATGATCCCAATGAACCTATGTATAAGCCTGAAAACTCATATGATATGAATGCTCCTTTGTATACACCGTCCTCTGCTCCGTCAACAGTAACTATAAACAGACCCAAGCAGAACTCCACACCTATGGTGATAGTCGCAATAATTCTGGCTGTTGCAGTTGGTATAGGAGTGTACTTCTATATAACACGTTTCAGTAATCAGTCTGTAAAACAGTTCCTCGAAAGTGCGGAAGGAAAAACACTTATATCAGATCTTTTAGCTGAAGAGGGCAGCAACTCTCAATATGATCTGAGTGTGTATGCCGATGGGGATGATAAGCTTGTTTGTGAATATAAACTGAAAAGCTATACAACAATTTCTCAGTCGCAAAAGGACATGATGAAATCATATATCGATGCAGCAAGGTCTACTCTTGCCGGAGAAATAGAAGATATGATGAAAAGCTATGATATCAGAGAGTTCTCCTTCGTGTATAAATACGTCAATGCAAACGGCGATGTTTTCGGAGAGTATGAAATATCCCTGGCTGATAAAAAATAGAAAACAGACTACAGAGACAGCTTTAAATCGCTGTCTCTGTTTTATTTTTCAAAAATCACTTCCTGTTTAAAATAGTTTTAGAATTACCCGTTTCAGATGTTGTAAAACATGATATTTTTTGTTATCATAAATAATATGCTAAAATATTACGGAGGTTAATGAAATGAACGGAAATCATAACAGACAGGGTAACAATTACGGCAGCTTCGGCGGATATAACAGTCAGGGAAACAACAACGGTAACTTCGGCGGATTTAACGGTCAGGGTAACAACAACGGCAATTTCGGCGGATCTAACGGTCAAGGAAACAATAACGGCAGCTTCGGCGGTAACAATCCTCCTCAGTACAACCCTTATGAGCCTATGTATAAGCCTGAAAACTCCTATGACCCGAATGCCCCACTCTATACACCTTCGCAAAACAGCTATACATCGGCAACAATGACACCGCCAAAAAGTAAAACAAATCTGCTTGCGCCTATCATCATTCTTGTTGCTATAGCAGTTGGTATAGGTGTGTTCTTCTACATCAAAAACAGACAAATAACTATCAGTGAGTATGCTAATACAGCGTCAGGACAAAGAGAGCTTGCAGATACGAGACGCGAATACGGTGATATGTACAAGGATGATGGCTTGAACTTCGATGTGTACATAACCGACAATAACGAGTTTGTGTTTGAATACTCTTATATAGATTATCAGGATTTTACACCCGACGAGCTTTCTTACTTCAAGGAGTATCTGGATGCGACCCTAGAAGAGGACAGAGCAGAATATGAAAAAATAATTTCAGAAACAATGCACGACAATAATGTTGCAGAATTTTCAATAATGTACCGTGTAAGGAACAGTGACGGCACCCTGCTCTATGAATACACAATAGGACTTAGCCATAGTTAATAAATGAATACTGAAAACTTAAGACTAAAAAATGAATAATGTTGGTACGAACGACAGCGTGAATTGACAGCGCAGCTCTGCACATTAAAACTTGAAATCGCGGAAACAGTAGTATATAATAATAAAGAACCGGAACGCGAATTGGGTGCGCAGGCTCTGCGCCGCGAATTGGGCGCGCAGGCTCTGCGCTCGACCCGTAACCTGATTTGGTTAATGCCAACGTAAGACTTGTAAATTGTTGAGTTTTTGAGGAGTTTCCGTGTTGGGGACTCCTCTTTTTTGGAGGGGTAAATTTTGATAATAATAAACGGAAATGAACTTGATGTCTCAGGAAAAACAGTATCTCAGTATCTGAGAGAAGCAAATTATACTACAGCCCGTGTTGCTGTGGAAATTAACGGCGATATAGTACCAAAGTCTGAGTATGATGAAGTTGTCCTGAATGATGGCGATACAGTTGAGATAGTAAGCTTTGTGGGAGGCGGTTGATGTGATCATCGGCAAGGATCAGGCACAGCGATATGCAAGACATTTCGTGCTGAAGGAGATCGGCGCAGCCGGTCAGAAAAAACTGCTGCAATCAAAGGTTCTGGTAATCGGCGCAGGCGCACTTGGTTCGGCTTCTATAATTTATCTTGCGGCAGCAGGTGTGGGAACTATAGGTATCGCTGACTATGATACTGTGGAAATATCAAACCTTCAGCGTCAGGTGATACACAGAAAAGATAGGACAGGCATGAAAAAAACTGCTTCGGCGGAATTGTCTGTCAAGGAGCTGGATCCGGATATAAATGTCTGTCGGCATGATGAAATGATCACACCTGATAATATCGGCGGTATCATCTCAGGATATGATTTTGTCATTGATTGTACGGACAGATTTGAAACAAAATTTCTTATAAACGACGCTTGTGTTATATCAAAAAAGCCCTATTGCCATGCAGGTGTCGTGAGGTTTGAAGGACAGGCTATGACATATGTGCCGGATAAGGGACCCTGTCTGCGATGTCTGCTGGGAGGGGTGCCCTCGCCTGAGGATACTGTTACCTGCGCTGAAGCCGGAGTGTTGGGTGCCGTTACTGGTATTATCGGAAGTGTTCAGGCTCTTGAAGCAATAAAATATATTCTCGGTGCAGGGGAGCTTCTTACAGGAAGAGTATTCACTATTGACGGACTTGGAATGAACACAAAAGTTACAAGTATACCACATCCAGACCCCGGATGTTCTGTATGCGGCAATTCCCCCTCTATCATGTCGGTTATGGACAACAGAAAAGAATATGAAATAAGATCCTGCTCTTTATAATAATAGTCAGCTCAATGTAAAGTGGATGTTACAACGATCATTCTATGATCCATTTTCTCTTCAGCGAAAACTTACCATCATTCCACTTTTCACTTTCCAAATTCTACATTTTTAAGAGGGATGGTATGATAAATAGAATAAATATTTGCGATTATATAAAACAACATAATAGTAATGATATCCTGATAGATCTGCGCAGTAAGGAAATGTATGATTACGGCACAATTGAAAATGCCGTGAATATTCCTATGGATAACATCTCAGAGCTTTATGAGCTGCCAAAGGAAAAAAGAATTTGTTTGTTCTGTCAGGCAGGCGATTACAGTGCAGAGATCGCTGAGCTGCTTTCGGATGCAGGCCTTGAGGTCTGCGACCTTGCCGGCGGATATCGTGAGTATATGCGTTACAGACTGATGCAGAATGAACAACTGTGAAAGGAAGATAAATATGAAAAATGATGATAAGCTTAATCTCGGCGGACATGAGTTCAATTCAAGATTTATTCTCGGTTCCGGAAAGTACTCTTTATCACTGATAGAGGCTGCTGTAAAATTTGCCGGAGCGGAGATTATTACTCTTGCGGTACGCCGTGCAAATACAAAGGAGCATGAAAATATCCTTGACTATATTCCTGAGGGCGTTACTCTTCTGCCGAATACATCAGGCGCAAGAAACGCAGAAGAAGCTGTGAGAATAGCAAGGCTTGCAAGAGAACTCGGATGCGGAAATTTTGTAAAGGTAGAGATCATGAGAGACTCGAAATACCTGCTCCCTGACAATTCAGAGACTATCAAGGCGACTGAAATTCTTGCTAATGACGGCTTTGTTGTTCTGCCGTATATGTACCCCGATCTGAATGTTGCAAGAGATCTTGTAAATGCCGGAGCAGCAGCTGTAATGCCCCTCGCCTCCCCTATCGGTTCAAATAAGGGACTGGCTACTAAGGAGTTCATTCAGATACTTATTGATGAAATAGACGCACCTATAATCGTGGATGCAGGTATAGGCAGACCGTCACAGGCTTGTGAAGCTATGGAAATGGGTGCCGCTGCTATCATGGCAAATACCGCTCTCGCAACAGCAGGTGATCTTCCCCTTATGGCGGAAGCTTTCAGAAGCGCTATAGAAGCAGGCAGAAAAGCATATCTTGCAAAGCCCGGACGTGTGCTTTCAAGAGGAGCAAGCGCGTCTGACCCGCTGACGGGATTTCTCCGTAACTGAGGGGGATAATTATGGACAACAAATATTTTATTGACTCGGAGTATCTGTCAGAAAAAGCTCTGGAAAAAAAACACCGTCTTGAAAACGACCCTTCATGCAGAAAAAACCATATGGAATACCTTCCGGATATGGAACAGATAAAATCAGATATCTGTGAAAAGGTCATGTCACAGGTGGGAAGCTATGACCCTTCAATTTATACTGCAAAGGATGTTATCTCGGCACTTGAACATCAGGTCTGTAGTATTGAGGATTTCAAGGCGCTGCTCTCCCCTGCCGCTGAACCTTTTCTTGAAAAAATGGCGCAGCGTGCAAGAGAGGAAACAGGAAAGCACTTCGGAAATACAGTCTATGTTTTTACACCGCTTTATATAGCTAACTACTGTGAGAACTATTGCGTTTACTGCGGCTTTAACTGCTATAACCATATAAGAAGAATGAAGCTTGATGCCGGACAGATAGAACATGAAATGAAGGTCATATCCGATTCCGGCATAGAAGAAATACTTATCCTGACAGGTGAGAGCCGTGGAAAAAGCAGCGTGGAATATATCGGCGAAGCGTGCAGGCTTGCAAGAAAATATTTTCGTATGGTGGGGCTGGAAATTTATCCTGTAAATACCGATGAATACCGCTATCTCCACGAATGCGGCGCCGATTATGTAACTGTATTTCAGGAAACCTATGATTCCGATAAATACGAAACTCTGCACCTTTTCGGCCACAAAAGAGTATGGCCATACAGATTTGACTCTCAGGAGAGAGCTTTGATGGGCGGTATGAGAGGTGTGGGCTTCTCTGCGCTTCTGGGTCTTTCGGATTTCAGAAAGGACGCTCTGGCAAGCGCCCTTCATGTATACTATCTACAGAGAAAATATCCTCATGCGGAAATGTCACTGTCCTGTCCGAGACTCCGCCCGATAATCAACAATGATAAGATAAACCCTCTTGATGTACACGAAACACAGCTTTGTCAGGTGCTTTGCGCTTACAGGATATTTATGCCCTATGTGGGTATTACAGTGTCCTCAAGAGAAAGTGAGAGCTTCCGCAACGGAATTGTGAAAATAGCCGCAACTAAGGTTTCGGCTGGAGTTTCCACCGGTATAGGCGACCACGAAAGCAAATACAGCGGAAAGGAGTCCGACTCCGCTGAGGGCGATGAACAGTTTGAGATAAGCGACGGCAGAAGCCTTGATAAAATGTACAAGGATATTTCCGATGAAGGTCTTCAGCCTGTACTGAACGATTATCTCTACCTTTGATATGATAATGTGGAATGTTGAAAGTGGAAAGTGGAATTGAGTTCGTAAGTTAATTTTACAAGGGCAGCTTCATGGGGAAAACCCTTTCCTAAAACCGCTGAATTATTTCTTAATAAATCGCAGCAAGGCTTCTGACTTTCAATATGTAAAAGTATTCTTCTTTGAGCTATGCCAACAATCATTATTGAGTTCATGGATTATTGTCTCTTGAATTATTAAAAAACAAATATTTGTATAAATAAGTATTACCGCAGTCATGTTGATTTAGTGACTGCGGTAACTTTTGTTTTGCCTAAAAAGCTATTATAATTAATAATAGAGGTAAGTAAATGTAATATAAAGTACATTAAGGTCGATGCGAAATGCTCTTTCTCCCATATATATTTGACGCTTTATATAAAAAATATCATAAGTTTAAAAATACTGTTGAATGTAAACAAATATTATGATATCATGAAAGTGTGTTGAGAGCATGGATGCGGAGACCCCAAATGAATACCTGTTCATTATCTGCATTGGCAAATCTGACGGAGTGTGTTCTGTACACTCCTCACAAAATAACAAGAAAGGGTGTAGCTTATGCGAAAAAGATTGTTGGCAGTTCTTCTGGCAATGACATATGTTTTGTCTTTTTCATCATGCAGTCCGGAAGAACCTCTCGTTCCCGAGTTCAAAAGCGAAGAAACCGAAGAAGCGCAAAGACCTGAAATAGGAGAGAATTATTACGGATATGTAAATTTCGACTATCTTTCTGAAGGTCAGATACCTTACGACAAAACAAGCTTCGGAACATTCGATCATATCCAGGAAGAATTGGAAAATGATATATCGGATATTATAAAGCAATGTGCAGAAAAAGATGCGCCCTCAGATGTTTTTGAAAAATATGTCAAAGAGATCTATGAGCAGTATATGAACACAGAGGCAAGAGAAGCCGCCGGTACGAATGCACTTATGGTTCTCGTCGCAAAGGTAGAAGGCTGTAAGACTGTTGACGAGTTCGTAGATATTATGGGAGAAATGTATCAGCAATACGGTGTGTCATCTATGGTTCGGTTCTATGTTTTGCCTGATATGCATGACGCTACTGAATACGCACTTACAATTTACAATCTGAATACCTGCGGCAACATGAAGGAAAACTTCACAAAGACCGATGCGGGTCAGGAGCAGGTAGGTGATCTTACAAGAGATACCCTCATTGCTCTTAAAGTCGATGAGACTGAAGCAAGAAAAAGAGCCGAAAACGTAGTAAAAATGCTGAATGATATCATGGTCGCTACAATGGACTCCTCCGATGATCCTACATTGATCGAAAAGCACTATAACCCCTATAGCAAAGAGGAATTAGGCGAGCTGTACAGCAACATAGACACAAATAAGCTCTTGCAGGCGTTCGGATACGATGTTGACAGAATAATTGTACATGACGTTTCTCAAACAGAAAAAGTAAATGAGTACCTTACAGACGAACACCTTCGTGAGCTGAAGGATTATGCGCTTGCCTGTACCATGTATCAATACAGCTCTTCCCTCCCACCGTCATATATGGAAAAGTTTTCCGATAAGAAAAACGACCTAAAGGAAATGGAAAAGAATGCCAAGATATATGTAAACAACCTGCTCGATGATGAGGTCGGTGTACTGTACGGCAGATATATATGTACGGATGAGGTAATGAGCTCCGCAGAAAAAATGCTCAGCGATCTGAAAAATTCGTGCCGCGACCGTATAAATGAAAGCGAGCGTCTGAGCGACGATTCTAAAAGCAAGCTTCTGGAAAAGCTTGATAATATGATATTCCTTTTAGGCTACAACAAAGATTACACCTCACCCTTTGAAATAACACCTGCAAAGGATGGCGGAAACCTTTTGCAAAATGCTATAGCTGTCAATGCAGCAGAAATACATAGTGAGATGCATCTGCTCACGCATAAAACAGACAGGAATACGTGGGGTATGCTTTCTACAACTGTTAACGCTGTCTATAATCCCAATGTAAATACTGTAACAATTCCTGCTGCTATGCTCAGCAAGGCATTTTACGATCCGGACTTCGGAGAATTCAAAAATCTTGGTATGCTGGGTTATGTAATCGCTCATGAAATGAACCACGCCTTTGACTCTAACGGCATCAAGTTTGATAAGAACGGTACTCTCAGCCCAGACTGGATCGACGAAAAAGATATAGAAAAATATGAGACACTTCAGGAAGAAGCAATAGAATACTACAGCAGCTATAAGATACTTGACATTTACAACATAAAGGGAGATTTGACACTTTCTGAAAACCTCGCAGATCTGGGTGCTGTTCAGTGTATTGTCGGAATAACAGACGACAAAGAAGAGCTTGAACAGATCTTTGAAGGAGTGGCAACAGGCTGGGCAACTCTTATGGTGGTATCCGATGTTGTCATGCAGCTTAGCGGCGATGTACACAGTCCGAATGAAGCAAGAGTAAATGCAGTGCTTTCCTCTGTGGATAAGTTCTATAAGGTCTATGACATAAAGGAGACAGACAAAATGTATGTTGCTCCTGAAGACAGGATAAAGGTGTGGTGATAATATGATAAGAGCTAAACTTATATTGCGTAATGTGACGAGCAAACCGCTTCGTTCATTGATAATCATACTTTCTCTGGCAGCCGCGGCGTTTGCTGCACTGTACTGTATTTCAGGTATAAACTCGGCTCAGAACGGACTGAAGGATTTTTTCCACTCGACCTATGGCAATATGGATATGTTTATCAGCAGTTCAAGCGGAAAAGTTACCATTGATGATAAAGATCTTCCGGCAGACGGAACTGTTGTGAAGCAGGCTTTTGCTTCTTTCGGAATGACAAGCCACAGCTCAAAATACTTCAACTATGTAAGCAAGACCGATATAAGTGTTATAGGACTTGACACAAAGCTTGCTTATGAAGCCGGATTGATCGATGCTGCTTTCCCAACAAAGGACGGCATTACGATAACACGGAATGTTGCTGTGCAGTTTGAGAAAAAAGTCGGAGACACATTATCCTTTTACGGCAGCGGCGGAAAAGAATATGAACTGAAAATACTTGATATTGTAGAGCCTAAAGGCTTACTTACCCCTTCCCCTTTTGCAATCATCACAACACCGGAGCTTTGTAATGAAATAAACGACGATGATGAAGGAACATATAGTACGATCTATATAGATGTACCCGATGATAGGGTAAGCGATACGATCGCAGAGCTTGCAGCAAAATATCCGGATCATTACATATTGGGTACTACATCAATGGACTCGGAAGACGCTATGGGAAGCATGCTGAATATCTATTATCTGATATTCGCTGTTGTGTTCCTTATGGTATGCTTTATCGTCGTTTCAATGTCGAAGCACATTGTAAATGAAAGAATGTCTGTTATAGGAATGCTGAGAAGTATCGGCGGCAGCATAAGAGGCACCGCAATGATACTCCTTGCCGAAAGTGCTTTCTATGGACTTATCGGAGGTATCTTGGGAACGCTTCTGTTCATGCCGTTCAGAGGAAGTGAGTCAATGGGATTTTTCGCTCCGTCAGGTATCGAAGGAATGGAAGTAACCGATGGTATCACTCCTGTCAGCATATGCCTTGTTATTCTTTCTGTGATCCTCATACAGTGTGCATTCTCGGCAGCTGCTATAATCAAAGCTGCTAAGACACCTGTAAGAGATATAATTTTCGGAACAAAAGAAACTGCCTATATGCCCTCGAAGAACATTGCGATAATAGGTGCGGTGCTTCTTGTACTCGGAATTGCAGCATGGATATTCTTTGAAGACTTTACAATGACGATCGCGGCAGCCTTCTTCTCTGCTATCGGTGCGGTAATGCTCTTCCCGATGGTAATAAAATATGCTTCAAAAGCTCTGGCTTCTGTTTTCGGGAGCATGAAGATGCCCGTTGCAAAGCTTGCAGTAAAGGAAATATCCACAACAAAAAGCAGCGTTTCATCTGCTCAGCTTATTCTCTCTGCAATGTCACTGACGATCGCTGTTCTTATAATAGCGGCTTCTCTGATAAGCTATATGGAGTCACCGTTTTTCTCATCTGAGGTTATCATCACCTCTCCCGAGCAGGAAGGCTCTCAGTATGATTATATCGCAGGAAGCATTGAAGGTGTGCAGGATGTAGAAAAATTATATTACAAGTTCCTTCAGTATGACACTCAGGCAGAGGTAAACGGTGTTGAGCGCGACCTTATGGTAATGGGTCTGAACGAGGGCGGCTTCAAATATTTCAACAGCATACAGAACTGTCCCGACGCCCTTGCAGAAGACGAAGCCGGAGTGGATAAAGCACTCGCCTCTAAGCTTGGAATAAGCGTTGGAGATATGATAACCGTAAGGCTCAAGCTTGAAAATTACCTGCCCAGTGAGCTGAAGCTAAAGGTCAAGACCTTGATCGATGCAAGCAATTACAACAATCTCGGAAACACTTTGCTTATCAATCTGGATACGTATAAATCCGTTTACTACGATGAGCCTGCTTATGTACTGATAAAAACAGCTCCCGATAAAGTATACAGCGTTATGTCTACTTTAAAAGCAATGATGGTAGACAGCGTTTCATCTATCCAGTCTATGGAAGAATTTATGATAGAATATAAGTCATCCATGCAGGGTATCATGTCTATCGTATATGCAGTTGCTGTACTTGGTCTTGCGCTGTCGCTGCTGGGAACATCAAGCAATATGCTAATGGGCTTTGAACAGTCAAGAAGAAAATATGCTGTATATTATTCATCATCAATGAGCAAGGATAAGCTTAAAAAACTGATCCTTCTGGAAACATTCTTTACAAGCGGCATTTCTCTTATAGCTGCTGTAATATTCGGAATGTATTTCCTTCAGATAATCAACAAGGCGCTGTCTATGCTTTACATGACCGTACCGCTTATTGATCCGCTGATGTATGCTCTGATCTTCGGAATATGCGCATTTGTTATACTCACTATAGCAGCGGTAAAACCGGTAAGGATGCTTTCAAAAATGAATATTGCAGAAGAAATAAAGACAGGTGCAGACTAATATAAGGGGGAGTAAAAATGAGCGATATAGTTATCAGCGCAAGAAACATATATAAGACCTTCGGAAAGGGCGAAACTGCTCAGACAGTTCTTAACGGGGCGCAGCTGGATATTGAAAGAGGAAGCTTTGTTTCACTTATGGGAGAGTCCGGCAGCGGTAAATCTACCATGCTGTACCTTATCGGCGGACTTGACAGGGATTTCACAGGAGAGATCTATGTGGCAGGACAAGATATATCAAGTCTCGATGATAAGACACTTTCACAGATACGCTGTAAGAACATCGGATTTGTTTTCCAGTTCTATAATCTTGCTGCAAATCTTACAGTTGAGGATAACATCCTCCTCCCTCTTGAAATGAGCGGAAGAAATCCGGCAAGCTACAGAGATAAGTATGAGGAGATACTCGAGATCACCGGACTGCAAAACAAAAGAAAGTCCTATCCCTCACAGCTTTCCGGCGGTCAGCAGCAGAGGGTCGCAATAGCAAGGGCAGTCCTTGGAGAACCTGAAATAATACTTGCAGACGAGCCTACCGGAAACCTTGACGCAGACTCAGGCGCAGAGATCATGGATCTGTTCCTCCGTCTCAACGAAGAAAAGGGTGTTACGATACTTCAGGTAACACATTCAGAAGAATGCGCTTCATACAGCACCAGAATAGTAAGACTTGTAAACGGTGTTATTCATGGCTGACTTTGACCAATAAACCTATAAACAACAGCAAAACAGAGTTCAAGGACGCACAGTCTCTGAACTCTGTTTTTGTATTCAGGCTTAAAGTGACAACTCACAGCCATTCCACTTTCCACTTTTCACATTCCACATTTTAATAGTGTTATCTGTTGTCTATCTTTTCCGGATACAGGTCGTGCTGTGAAAGTCTCTGCCAGGCTAAATTCTCCCATTTTGTATCCGGCATACCATAGTTGCAGTATGGATCTATGGATAAGCCTCCTCTGGGGAGGAACTTTCCCCACACCTCAATGTATTTCGGAGACATAAGTCTGATGAGGTCTTTCATGATAATGTTAACACAGTCTTCATGAAAATCCCCATGATTTCTGAAGCTGAATAGATAAAGCTTCAGCGACTTGCTCTCTACCATTAGCTTATCCGGTATGTATGAAATATATATCGTTGCAAAATCCGGCTGTCCTGTTATCGGGCACAGGCTTGTAAATTCAGGACAATTGAACTTTACAAAATAGTCATTTTCCGTATGCTTGTTCGGGAATGTCTCAAGAACCTCCGGAGAATAATCCGATGAATATGTTGTTCCGGCATTTCCGAGAAGAGTTATATTACCCTTCTCATTTTCGTTTCTTCCTGTCATGTTTCTGCTCCTTTTTATTATTACAGCTCGTCTTATATTTTCAGCTTTCCATCAACAGACCATTTGCGGCAAAGGCTGCAAGCCTGTCACGGCAGGTACCGCACTTGCCGCAGGGAGTCTCTCCCCCTTCGTAACAGCTCCATGTCATTTCATACGGCACACCAAGCTCTATACCCTTCGCTACAACATCAGCTTTTGTCAGTCCGATAAACGGTGCAATTATCTTCAGCTGCTCGCCGCTGCCAAGATATACGGCTCTGTTCATAGCGTCATTGAAATCGCTGCTGCAATCGGGGTATGCGTTTCCTGCCGCATCATCACTGTGCGCACCATAATATATCTCTGAACAGCCGTTTGACAACGCTATGCTTGCGGCAGATGAGAGAAACAGCCCATTGCGGAATGGGACATATGTAGATACCGGCTTTCCGTTAGTGCGAAGAAGCTGTTCTGAATAGCTCTCCTTTGGTATCTCGCTTTCTGATGTGCTGAGCAGAGAACAGTCAGAGTCTCTGAATATCGGTTCAAGGTCAAGTTGTCTGAGCTGTACTCCGTAAAACTCAGCTATTTTTTTTGCAGCTTCAAGCTCCTTTCGGTGCTTCTGACCATAGCTTATGGAAAGAGCCAATACTTCATCTGCTCCATATTTATTTACAGCAAGCGCAAGACAGGTAGTGCTGTCTACACCTCCGCTGAACAGTATCAATGCTTTCATTTGTTATCCTCCGTATACATCACTGAATATGTTTTTCAGTTCCTTATCGCTTTTGAATTTCCCTCTGTATGCGGCTGTGACTGTTTTTGAGGAAGTGTTCTTTATTCCCCTTGCTGTCATACAGCTGTGACAGCCGCTTATTACAACGGCAACGTCCTCTGTGCCTGCTGCTTCGCAAATGATCTCGGCTATATCTCTGCCTATTCTTTCCTGCAATTGCAAACGCTTGGCTGCCATGTCACATATTCTTGCTATCTTGCTCAGTCCAAGCACTCTTCCATTCGGAATGTATGCTACGTTTACCTTCATATCATACATCAATGCAAGATGATGCTCACAATAGCTGAACACGGTAATGTCCCTTACTATTACGATATTATCATCATCGTCACTCTGAGGTGCTTCAAACGTCTTTCCGAACATCCGGGCTATATCGTGATTACTGTATGCAGTACCCTCAAGAACCTCTTCAAGCATACGCGCTACTCTTTCGGGAGTTTCACGAAGTCCCTCTCTGTCAGGATCTTCGCCTATTGCCTGTAGAAGCCCCTTTACGTGATATTCTATCGCTTTCTTATCCATACTACACACCTCTCCTGTCGGGCGCCCATATATATTTATGGAGCTGAAGCTGAAGTCTTGCTCCGTTCATTTTATTGGCTTTCATATATTCCACAATATCAGCAGGGTCTATACTTCCGAATACAGGACTCAGAAATACATGACACCGCTCTGCAAGTGAATATTCATTTATTATCTGCTCTGCCCTGATAATATCCTCTTTGCAGCCCACAACAAATTTCACTGTATCGTGTTTATCAAGCAGTGAATAGTTATCCATACACATCCGGCTTTCCATACCGCTGCACGGAAGCTTATGGTCCATTGTAAATACCGGACGGCATTTGTCTTCCGCAAGGCTGCCGAAGTATATACTGCCGTTAGTCTCTATTTCCACCCTGCATCCGATATCAGAAAGCTCATGTATCAGTTCCGGGATATCTTTCTGCAAAAGCGGTTCTCCGCCCGTAAGAGTAACATTATGTGTACCTGTGCTCTTTACCCACTGAGCAAGCTCCTTTGCAGACATAAGGCTGACCTCTGCATCAGCTTTACAAGCCCATGATGTATCGCAGTATGAGCATTTCAGATTACAGCCTCTGAACCGTATAAAAACAGCAAGCTCTCCGGCATGAGCACCCTCGCCGTTTATGCTTACAAACTTTTCCGCTACTTCAAGCATATTATATCCTCCGATATCAATTGTGATAATTCTCATACACCGCACAGTTATCAGGAGTTTCATAAACCGTGACTCTGATAACAGGCAATCCCTTTTCCTGTAATGCTTCATAGAACATCCTTGCAAAATTTTCAGCGGTAGGACGATATGGCAATTCTATCAGATGAAAGCCCTCTTCATTGAGTGCATCAAGAGTCTTATCCATAAGCGAACCCGACTCATATATAAGAGCGTGGTCAAAGCTGTCTGCAAGTGCCCTTACCTCTTTTTTTATATCCCCGAAGTCCACAAGCATACCTCTTTGGGAGCCGTCATTCTGCAAGGTTTCCCCACCTATCTCGACTTCAATGGTCCAATGATGTCCGTGTATATTCTTACATTTTCCGTCATAGCCGGAAAGGAAATGAGCGCTGTCAAACGCAGCTGATGTTTTAAGACGATACATGATATTTCACTCCAAAAAAAGAGCGTCCGCACAAAGCAGACGCTCCAAATCACGCAAAAACCAACACACAGAAAAAACTGTATGCAGGCCCTGGTTTTATTTAACGACAGGATGGCGCCAACGAACTGTCGTATTTCATTTTCCATCACCCATTATACCACAATCCCCCCAAATGTCAACCGCCGGCAAGCTGCCGGTGCCGATTCGCGCTGGCGTTCGCTAAAGCTCACTCTGTTTAGTATGAACTCAACTTTTCCTGTCCGCGATTGACGGCGGCGCAAGGCTTGCGCTCCCGATTCGCGCTGGCGTTCGCTAAAGCTCACTCTGTTTAGTATGAACTCAACTTTTCCTGTCCGCGATTGACGGCGCAGACTTGTCAGACATCCGTCTCCATCCGCCGGCGCAGCCTTAAGGCCGCTGTTTCGGCTGTTTTCTACGGACATATAGTCTCTTCCACTCCTCAACTTTATGCGCCTGTACAGTATGAAGTCATAGTTTTTACTAAACTTACTATGATTATTTTCGCTTTAGCGAAAACCACAACTATTCACTATTCGTTATTCACCATTCACAATTTCCGCACGATGCGGACGGTTCTATTAGAAGTTGATGCGTTGTTAAGTTGTTAAGTTATCCAGTGCGGTCACGCACTGTGGGATATGTGGTAATATATGGGACAATATGTCCCAACAGAAAAAAACAGTATTTATGCGGCTTTGCGTTATGTTGCGGGACTGTGGGACAAAAAACAGAAACTGTTTATACAGCGTAGATATATAGTGTTTTTTTAGAAAGTTATATATACTCTTATTTACACGGTGTATATATGTCAAAAACTGTCCCACAGTCCCACACACATGATTTTATGCGTGTTTTGCGGTGTTTTTTACTACCACACAACTCCCTGATATGTCCCCCCGTTTAAATCAGATCTTCATCTTCATCAATATTTCAAGGTAACACATTCCACTCTCCACATTCCACATTAAAACTACAGACGTGAACAGCAATAGCCAAAGTGCTCTATAAAGAGCACGACGCGGATGGTTCTATTAGAAGTTGACGCGTTGTTAAGTTGTCCAGTGCGGTCACGCACCGGTCACGCACCTCCGTCATAGTCGTAATCGTGGAAATCTGTGTGACCGGAATCAACAAGCTCGCTCTGACGCATCTTCATTCTGAGTCTGTCTTTTTCTACCCATTCAGACAGAGTATCCTTGAACTCACGGGAATGTTTGATATTCTTTATAACGGTCGTGGGATTTGTCTTGTCGTGAGCATATATGGTAAGCGTTCCCATTCCGAACATTTTCTGAAAAAGTGTTCGTCTGTAGGAAAGGTCAGTTATGCGATACAGCAGTATCTCATTTTCAACGCTGCTGAAAAAGCCCTGCTTTATCACAAGCTTCTTCGTCATAAGTGTATAGGTCGTAAATGTCCATGGGATACCAAAGAAGCCCCATCTTTTACGCTCTTTCATTATAAGATTGTTTTCATAAGTATTTTCTTCCATAGGTATCCCTCCGGACAAAATTCGTTATCTCTCTTTCTGTCTTGTATAGGCGGTTATCAGTCACCAAAGCTTATGCCTATTTCCTTTGCAGCCTTTACTGTCTTGCAGTTCGGCGGAACTTCCTTAAGCTTTCCTGCAACCTCACTGAGCGGAACAGGTACCACCTTGCCGTTTACCATTCCTGTCATAAAGCCGTACTTCTCTTTGATGATAAGCTTTGCCGCAGCTGCGCCGAACTGTGTGGTGATAAATCTGTCGTAAGCGTCCGGACTGCCGCCCCTCTGGAAATGTCCCGGCACTGTCACTCTTGTCTCCTGACCGGTAGCCTCTTCTATTTCGTGGGCTATTTTATAGGATATGGACGGATACATAAGGTTCGCCATAGCTTCCTTCTTTTTCTTCTTGGGCATTTCTGCTATCTCTTTGGATATAGCGCCTTCTGCAACTGCAAGTATAGAGAAGGTCTTTCCGCTTTTTGTGCGGTTCTTTATTGTCTTTATTACTTTGTTTATATCATAGGGTATTTCGGGTATCAGTATTACATCGGCACCGCCTGCTATGCCTGCATGGAGTGTCAGCCAGCCTGCTTTATGTCCCATGCACTCAACTATGAACACACGGCCGTGTGATGTAGCTGTGGTATGGATACAGTCTATTACATTCGTTGCTATATCAACAGCACTCTGGAAGCCAAAGGTAACGTCTGTACCCCATATGTCATTGTCGATGGTCTTGGGCATGGTAACAACATTGAGTCCCTCTTCCGAAAGAAGATTTGCTGTTTTGTGAGTACCGTTTCCGCCCAGTATAACAAGACAGTCAAGCTTCATCTCAGCGTAATGCTTTTTCATCTCCGCAACCTTATCAATGCCGGTTTCATCGATAACTCTCATAAGCTTGAAGGGCTGTCTTGATGTTCCGAAAACAGTACCTCCCCTCGTCAGTATCCCTGAAAAATCCGCCGGCTCCATAAGACGGTATTCGCCGTTGATAAGACCTTTATAACCGTCAATGATGCCGTATATCTCAACATCCTTGCCGTAATGCTCATACAGTCCCTTGGCAACACCTCTTATCGCGGAGTTCAGACCCTGACAGTCTCCGCCGCTGGTAAGTATACCTACTCTTTTCATAATAACACTCCTTTGTTAAATATTTTTTCGTGTCAATAAAATTATCCGTTCACTATTTTACACCAAAAATACAGATATTACAATGAACATTCTATGAATTTTATCAGGGGTTTTCAGTAACGCCATTTTTGAAGCTTTCCCCCGTAAGAGGAATGAATTGTCTTTCTTCACGGACAGTGTTCTTTTTTGCAAGAAGCGCCTTTTTGGCTTCGTCAGAAAATTCACTCTGACAATTGTGTACCTTTTTACCCCTGCGGTCAAGAAGCTCATATGTGGTATCGGGTTTCTGTATTCTTGTGTTCAGCACATCCTTCAGCATTCTGCTCATTATGCCGAAGGAACGCTCTATAAGCTCAGGGTCCTCTATCGGGAACACAAGCTCTACCCTCTTATCAAGGTTTCTCTGCATCCAGTCAGCAGAACCCATATATATTTTTTTCATGCCGCCGTTTTCAAAAATAAATATCCTGCTGTGCTCAAGCAGCTGTCCGACTATGCTTCGCACCTGAATATTCTCGCTGATGCCCTTTATGCCCGGAACCAGACAGCATATGCCTCTTACGATAAGCGTTATCTTTACCCCTGCCTGAGAAGCCTTATACAGCAGTCTGATTATCTCGGGGTCAACAAGGGAATTCACCTTTGCTGTAATGCCTGAGGGCAGTCCTGCCTTTGCGTTTTCGGTTTCGTTTATTATCATCTCTTCAAAGAATGAACGCAAACCAGTGGGAGCTACCTTCATTTTGTTATATACAGGGGGAGTGGAATATCCTGTTATCACATTAAACAGTGAAGAAGCATCCTCACCGAATTTTTCATCACAGGTAAACATTCCTATATCCGTGTAGAAACGCGCGGTAATATCATTATAGTTTCCTGTACCCATATGCAGGTAACGCCTTATTCCGTCCTGCTCACGCCTTACCACAAGAACTATTTTACAATGCGTCTTTAATCCGGCAAGACCGTATATTACATGACAGCCTGCTTTTTCAAGCTTCTTTGCCCATCCTATGTTGTTTTCCTCATCGAAGCGTGCTTTAAGCTCCACAAGGACAGTTACCTGTTTTCCGTTTTCTGCTGCCTTTATCAAAGCCGCTATGATAGGCGAGTTGCCGCTGACACGATACAGAGTCTGTTTTATCGCAAGCACGTCATCATCATTTGCCGCCTGATTTATAAATTTGATAACGCTGTCAAAGCTCTCATATGGATGATGCACCATCCTGTCCTTTTCTCTGATAGCCTGAAAAATATCATCATACCCAAAAAGCTCCGACGGAGGATTAACAGGCGTGATAGGCTCAAAGCGAAGATCATCAAGCCCATCAAGTCCGCCGAATTTAGAAAAGAATGTAAGGTCTATAGGGCCTGACACTTCATATACTTCTTTGTCGCAAACATCCAGCATATCCACAAGAAAGCTTTTAAGTGCCTCGTCACATTTTGAAATGATTTCAAGACGCACCGGGTCGCCCCTCTGACGCTTCTTAAGCGAGTGTTCTATCTCCACAAGAAGATCGTCCGCATCCTCGTCTATGTCAAGGTCTGAGTCTCTTGTCACCCTGAACGGACAGAATGCCTGTATCTTATACAGTTCAAACAGCTCTGACAATCTGCTGATTATGATATCCTCAAGCATTACAAACGCGCGTCCTGTCTCAGCCTTGACTTCAAAATATCTCGGAAGTATAGAAGGTACCTGTACTACCGCAAAGATATCCTCACCGTCCTTCAGAAGACGCACTGCAATATTCAGACTTTTGTTTGCAAGAAGCGGAAAAGGTCTTGAGGTGTCTACCGCAAGGGGAGTCAGCACCGGAAAGATAAATTTATCAAAATAAACATCCACGCTCTGCTTCTGGGTCTTGTTAAGCTCGTTTACCTTCAGAAAAACAAGCTTGTTCTTTTTTAGTGCCGGTATCACAGAACGGCGCAGACAGGAATACTGCTTCTTTGAAAACTCATGTATTTTTTCAGTAAGCCTTTCAAACTGCTGGACCGGAGTCATTCCGGATTCATCAGGAACATTTGGTTTTGAGTGCATTCTGTCCATCACACCAGCCACACGCACCATAAAGAACTCATCCAGATTTGACGCCGTAATAGCAAGAAAACGCACTCTTTCCAGTACAGGATTATCCTTTTCAAAGGCTTCCTCAAGAACACGGCTGTTGAAATCCATCCAACTCAATTCTCTGTTATGAAACGGAAAGTCCTGAGGAGAGTACAGCTTTACAGGCTTCAGCAGCGCATTGGATTTGCTGACCTTCTTGCCTTTCACTGTTTTCGGCGGCTTATCGTCCTTTGTCTGCTTCTGGCTTTTCGACTTTGCTCCCTTAGAAGCTTTGTCGATAGTCTCATCATTTTGTTTTACGGAACTATCTCTCTTACGATCCTTTTTAGCATCTCTTTTTGTTTTATCCTCATCTTTTTTCTTATCGCTCAAAAAATCGCCCTCTTATTCTCAGTAATAAACTGACTGCAAATATATTTATGTGTATTATATCAAATTATTTTTTACAGTGCAATATTTTTCGTTATTTTTTATAAAATTTATGAAAGCTATTTTTAACAGAAAAAAATAGTTTTTTTACGCTGTTTTTTAGGGCTTGTTTGAAAAATAAAGATTGCACAAAAGCAGAAAAAGAAGTATC
>CAMHOE010000031.1 GCA_946186665.1 uncultured Clostridia bacterium | reverse complement strand
AACTACAGACGTCCACAGAAACAGCCAAAGTGCTCCTCTATGGAGCACGACGCGGCGCAAGGCTTGCGCACCCGATTCGCGCTACAGTTCTATTTTTAATCTACTTTTGTGTCCGCGTTTACTGATTAATAACAGAAAAACTACAGACGTCCACAGAAACAGCCAAAGTGCTCCTCTATGGAGCACGACGCGGACGGTTCAATCAGAAGTTGATGCGTTGTTAAGTCGTCCAGTGCGGTCACGCACCGTTGTTAAGTCGTCCAGTGCGGTCACGCACCGTTGTTAAGTCGTCCAGTGCGGTCACGCACATTATTCATTTTTCAGTCTTAAGTTTTCAGTATTCATTAATCAATTTATGGGTGATGTTTTGAAGAAGAAGCATTGGGGCGTGAGAGTGTTCTTTTTTGCGCTTCTTGTAATTATTTCTTCGGCAGCTGTTTGTACAGTTCTTGCCGTGACAGATAATAACAAGGACAAGTACACCCTCAGCGAAACAGATGATACATTTCTTATGAGCGCCCTTAAGGGTGCGGTATGGGGCGAGGACTTTGATGTGAGCGAAACGCAGATAAACACATATCTGAATGATAAGCTTTGTGATGAAGAAAACGGTGTATTGAAGAATGTTCGTCTGTACTTTCATGATGATGACGATACGGAGATATATGCAAGGATACATTATATGAATAGTGATTTTTCCGCATACGCAAAAGCACAGATACAGCTTGACCGGAACAGCGGCACTGCTGTGGTACGGCTGTACAGCGCAAGGTTAGGCGAACTGCCAATTCCGGATTTTGTTCTGCAAATGGTAACAGAACATATTGCAAAGGATAACAAGTATGTCCGGTACAGCAATGGGGTACTGAATGTAAAGACAGAATACTTTTATGATTTTGACACATTCACAATAACACTCAGACTGGAAAAGTTTCAGCCCCGTGACGGTCATCTGATCTGTAAGACAAACAGTCTCAGCTATGAGCTGGTCGCTGCGCTGAAGGATTATTGCCTTTCGGAGGAAGGGCAGCATATGTTGAAGGAGATTTTTGGAAGTGCTCTCAGCGATTTGAAAGAAGACCTGTATTCTGCTATATTCGGTTAATAATACTACAGCTCTGTAAATGAGCAGCTCTGAAATTGAACAAAAAAATGATGACCCCTCCGCTTCGCTGTTGCTCAGGAAGTGTCGGAGGGGTTTGTGTAGTTTGATGAAATTGTAAATGATATTTACTATATTTTATTGTATTACTTTCCATTCGCACACGTCGGATTTTTTCGATTCTGAACAGGGCAAATGGTCTGATATTATTTTTTCTTTGGTGCAGGCAGCTCGTCTGATATGGCAGTGAATAATTTCTTCAAAAATTCTTTGTCGTCTACTTCCTCAACTAACAGCATTTCCTTGGCGCCCTCATATGGAAGTTCAGAAGGGGCGTCCGGCATAAGCTGCTTAGCAGCTCTGACAGGCTTTACAAGTAGTCTGTCGTCATAAATACCGCCAATTACCTTACCGTGACAATAAAGAATATACTCTCCCATCATTGCTCTGTATGATATTCCGTCCGAGTCGGATAACTGCTCTGTTATATGATCAAGATAACTTTTGCTTGATGGCATTTTTAAACCTCCCTGTTGTAATATAACAACGCACTCCCAACAGAGACTTTCTGTCGGAAGTGCGTTTTTTAAAGCTTATTAATATCCACTATTTACTGACCGCTGAATGGCTGTATGTTATTCATCCATTTCCCAGTTGTGGTAGACGTTCTGAACGTCGTCGTTATCGTCCAGCATATCCAGAAGCTTCTGCATTTTTTCAGCGGCTTCTGCATCCTCTATCTTTGTATAGGTAGAGGGAATCATAGAAACATCAGCGGATACGAATTCATATCCCTTAGCTTCCAGCGCCTCCATAACAGCTCCGAAATCCGCAGGCTCTGTGAATATCTCATATACATCGTCAGACTCCGCAGAGAAATCCGCAGCACCTGCTTCAAGAGCATCCTCCATTACTTTGTCCTCGTCATTGTCTTCTTTCTCTATGACGATAAGACCCTTCTGTTCGAACATGAAAGACACACAGCCCTGAGTGCCGAGATTGCCGCCGAACTTGTCAAAATAATGACGAACGTCACCGGCAGTACGGTTCCTGTTATCGGTAAGAGTTTCAACGATAACGGCAATACCGCAGGGACCATATCCTTCATAAGTTATAGACTCATAGTTGCTTCCGTCACTGCTTCCGGCAGCTTTCTTTATAATACGCTCGATATTGTCGTTAGGTACGTTGTTGGCTTTCGCCTTTGCAATACACTCACGGAGCTTTGAGTTTGATGAAGGGTCTGCGCCGCCGCCCTCACGAACTGCCACCGCAAGCTCTCTGCCGATTTTTGTAAATATCTTGGCTCTTGCGCCGTCTGTCTTTTCCTTTTTACGCTTTATGGTACTCCATTTTGAATGTCCCGACATACTAATTACTCCTCCTGAATTTCAATATCCCTTATATTTTAGCACAGAATATCTGCATAATCAAGGGTTTATAAATATCTTATTTCAAGTTTTTAGCAAGCGGAAGTTGGTTTTAAAATCTGTATCGCAGAGATGCTTATTGTTTTTTTATTGAAAGCCCTTGATGCAAATATAAAATATTCAGCGGTTTTAGGAAAGTGGTATGGGGAATAACCCTTTTTCCGCCGGAAAAGGGTTTGCCCCATGTATCTGCCCCGGCAAAATTGATTTCCGGTTTTTACTGCGTTTAGTCCTGTACGGCAGTTATTTTTTATGCTATAATAATCGTATAACAGACAGCGAGGATATCAGAAAGCGGAGGGTCAGATATGAATTGGTACGAGCATCTCAAAACGATAAATCATCACAAAAAACTGGTTATGGAAATGTGCTTTAAGCTGGGACTTTACAAACAGGGACTGCTTCATGACCTGTCAAAATATTCACCTGTAGAGTTTCTTGTGGGTGCGAAGTATTATCAGGGCACACGCAGTCCGAACAACGCCGAAAGGGAGGATAAGGGTTACAGCTCGGCGTGGCTGCACCATAAAGGCAGAAACAAGCATCATCTTGAATACTGGATAGACTACAGCCTTGATGAAGGTACTAAAATGTCCGGTATGAAAATGCCCAAAAAATATGTAGTGGAAATGTTCTGTGACAGAGTGGCTGCATCGAAAAATTACCGCAGGGAGCTTTATACAGACGCAGACCCTTATGAATATTACCGCAAGTCCGCTGACAAGTACATCATACATCCTGAGACCGCCGCTCTGCTTGAAAAGCTTTTAAAGATATTGCGTGACAACGGCGAGGAAAAAACCCTGCTCTACATCAAATATAAAATACTGAAATAAAAGCTCCCCCGTCCGTATGTCCTTCATACTCTGACGGGGGAGAAATATTTATATTAATGAATACTGAAAACTTAAGACTTAAAAATTAATAATGGCGGTATGTCTTGTGAATTCAACTCATTTTAAGCCGAAGCTTCAGTGTGGGTCAATAGTTCGATTTGTGAGCTATTGACCCACTTTTTTGAATGGATAGTTTTGTCTGTTATTTAGCTGAGCGCTGACAGTTTACTGATAATTTCAATTATCACGCTTATCACGCATTATATGTCAGGGTGGACAGTATGGTTACAAGCACATCACTGTCATAGGCAAAACCGTAGGAGTCTATATAAAACGCCTGACCGTTGATCTCTCCTGTGATAACTGCGCCCTCATCTCCTGCATCATAGAATGTAATGCCATTCCATTCCGTGCCGTTGACTACGTATCCTGTAAGAGGAGAAGAACCGTCTCTCGGTTCGATAGTTTCGTTAACATCGCTTACGCAGAAAATCTTGACGTTAAGATACTGCTCGTCCTCATTATATATCATCATATAGCTTTCTCCGCTGAGCGCCTCTTCGCCGCCCTGAAAGCTCATACCATCAGGAACCGTCACCGAAATTCCGCCGTAGGACTCAGGTGTGCCCGGAAGCAGCTCCGGATCAGTGATCTCATCTGTGCTGTCAACTCTGCTTTCATCTGTGATGTCCTCAGTACTCTCCTCAGAGCTTTCTTCAGAGCTTTCAGCAGCACTGCTATCCATAATATTATCAATGCCGCTGTTGATATTCAATGTGCCGCTGCTCTCTGTTGTATCAGTGTTATTGGCGCAGGCACAGCATCCGATACAAATGCTGAGTGCCAGTGTGGTCATTATCGCCTTTTTCATAGCGGACTCTCCTTTCACTAACAATAATATTTTGATTGCTGCAATTACTTCTTTTTGGTATTTATCTCATCAAGCGCAAGAGCAATGAAGTCGGAAAGCGGCATCGTGCCCATGTCTGCCTGCTTGCGTGAACGTACTGATACAGTACCGGACTCTACTTCCTTGCTGCCGATAACAAGCATATAGGGTATCTTCTCTAACTGTGCTTCACGTATCTTATAGCCGATCTTCTCGCTTCTGATATCGCTTGAAGCACGGATGCCCGCAGCTGTGAGCTGAGCTTCAATTTCCTTTGCCTTGTCTGCAAGGTTTTCGCTCAGCGGCAGGACACGGACCTGTTCAGGGCTGAGCCAGAGCGGTAATGCGCCTGCAAAATGCTCAAGCATATATGCAAGAGTCCTCTCATAACAGCCAAGCGACGTTCTGTGGATGATATACGGCAGCTTCTTCTGTCCGTCAGAATCTATATAGTACATTCCGAATTTTTCTGCAAGAAGCATATCTATCTGTATGGTAACTATCGTATCCTCTTTGCCGAATACGTTTCTGTACTGTATGTCAAGCTTCGGACCATAGAACGCAGCTTCATCAAAGCCTACTTCATATTTCAGTCCGATATTGTCAAGTATCTTTTTCATTACAGCCTGAGCTTCTTCCCACTGTTCTGCTGTACCCTCGTACTTGTTGTTGGGGTTTGCAGGGTCCCACTGAGAGAAGCGGAACGTACAATCCTCAAGAAGTCCGACTGTATCAAGGCAATACTTCGCAAGCTCCAGACAGCCCTTGAATTCTTCCTCTAACTGGTCGGGGCGGAGAATATAATGTCCCTCAGATATCGTGAACTGTCTTACTCTGATAAGTCCGTGCATCTCGCCTGAAGCTTCGTTCCTGAACAGCGTAGAAGTCTCTGTAAGACGCATTGGCAGGTCACGATAGGAGCGCTGTTTGTTAAGATATACCTGATACTGGAACGGACAGGTCATAGGACGCAGTGCAAAACACTCTTTTGTTTCGTCATGAGGATCGCCGAGCACAAACATACCGTCAAGATAATGGTCCCAGTGTCCGGAAATCTTATAAAGCTCTCTTTTCGCAAAAAGCGGTGTCTTTGTAAGCTGACAGCCCTTTTTCTGCTCTACATCCTCTATCCATCTTTGCAGGAGCTGTATGACCCTTGCGCCCTTCGGCAGAAGCACAGGCAGACCCTGTCCGACATAATCTACTGTTGTAAAATATTCAAGCTCTCTTCCGATTTTGTTATGGTCACGGAGCTTTGCTTCCTCCAGCATTTTCAGATGTTCTTCAAGCATAGAAGCCTTCGGGAAGGATACGCCGTACACTCTGCAAAGCTGGTTGTTCTTGGAGTCTCCTCTCCAGTATGCGCCCGTGCAGGCTGTAAGCTTTATAGCCTTGATGTTTGCTACAGTCATAAGATGAGGTCCTGCGCAGAGGTCAGTAAACTCTCCTTGCTTATAAAAGCTTATAGGCTCGCCCTTATCGCTGTGTTCTTTGCAAAGCTCTACCTTATACGGCTCGTCCATTTCTTCAAGAAGCTTTATAGCTTCATCCGGCTGTAAGAGGAACTTTTCTACTGCAAGACCCTCTTTTACGATTTTCTTCATCTCAGCCGTGATTTTTTCAAAATCATCCGGAGAAAATGGCTTCTCCACATCAAAGTCATAATAAAAGCCGCTGTCTATTGCAGGACCTATAGCAAATTTTGCATTGGGGAAAAGTCTCTTCACAGCCTGTGCAAGGACATGGGATGACGTATGCCAGAACGCCTTCTTGCCGTCTGTTTCATCGAATGTCACTATCTCAAGCCTGCAATCATTTTCAAGGGGTGTTCTCAGGTCGCATACCACACCGTCCACACGACATACGCAGGCTGCCTTATACAGACCGGCACCCAGACTCTTTGTTACTTCCGCAGCAGTCGTACCTTTTTCAAACTCCTTGACTACTCCGTCTTTCAATTCTACCTTAATCATTTCTGTTACCTCCGTTTATATTATTTTTATAAAAGACAAATGCTGTGGTCAGATTTACCGTGATTTTTACATCTCATATTGTTTATTGTGAGTGAATACAGAAAACAAAAAACTCGCTCCCAAGCTGCACATACAGCTCAGGGGCGAGGCAAAAAGCTTCACGGTTCCACCCTGTTTCAGCGGCAGACGCCGCCACTCAGCGAGATAAACTCAAAGTTCTTAACGCGAACCACACGTTACGGCTTAAAGCAACAACAGCCGATCGCCGTACTGCTCAAAGGCGGTATCGTTACCCTCCGCACATACAGCAGCTCTCAGCCGCGACTGCCGTTCTCTTTAATGCACTCACGAGGAAACGCTTCCTTTTCATCGCAATTCCTTATATCGCTATAATATCACCAATCCCTCCAAAAGTCAAGCGGAAAAAGTGAATAGTGAATAACGAATAGTGAATAGTGAATAGTTGTGGTAAGTTTTCACTAAAGTGAAAACGAAATATAGTAAGTATAATAAAAACTACAACTTCAAACAGTACAGGCGGTGCGTGACCGCACTGGACGACTTAACAACGCATAAACTTCTGATTGAACCATCTGCGTCGTGCTCCATAGAGGAGCACTTTGGCTGTTGCTGTAGACGTCTGTAGTTTTGTATCAGAACATTGTACATTGAATATTGAACATTGAAATATGCAGGCGCAATAAGTGTAGTAGGGAAAGGAACTGTATATCCGGATAAAACAGCCGAAACAGCAGCCCTCAGGCTGCGCCGGCGATGCGTGACCGCACTGGACAACTTAACAACGTATCTGCTTTTGAAGGAACCGTCCGCGTCGTGCTCTTTAGAGAGCACTTTGGCTATTATTGTACGCGTCTACAACTGTCCTCCAAAACTAAAGCCGCCCATAAGCGCACCGTAAGGGGCGTGTTGGGCGGAAAAACGCGGTCAATGAATGTTCGGTCTGGATATCAGAGTGAGCGTTAGCGCCCGTAGGAAGTGCCCTTGGGGTACGAACGCCGCCGCAAATTGGGACTGGCAGCTTGTGAATTGGACCGGCAGCTTGTGTGAATTGGACCGGCAGCTTGCCGGTTGACAAATGGGGGGGAGTGTGGTATACTGCATTTAAGGACAGGAAATCGGTGTGGAGCACTGCATGAGGATGAAAAAACTGTGCGGTGAGTGCATATTGAGAATTGGTCTGACCTGAGTGCCTGTGAGGTCTGAGTTCGACAACATGGGAAAGATATTGGCTTTACAATAAAATAACAGATGTCCGGATAGAGGTGCGAAATCGCGTGTAACAGAGTGGAGACTGCCAGAGTCTGCGATGCTCCGTGAATGGCTCTTTCGCCGAAAAGTGTCGGTCGGCAGCCGGTGCTTTGGGTCTGTGCTGGAACAGTACAGGACTGTCATCATAAAAAGATATGATGGGGAGCTATCGTTTTTATCCTGAGTTTTCGGGACTTTGACAGCTTGCTTTTTATGACCGGAGTGTTTGCCGGTCTTTTTTGTTGCCGCAGAATCTGATATCAGGTTTTAAAAAATATATCAAAAGGAGTACGGAACAATGGAAAAACAGTATAAGGTAGGAATTATCGGTGCTACAGGTATGGTGGGTCAGCGTTTTGCGACTCTGCTTGAAAACCATCCCTGGTTTAATGTTACAGTGCTTGCTGCAAGCGCACGCTCAGCAGGAAAAACTTATAAGGAAGCAGCCGGCAACCGCTGGGCTATGCAGAAGCCGATGCCTAAGGCTATGGAAGATATGATCATAATGGATGCTTCTGATGTTGAGAGTATCGCTTCTCAGGTGGATTTTGTGTTCTGCGCAGTGGATATGAAAAAGGATGAGATACGCGCTCTTGAAGAAGCTTATGCAAAGGCTGAGTGCCCTGTAGTGTCCAATAACAGCGCACACCGCTTTACACCTGATGTTCCTATGGTCATCCCTGAGATAAACGACAACCATCTTGAAATAATCGAAGCTCAGAAAAAGCGTCTCGGTACAAAGAGAGGCTTTGTTGCAGTAAAGTCAAACTGCTCTCTCCAGAGCTATGTGCCTGCAATTCATCCCCTTATGAAATACGGCGTTACTAAGGTGCTTGCCTGCACATATCAGGCAATTTCAGGCGCCGGAAAGACCTTTGAAAGATGGCCTGAAATGGTAGATAATGTTATCCCGTATATCGGCGGCGAGGAGGAAAAGTCTGAGCAGGAGCCGCTGAAAATCTGGGGTACAATAGAAAACGGCGAAATCGTTAAGGCTTCAACACCGTCGATAACATCACAGTGCATAAGAGTGCCTGTATCTGACGGTCATACAGCTGCTGTATTTGTAGAGCTTGAAAACAAGCCTTCTATGGAGGATATCATAAAGGATTGGGAAAGCTATAAGGGCAAGCCGCAGGAGTTGAATCTTCCCAGTGCGCCCAAGCAGTTCCTGCACTATTTCACAGAGCCTGACAGACCGCAGATAAAGTCTGAGCGCAACCTTGAAAACGGTATGGCTGTATCTATAGGACGTCTCAGAGAGGATACACAGTATACCATCAAATTTGTTTGTATGTCACACAATACCCTCAGAGGTGCTGCCGGCGGAGCTGTTCTTCTCGCTGAGCTTCTCTGCGCTGAAAACTACATCTAGTGCGTGACCGCACTGGACAACTTAGAACGCATCAGCTTCTGATTGAACCATCCGCGTCGTGCTCCATAGAGGAGCACTTTGGCTAATACTGTTCACGTTTTAAGCTGTTGTGTGGGAACCCCTTTGTCAGAAGTTTACTTTGTAAATTTTTGACACCGCCACTGAAGGGGAGGCTTTGAGCTTTGTGCTTTGAGCTTTGAGCTTTGAGCTGCGCTCACTGACCACTAACCACTACCCACTAACCACTATTAGTGTTCCACTTTGTGCGTTAAAAGAATAGAATGATAATATGCTACTATCATGAAAAAATAGGAGGCAGATAAATATGGCAGATCATATTTTTACAGGATCGGCTGTTGCTATTGTGACACCGATGAATAATGACGGCAGCGTTAATTATGACGAATATGGAAAGATCATAGATTTCCAGATCAATAACGGAACAGACGCTATCGTAGCCTGCGGTACTACAGGCGAGTCTGCAACGCTCAGCAGAGAAGAGCATTGCAAGGTAATAGAGTACACTGTACAGAAGGTCGCAAAAAGAGTGCCTGTTATCGCAGGTACCGGAAGCAACGATACTATGTTTGCATCTGAGCTTTCCAAAGAGGCTGAACAGCTTGGCGCAGACGCTATACTTTCTGTTACACCGTACTATAACAAGACTTCACAGAGCGGTCTTGTAAATCACTACACTTATATAGCAGACCGTATCAATATCCCGATGATACTTTATAACGTACCTTCAAGGACAGGCTGCAACATAAAGCCTGAGACTTATGCCGAGCTTTGCAAGCACCCGAAGATAAAGGCTACAAAAGAGGCTAACGGCGATACAGCAGCGCTTGTAAGAACAATGGCGCTTTGCGGCGATAACCTTGATATTTACAGCGGTGAGGACGGTCAGGCGTTTGTGATAGCTGCTATGGGCGGTCTTGGAGTTATCTCGGTGTTTGCGAATATCTGTCCCAGAGAGAGCCATGAGATGATGTCAATGGTTCTCAGCGGAGACTTCAAAAACAGCTTTGCAATGCAGAAGTATTACATTGAGCTTATGGATATGCTTTTCTCGGATGTTAACCCCATCCCCGTAAAGGCAGCTATGAACCTCTGCGGCTTTAACTGCGGTCCGTGCAGAATGCCCCTTGCGCCTATGAGCGAGAGCGGCTTCAATGCCCTTGCCCAGTGTCTCAGAAAATATGGTATCATAAAGTAAAAACATACGATAAGTACAGGCTTTTTGAATTTGCAAAGGGATGATAAAAATGACGAATATTATAATGACGGGTTGTTCGGGCAAGATGGGCGCAAGCATTATCAATGCCGCATCAGCCCGCAGTGATGTAAAAATAGTCGGCGGTGTTGACCTTGTTGCGCCGCAGAATGCTGACTTTGCCTATGCAAAGAATTTTTCGGAGCTTGACTGTCAGGCAGATGTAATAATAGATTTTTCAAATCCTGCCGTGCTTGACTCTATGCTCGCTTATGCCGTAGAGAAGAAGCTTCCTGTAGTTATCTGCACAACAGGCTACAGCGAGGAACAGAAGCAGAAGATAAAGGACGTTTCTGCGCAGATACCCGTATTCTATTCAGGCAATATGTCTCTTGGAATAAACCTCATCATAGAGCTTGCGAAAAAAGCAGCTTCTGTATTTGGTGACAGCTTTGATGTGGAGATAATAGAGCAGCACCATAATCAGAAGCTTGACGCTCCCAGCGGCACAGCTCTTATGATAGCAGACGCGGTTTCTCAGGTAAGGGAAAACAGCGAGTATGTTTATGACCGTCACGCATACAGAAAAAAGCGTGAGAAAAAAGAGATAGGCATACACTCTGTAAGAGGAGGAAACATTGTAGGTGAGCATGAGGTGATATTCGCAGGACAGGACGAGGTACTCACCATCAGTCACAGCGCACGTTCAAAGACAGTGTTTGCCGTAGGCGCGCTGAACGCGGCAATATTCCTCAAGGGCAAAGCTCCCGGAATGTATGATATGTCCGACCTTCTGAAGAATTAGTGCTTAGTGAGTAGTGGTTAGTGGTTAGCGGACAATGTGCAATGTGAAGCTCAAAGCCCAAAGCCTCCCCTGAAATGGGAGGTGGCTGATGTGCCGGAGGGGTTTCCACTCGGCACATTGAGACGTCTGCAAAATTAGCTAAAGCACTCCCTTAGGAGTGCGGCGCGGACGTTTTAAGCAAAAGCTGATACGTTGTTAAGTCGTCCCGTGCGGTCACGCACCACATTATTTTAGAGGTGATTGTGTTTGAAGCCAACTATCAATGTGTATGATGATGTTACTTTAGTGATATTGCAGAATATTCCTGCTGATATCGGGTTTGTTGCAGGGGTGTTTGAAAAAATAGCAGAGATGGATATTGATGTGGATATGATATCCCTGAGCCCTGCACAAAGCTCCCTTACAAGTCTGTCCTTTACCATAAAGGATGACGACCTCGTAAAGCTTCTGGGCTTTACGTCTACACTCAACGATGATAAGATAAAGCCTATAGTAAGCAGCGGCAACTGCAAAATATCTATCAATGATGCCGGAATGGAAAATTGTCCCGGCGTGGCTGCGAAGATATTCCGCAGCGTTGCAAAAGTCAGAACTGATATCCGTCTCATCACAACAAGCGAAGCACAGGTTTCTCTTCTTGTTACAAAATCAGACTTCGACTCTGCTCTTGCAGCTATCAATGAAGCTATGATATGAGCCTTATAAGTAAATTAATACTTAAGACTTAAAACTTAAAAATGAATAATAGCGGTATGTTTTCACTTTGTGAAAACAATCATAGTAAATACAGTGCGTAAAACATCTCAGAGTTTTAAATGACAGGTGTATTGTCCGGAAGGGCAGTACACCTGTTTTGTCATATCAGAAAAAATAATAGCATACAAATACAGAGAACAGGGAATATTCAAGCTTTGAGCTTTAATTGAATGTGAAAGTGCGGTGAGGAAATGGCTGAGATAATCGTAAAATATAACGGCGATGTGTTCACTGCGGCGGAAAGGGTGGGGGCAGATGTGGAGCTTCTGTCGGAGAATTACGCTATTTTACAGATAGATAACAGTAATATCCCGATGCTTTATTCCTTTACGGAAATTGAAGATATAGAACTTCCCAAAAGACTGTACTTCGAGTCGGACTTTCAGCTGACATCCTCTTGTATAAAAAGCGTTCAGCAGGGCGAAAGCAGTTTTCCGTCAGATATCGCAGGTCTGAGGGGCAGGGGGGTTGCTGTGGCTGTTATTGACTCCGGTGTGGATTTTACTCATCCGGACTTTATTGACAATGACGGAAATACAAGGCTTTTATACCTTTGGGATCAGTCGCTTGACGGTGCGCCGCCGGAAGGGTTTCGGGTGGGTACAGAGTTTACCGGAAATCAGATAAACCTTGCGCTTGGCTCTGACGACCCGTTTTCCGTTGTGCCTTCACGTGATTTTGCAGGACACGGCACAGCAGTTGCAGGTATCGCCTGCGGTAACGGCAGGGCTTCTGACGGTGAAATTCTTGGCGCGGCTCCTGAGGCATCCATAATTGCAGTCAGGGTAGGCAGTAAAGAAAGTGATTTTTTTGCTCTCAGCACCGATATCATGAGAGCAGTAAAATATGTTATAAACAAGGCTGTACAAATGCTCATGCCTGTTGTCATCAACCTTAGTTTTGGCATGAACAGCGGCGCACATGACGGCAATTCCCTTTTTGAGGAGTATCTTACAGATATGGCTTCAAAGTGGAAAAGTGTGATAGTTGTTCCTACAGGCAACGAGGGTTCTTCAGGACATCACTACTCGGATGTGCTTGTTACTTCACAGATAAAGGAAATAGAGTTTTTCACCGCTGAGGGACTGGAAAGCTTATATCTATCTCTATGGAAAAATTTTGCCGACAGCTTTGCAGTAGAGCTGATATTCCCTGACGGACGCACCTCCGGAATAGTTGATATAGAGAACCCGCTGCGAACCGTAAATGACGGAGCAACACAGATAAACATACTCTATGAACAGCCCACACGATATTCTGTCAGTCAGGAAATATACATTGACATAAAGGCATTGAGCGGAACAATAAAAAGCGGAGTCTGGCGGCTGAGAATAATACCTTCCGTTATAGTGGACGGCAGAATAAACATCTGGCTCCCTACAACAGAACAGGTCACTAACGCAACATATTTTTCACAGCCAACAGTCAGCAATACCATTACCCTTCCGGCAACAGCAAGGAAGGTGATAAGAGTTGCAGGCTACAATGACAGACTGGGGAGTATCGCTCCGTTTTCCGGTGTGGGGGACATTGACCGTGAGGACATTATACCGGATATCGCCGCACCTGCCGTAAATATTCTATCAACACGTACAGGGGGAGGATATTCTATATTTACGGGAACGAGCTTTGCTTCTCCCTTTGTGACCGGTTCAGCGGCACTTATGCTTGAATGGGGCATTGTACGCGGCAATGCGCCGTTCTTGTACGGCGAGCGGATACGAGCCTATTTGCGGCTTGGAGCTTCAAGAAGTCCCGACCTGCGCTACCCGAACCCTACCTTTGGCTACGGCAGATTATGTCTCTCCTCATCCCTCACATATCTACAGTTATATATGAACGGAAGTAGTGAATAGTGAATGGTGAATAGTGAATAGTTGTGGTACATTTTCGCACCCCAAGGGCACTTCCTACGGGCGCACGCGAAAATGAATTATAGTTAAGTATAATATAAACTACAGTTTTACACTGTACAGGCGCATAAAGTTGTGTAGGGCAATATACTATATGTTCGGAGATAACAGCCGAAACAGCAGCCCCAATCGGGAGCGCAAGCCTTGCGCCTGCGCCGGCGGATGGGGAATATTGTCTCATAAGTTTGCGACGTCAATCGCGGACAGGAAAAGTTGAGGTCTGGATAACAGAGTGAGCCTTAGCGAACGCCGCCGCGAATTGGCACCGGCAGCTTGCCGGGCGAATCGGGAGCGCAGGTGCCCGTAGGAAGTACCCTTGGGGTGCTCTGCGCCATTATTAAGTCTTAAGTCTTAAGTTTTAAGTATTCATTAATTTTTTGGGGGTGATGATTTGGTTTTTAATGAGGATGAGCTTCCGCTGGAGGAGTATGTGAAGCTGCCGACAACGGTGGATTTTCAGGTCATAGATACAAAAAGGTTCAGAGAATATGCAAAGGATAAGCCATATCTGCATTTCGGTACGGAGCTTGCAAATAATTATCTGATAGTCTATACCAATGAGAAATATATCAGCGGTCTGCTGTCCGATCTGGGCAGTGATTTCCTGTCCTTCTATCCGAAGATAATGTCTCCGTTGGACAGCGTGGGCAACGACAGAAGCGGTATTACTCAGGTGTTGGGGCAGCCGTTTCTTGACCTCTCCGGCAGAGGTGTTATAGTGGGAATAGTTGATACGGGTATCGACTACAGACAAAAGGCTTTCCGGTTTGAGGATGGTACAAGCAAGATACTGAATTTGTGGGACCAGACTCTTGACGGGCAGAGAAGCGGCGGCTTATATTTCGGCTCAGACTACAGCAGGGAACAGATAAATGAAGCTATTGCAAGTGACCAGCCGCTGAATGTCGTTCCGTCAATTGACGAGAACGGACACGGCACATTTCTTGCTTCCGCAGCAGCGGCTAATCTGACGGGAGACTATATCGGCGCAGCACCAAAGGCGAATATTATCGCAGTGAAGCTCAGACGTGCAAGGGATTACTATATACGCAAATATCTGCTCTCTGAGGATAATCCGGATCTGTATGAGTCGTCAGATTACCTGCTTGGGATAAAGTACATTCTTGACCGTTCCATAGAATACAATATGCCTGTTGTGATATGTATAGGTATGGGCTCCAATACAAGCGCACATGACGGCAATACCCTGTTTGAAGATTATATATCCTTTGCATCCCAGCGTCCGGGAGTTGCTTTTGTGACAGCCGCAGGTAATGAATCCAACGCCCGGCACCATACACAGGGCAGGATAACCTCCGGCAATACCTCCGACACTATCAGCGTCAAGGTGGGGACAGGTGGTTCGTCCTTTACTGTAATTATTTTCGGACCGGCATTTGATAAGATATCGGTGGGGGTAACGTCACCTACAGGGGAGGTCGTACCCAGACAGCCCTTCCGTTCGGGGCTTGAATACTCCGACAGCCTGATACTTGAAGAGACAAGAATTTTTATAAGATACTTCAAGGATATAAACAACAACGTTATTGTGGGTTTTGAGAAAGCCACAGAGGGGATATGGGACATACAGCTGTTTGGCGACAACATCATTGACGGACAGTACTGGAGCTGGCTGCCCATCACCGGACAGGTAAAGGATGATGTGGAATTTCTCAGACCTGTACCTGAATATACCATTGTCTATCCGGCTGCGGCACTGAGAACGATAACCTGCGGCGCATATAACGCAGATGACGGGAGCTTGTATATATCGTCATCATGGGGGCCAACGAGATTGGCGAGTATATCACCGGATTTTGTTTCTCCCGGAGTATCCGTCAGGGGAATATATCCCACAGGATACGGCACTATGACAGGAACAAGCGCAGCGGCGGCGATAACCACAGGCGCGGCGGCTCTCCTTATGGAGTGGGGGATAGTAAAAGGGAATATGCCGACCATAAACGGCGACCTTATCAAAAGTCTGTTTATCAGCGGCTGTACAAGGGACGCCAACATGACCTATCCCAACATCAAGTGGGGATACGGCAAAATGAACCTCTACAACACCTTTTCCTCTCTCAGAGAAACAGGTGCGTGACCGCACCGGACGACTTAGAACGCATCAATTTCTGATAGATCCGTCCGCGTCGTGCTCCTTAGGGAGCACTTTGGCTATTACCGTTCACGTCTATAGTTTTAATGCAGATAGTGGCGTGTTTTCACCTTGCAAAAACATATTATAGTAAGGGGTTCTCTAAAAACCGGGACACGAGCAAGATCGCCGTGAAGGAGGTTTTTAGAGCTTTCCGTAAGATAATCAGTAGTGCGACTTTGTTTTGAAAGGATATATTTAATATGAGCTATGGGTTGTTGAGGGTCAATGCGTTTCTGAGCAGTGTGGGATATCCTGCGGAAAATGTCAGGGTGCAGATACGGGACGAGACAGGGGAGCTGATATCTGAGCTGAGAACTGATGAAGAGGGTCAGCTTCCTCCTGTCAGACTTCCGGCACCGCCGGCGGAATACTCTCAGGACAGCGAAATGCCAAGACCGTTCAGTCAGTACGATGTACGTGCGGAGCTTGAGGGCTATAACGATGTGGAGATAGGGAATGTCCAGATATTTCCAGACAGCACCGCAGTTCAGAACTTTTCTATGGTTCCTCAGTATGAGAATATAGACATACCATATCCGGTGCTGTGGGGGGACTTTCCGCCGAAGATACCGGAATCCGATGTTAAAAAGCTGCCGTTTCCCAGTGGTCTTGCTGTTTTGCCTGAGGTGGTGGTTCCGGAATTTGTGGTGGTGCATAACGGAGTCCCGTCTGATAGTACTGCCGCTAACTATACTGTGGGCTTCAAGGACTATATAAAAAATGTGGCAAGCAGTGAGATATACGCAAGCTGGAACAAAGAGGCACTGAAAGCCAACATTCTTGCAATAATATCTTTTACGCTGAGCAGAGTCTATACGGAATGGTACAGAAGCAAGGGTTATGATTTTACTATAACAAATTCCACAGCCTACGACCAGGCGTTTACCTTCGGACGAAATGTCTTTCAGGAGATAAGCGATATCACAGACGAGGTATTCAATTTGTATATTACCCGTCCGAACCTTAACCAGCCGCTTTTCACTCAGTACAGCGACGGCATAAGAGTAGTAAGAGACGGCTGGCTGAGTCAGTGGGGCTCTAATGAGCTTGCCGCTCAGGGTTTTTCTGCAATACAGATATTAAGACAGTATTACGGGTTTGACATAATCCTGCGTGAAGCAAAGAAGGTAGAGGGCATACCCTTGTCCTTTACGGGGGTATTGCAGAGAGGTTCCACAGGCAGTGCGGTGAGAACGATACAGTCTCAGCTCAACGTTATCTCAAACAACTATCCGCTTATCCCGAAACTTGCAGAGGACGGTATCTACGGTGAAAAGACAGCTCAGGCTGTACGAACATTTCAGGAGATATTTGATATGCCAATATCCGGCACAGTGAATTTTCCCACATGGTACAGGATATCTGATGTCTACAACGCCGTCACAAATGTTGAGGGATGACAGTATTAAAAACAGCCCCACTATCCATAGCGGATAATGAGACTGTTTTTTTCTACAAACGTCTATAGAAATAGCCGAAGCACTCCCGATTCGCGTTCACATTCGCAAAGCTCACTCTGATATTCTGAACGAACATTCACTGTCCGCGTTTCTCCGCCCGACACGCCCTTTACGGCGCGCTTATGGGTGATTTAAGTTCTGGATGGCAGTTGCAGAAGTGTACAGCAATAGCCAAAGTGCTCTTTAAAGAGCACGACGCGGACGGTTCTTTAGTATAAGTTGATACGTTGTTAAGTTGTCCAGTGCGGTCACGCACTTAAATATAATATTATTGAAATGACTGCAAGTGCTATGCCTGCGGCGAACAGAGCTGTGATAAGTATTTTCAGCCGGTCAAGCGATTTTTTTTCCCGGCGCATGGCTTCAAAGCCAAAAGATGTCCGTGTTCTGTCCATCCCTGAAAGCTGACGGTCAAGCTCCGAAACAACACTCTCTATGGATGGGGTGTCGTCCTTTTCTGATGTCAGGGAATATCGTTTGCGAAGCTCGGATATTATCCGCTTGTCAAGCATTTCCGATATTACTTCCGGTTCATCAGGCAATACAGCTATCGTCCTGTCCTCAGACTTTATCATGTAGGAGATGTTATCATCATTGTCGATGAGCTTTTCGGATGTCATGCCGCTGTCTGAGCTTAGTATGGAGGACAGTATCGTGTCAGTGCTTTGTCTGCCGCCGTCAAGTCCGCCGATTATGAATACCAGCCTTGTCCTGCCAAGAGACGCTTCAAGCTCTTTTGCAAGGTCTTTGGGGGTCATCGCCGCTACGGAAGCCGCTCTCTCCGCTTTATATGGAGAGAGCTTTTTGTTTAACAGCTTCTCTGTTTCCGAAGTTCGTCCGGAGTGATAAAAGATGATATCATAATTCATACTGTTCCACCGTTATTCTTCATCATCTTCTTCTCCTTCTTCGTCCACAGACTCTTCGTCCTCAGTGCCTGACTCATCGGTTATCTCGGACTCCTCTTCGGAGGTGTCAGGCGATACGCTGTAAAGCTCGCCCTTTGCGTCGTCCAGATATCCGTTAATTTCGCCTTCACTGGATGCGTCATTGATAAGTGATGTGTATTTGTCTATGATAGACTGTATCTCGCTGAGAGCGTCTCCCGAATATTCGCTTTCGTCTACATATCCGTTAAGCTCTGTCACTGCATCGGACTTGTACTGTTCAAGCGCTTCTGATGCTTCTGCTTCTGCGGCTCTTCTTGACTGCTCTTCCGCTTCTGCGGCTTCTGCTGCCCTTCTGGATGCTTCGGCTTCCTCTTCTGCCTTTTTGGATGCTTCAGCTTCGGAAGCCTTTCTTGATGCTTCGGCTGCGGAGCTTTCCTCTGCGTTCATCTGGGTATTGGTCTTTATCTTTGCAAGCTCTTCTATACCTGCTTCTTTATATACCTCTATCTCTTCGATAGTTTCAGCGTTGTCTATCATCTCGGCGTATTTGTCGATGACTTTGTTCACCTGCTCAGCCTGAGTCAGTCTGTATTCATTTCCTGCAACGGAGTTCTGTACATCTGCCTTTGCCTGAGCCTTTGCTTCCTCGATTATCCTTGCGCTTTCCTCCTGCTCGGATATCTCGGCATTTATCCTGCTTTCTTCGTCTTCTTTAAGCTGCTTTTTCGTCTTGACCTTATTTATCTCTGCGAGAGCTTCGGCGTAAAGGTCGTTGACATCGCTTGCACGGTCGGCTTCGTTTATTTTCTCCATGTAGTTTTCGATTATGGCTTCTATCTCTGCTAAATGCTCTTCGTCATAATCCTTCTCCTTATAGGAGTCTCTCAGCATTTTTTCAGCGTTGTTTTTGCCTTCTGTGAGAAGTCTCTGAAGCTCTTCGTCGTCCTTTTCAGACCATTTGCCCTTACCGTCATACCACTTGATTTTGCCGCTGTTATAGGCATCCTGGAATGATGTTGTTTCGGGTCTTGTGCCGCCGTAGGTGTTATACCATACCTGAGGATATACAGGGTCATCATTATATTTTGCTTTGGATACATTCACAGATGCGTCCTCGCCGTCTCTTACTTTTCTCGCTACCACAACAAAGCGGAAGTCCTCAAAATCATAGGTACAGGTGGAGAGGGTGACTAATGTATCGTTTTCGTTGAGGTCTACAGGACAGTCGATTATGGAACGCTCCCTCAGCTCATAGACAAAGTTCAGGAAGTCGTAATCGCTGCTGAAGCTGCCCCTCAGATAGTTGAAGAAGGGTCCGTGCTCTTCAAGGGTGTTAGTCGTGAATATGGAGATTATCTTCCATTCACTCTTTTCGTACAGGGTATTGAATGTGAATGTGGGTGTCTTTTTATAGACATCCAAATCGGAGAAATTAACGATGTTAGCGAACATTCTTCCGTCCTGCATATGGTGGCCGTGAAGTATCATGTTCTTAGAGTCAAGCGCACTTCTGTAATCCATGAACACTGTTCCGTACTTTGAGTAATCTCCGTAGAAATCTCTGTACAGATAGTACTCAGGGTCGTCGTCATACGGCGACTGCACTACAACATAATCTATTACCGTATTCGGGACTTTTATCCATCCTACAGTATCGGGATTTGTTTCAAGAAGCTTTACAAAGTCTGCCAGCACACCGCCGGAGCCGTCCTTTGGCTTTCGGGTGCTTTTGTCCTCGCCGTCCGTTGTGGAGACGAGCAGACTCTTTATGTCATTGGTTTTCCTGTCGTTTTCCGCAGGCTCTATGACAAGTATGCTCAGAAGCATATATGACGATACAACGAATGTACATATTGCGAGGATGAGTATTATCTTTCTGATAACGTCTATTGGTCTGTCTCCGGCACAGGGTATGAAGCGTTTCCAGAAGGATTTCTTTTTCTTTGGAGCTACAAGCTTTTTTGCCGCAGTATAAAGTATCTGACAGAAGCTTGTGTCAAGTACATCATGCTTTGGCAGGAGAGCTATGAGCTTATTATTATATTCTGCCGCATATGCGTACATCCTTGTCTTTGCAACGGACACCTGTACCTGACTGATATCTATAGGCTCGGAAGGCTCTTCGGCTGATTTTTTCTTTTTCTTTTTTTTCTTCTTTTTCTTTCCGCCGCTTTCAGAAGAAGCTGAGGAAGAGGCTGTATCGATATTTTCAGGGTCTATACAATCCGCCTCTATTCTTCTTACCTTGCCGATAATGCCTATACTCTCGAAGAACTCCTTTGCCTTTTCGGGGTCGTCCTCCGAAAGCGCATCCGCTATGAATATCATGCCAATTCTCTCGTCACCTGAGTCACTTACCTTAAGAGCTTCTGTAATGCTGTCCTCAGTAAGGTTTATCTCGGTTTTATAAATGATATTGACATTCAGTTCACCAAGCTTTTTAATAGTATTTTCAAAGCTTGTTTCAGATGTCTGTCCAAATGCCTTTCCGTTTCTTGGAAAATAAATCTCTGCATTCATTATATTTCACTCCTGAAGTAAGAACTCTTAGCGGTGCGGGTGACCCCGCAGGACGCCTTAACAACGCATCAACTTCTGATCGAACCGTCCGCGTCGTGCTGTGCGTGACCGCACGGGACAACTTAACAACGTATCTACGTTTGTCTGAACCGTCCGCGTCGTGCTGTGCGTGACCGCACCGGACGCCTTAACAACGTATCTGCGTTTGTCTGAACCGTCCGCGTCGTGCTCCTAAGGTCGCACTTTGGCTATTGCGGTTCACGTCTCAGACTGCTGTGCGGAAACCCCTGAAAGGGGAGCTTTGAGCTTACACCACTAATTACTAACCACTAATCATTAACCACTAACCACTGATCACTAATCACTATATCCGTGTATATCGAGGACTCTGACGTTCTGAATTGCTTCGGCTATCAGGGCGGCGCTGTCCTCTATGCGGTTCTGCTCATCCGCTACCTTTTCGGGAACGGGACGTGTACGGGGGTGCTTTGGAGTGAACACCGTACAGCAGTCCTCATAGGGCTGTATGGAAATATCAAAGGTGTCTATCTTTCTTGATATCTCTATTATCTCTTCTTTATCCATTCCGATAAGCGGACGGAAAACCGGCATATTGCATACAGCGTCCGTACAGCCTATAGCGCCTATCGTCTGGCTTGCGACCTGTCCCAGACTTTCGCCTGTTATCAGTGCCTGAGCACCCTTGTCCATTGCTATGGACTGCGATATCTCCATCATGAAGCGGCGCATTATTATGGTGAAATAATCTTCCTTACACTTTTCTCTTATCTGTTCCTGTATCTTTGTGAAGGGTACGATATACAGCTTGAGTCTGCCGCTGTATCGTGCCACACGCTCCAAAAGCTCTATGACCTTTTCTTCTGCTCTCTGGCTTGTATACGGCGGACTTGCAAAATGCACCGCCATAAGCTCCAGACCTCTTTTTGCCATCATATATGAGGCTACAGGACTGTCAATACCTCCCGAGATAAGCACACACGCCTTTCCGCCTGTGCCTACGGGTATACCGCCTGCACCTCTTATAAGTCCTGCCCTTACGTATGCCGCAAAGTCTCTTATCTCTACGGTGACTATAACATCAGGGTTATGGACGTCAACACTGAGGTGAGGGTATTTTTCCAAAAGATATCCGCCTACCTCCGTGCATATCTGAGGTGAATTGAATGGGAATTTTTTATCGGAACGCTTTGCTTCTACTTTAAATGTCTTTGCGTCCTCCATAGTTTCTTTCAGATATTCAACAGCCGCAAGCTTTATCTTGTCAAGCTCCTTTTCCGCAACACAGGCTCTTGCAAAGGCGGCTATTCCGAACACCTTAGACACAAGGTCAGACACCTCATCCATGTCGATATCCTCATCCATAGGCTCTACAAATATAGTTGACTGTGCGGCTCTTATCTTAAAGCTGCCTATCCTGCCGAGTCTGCGTCTGAGGGTGCGCAGAAGCTTATCTTCAAAGTTTTTTCTGTTCAATCCCTTAAGGACTATCTCTCCGAGTTTTATGAGTATTATTTCTTTCATATTTTTAACAGTCTCCCGTTTTTCATTCATAAGAGAAGTGTAACACTTTTATTCGCTTCTTGCAAGTGTATTATTTGCATTTATTATTTCTTTTGTAAGGATATCTATATCCTCAGGTGTATTGTATCTTGAAAAGCTCACCCTTACAGCGGAATCTATCAGTGCAGGGGAGAGTCCCATAGCCGAAAGCACATGACTTTTTTTACCCTTTGCACAGGCTGAGCCGCTGGAAACATAAATTCCCTTTTGCGCAAGATAGTGAAGCATTGTTTCCGAGCGTATCCCTCTGACGGAAAAGTTCAGTATATAGGGCAGACCTTCTGAATCTGAGTTTATATGAACATTCTCTATATCCGCAAGGCTGTTCCTCAGACGAAGATTAAGCTCCCTTATATATTTCATTTCCTCCGCCATATCCGGCAGCTGTTCCACAGCCTCGCCCATTCCGCATATAGCAGGCAGCGGTTCCGTGCCGGGTCTGAGTTTTTTCTCCTGCTCTCCGCCAAAGTGCAGAGGAAGTATTCTTGCGCCTTTTCTTATGTAAAGCGCTCCTGCGCCTTTAGGCCCGTGTATTTTATGTGAGCTTGCGCTGAGCAGGTCGATGCCGTATTTTTTTGGTTTAAGGGGAATCTTTCCGAAAGCCTGTACAGCGTCTGTGTGCAGAAGTGCCGGTGAGCCTGCCTTGTCTATTATTCTGCGAAGCTTATCTATGGGCTGCATTGCACCCGTCTCGTTATTGACTGCCATGATGCTGACAAGTATGGTCTTGCTGTTTACAGCTTCTTTCAGCTCTTCAAGGTCGATTATACCGCTCTTTCCGGCTTTCAGATATACCACTTCAAATCCGCGCTTTTCAAGCTGCTGCATAGCTTCTATCACAGAAGAGTGTTCAAAGGCTGTTGTGACTATCCTGTTTCCTCGTCTTTTAAGAGCTTCCGCAGCCCCGAATACAGCAGTGTTATTGCTTTCTGTGCCGCCGGAAGTAAAAAATATTTCCTCATGCTCACAGCCCAAAAGACGTGCGATATTATTTCTTGCCTTTTCCATTTCCTTCTGAGCTTCAAAGCCCTTTGAGTGCAGCGATGACGGATTGCCGTAATTGCTTGTCATCATCTCCATGACCTTATGGGCTGCCTGCTCGCACACCATTGTTGTTGCGCTGTTATCAAGATAGACTTCTCTCAAAAAAACGACCTCCAAGAAACGATTAATGATTTGTTATCATATATATTTTCACTGCATAAGCGCATATCAAAACAGAAATCAGACACAATAATTTATAAGCCCAAAGCACTTATAGTGATTAGTGATTAGTGGTTAGTGGTTAGTATTTCCATTCTTCATTCCACTTTCCACATTTTTTTAAATAGGGGGATGATGGTATGAATATTTCTCAGGAAGAATATTCCTCGATGGTGACAAAGCACGCACCAAAAAGTACTCTTGCCAAAGACTGTATGTATGCTTTCCTCGTAGGGGGATTTATCTGTACAATAGGTCAGGCGCTTACCGATACCTACCAGTTTGCTCTCGGCATGGAAATAAAGGACGCCCGCTGTATGACAAGCATTACATTGGTATTCTTAGCGGCGCTGTTTACCGCCCTGAGCTGGTACGATAATATTGCGAAATTTGCCGGAGCAGGTACTCTTGTGCCTATAACCGGATTTTCAAATTCCGTTGTATCTCCTGCGATAGAGTTCAAAAGCGAGGGACTTATAATGGGGCTTGGCGCGAAAATGTTCGTTATTGCAGGACCCGTCATAGTCTACGGTACAGCGTGTTCTGTACTTTATGGACTGATACTCTGTACAGTGAAGCTTTTTGTATAGCTTTACATCAGGTATAGTTTCGTCGGAATTTCATACATTCAGAAATGTTTCAGCGCTAAAACAAGTATATAAATATTTTATAGCAATTTCGTGTAAAACTTTCTTGTAAATTATACACAAATATGTTATTATATTGTTAACGCATCCGAAAGGAGAAATTTTGTATGTATGATAAGATTCTGACATCGCTGTCTTATGGAATGTTTGCAGTGGGTGCCAAAGGTGTTACCGCTGCAAACGCCTGTATCGTCAATACCGTAGTGCAGATATCTTCATATCCTATGACGGTTGCTGTAAGCATCAACCACAGCAATTTCACGAATGAATGTATCAAGCGAAGCGGTGAGTTTACTGTCAGTGTCCTGTCCGAAAACACCTCAGGGGCTGTTATCGGCGCACTGGGCTTTACATCGGGACGTGACGGCAACAAGCTCAGCAATGTACGTCACAAGATACTGCGTGAAGGCGCGCCTGTCATTCAGGAGGACATATGCTGTTGGTTCCTGTGCAAGGTCGTGAACACGGTCGAGACAGTGACGCACACGATATTTATTGCAGAGCCTGTTGCGGGCAGTGAGTCTATAAAAGGCACTCCCATGACCTATGATTTTTACAGGAACGTTATCAAGGGCAAGTCCCCGAAATACGCACCCACCTACATACCCGAGAAGGAAGAGGTTCTTGACAAGTACGTATGCACCATATGCAAGTACGAGTACAGCGACCCGTTAATTCCCTTCGAAGAGTTGCCGGACAGTTGGATATGTCCCATCTGCGGCGCACCGAAGTCGGTATTCAGAAAATCAGAATAGCCATCAGGTTTTATCAAGTCTTATCAAGACTTATTTCAGCTCATCAAAGCCACTCTGAACGAACCGCCTCTATTCTATCACACCCCTCCCCAAATGTCAAGCAAACTTGTCACCGGCGCAAGGCTTGCGCACCCGATTCACGCTTACGTTCGCTTGCGCTCACTCTGATATTCTGACCGAAGCTTCACTGCCGCGCCAAACGGCGCAAAACTTTCAGACATCCGTCCCCATCCGCCGGCGCAGGCTAAGAGCCTGCTGTTTCGGCTGTTTCACACGGGGCTGAGGGTTTGTTATCCTACTCGACTTTATGCGCCTGCATATTTCAATGTGCAATGTGAAATGTGAAATATTTTGCGACAAAACTATAGACGTGAAACGCAATAGCCAAAGTGCTCCCTATGGAGCACGACGCGGGCGGTTCAGACAAATGTAGATGCGTTGTTAAGTTGTCCTGCGGGGTCACCCGCCGAAAACATACCACAACTATTCACTATTCGTTATTCATTATTCACTTTTTATGTCCCCATCCGCCGGCGCAGCCCTAAGGGGCTGCTGTTTCGGCTGTTTCACACGGGGCTGAGGGTTTGTTATCCTACTCGACTTTATGCGCCTGCATATTTCAATGTGCAATGTGAAATGTGAAATATTTTGCGACAAAACTATAGACGTGAAACGCAATAGCCAAAGTGCTCCCTGAGGAGCACGATGCGGACGGTCTATAGAAAAGCTTATGCGTTGTTAAGTCGTCCAGTGCGGTCACGCACCGAAAACATACCACAACTATTCACTATTCACTATTCGTTATTCATTATTCACTACTTATGATTGGATGGAAGAAAATGACTATTAAGGAAGTACAGGACGAGATAATTCGTCTGAAGAAAGAAAATGATATTTGTATACTTGCCCATAGCTATCAGGCAAGAGAAATATTGGAGGTAGCTGATTTTACGGGAGACTCTTATGCACTCAGCGAAATGGCGGCAAAGGCTGAGAACAGTACGATGCTTATGTGCGGAGTGCGTTTTATGGCTGAGACGGTAAAGATACTCTCACCGCAGAAAAAGGTCATACTGTCAAATCCTGTGGCGGCTTGTCCTATGGCTGAACAGATGGATGTAGAGCTTATCACGCAGATGAAGGAAATGTATCCCGATCATGTTGTGGTTGCTTATATAAATACTACCGCCGCACTTAAGACTGTATGTGATGTGTGCGTTACATCCTCATCCGCTGTCAAGATCGTAAGCAGGCTTGACGCTGATAATATTTTGTTCATACCTGACTGCAATCTCGGCGATTTTGTCGCAAGACAGGTTCCGGAAAAGCACATAAGACTTGTTCAGGGCGGATGTCCTGTCCATGCGGCAGTTACTTCACGTCACGTTGAACAGGCTAAGAAGCTTCATCCGGATGCGGAGCTTCTTGTACATCCCGAATGTGTTCCTGCTGTTACAAGCATGGCTGATTATGTTGGTTCTACAAGCGGCATTATGAATTATGCAATAAACTCCGACAAGAAGGAGTTTATTATAGGTACGGAGAACAGTATCGCTGAGCATCTGCAATATATGTGTCCTGACAAGAAATTCTATTGTCTGTCAAAGAGCCTTATATGTGAGAACATGAAGTCCACTACGCTTGTGGATGTTCTGAACTGCTGTAAGGGAATTGGCGGCGAGGAAATCGTTCTTGATGACGATACCATTTCAAAGGCTCGCAAATGTATTGATGAAATGATAAGACTTGGTTCATGATGTTTTAATATGTATTTATTGAGAGTGTGAGGTTTGGTTCCGGACTTTACACTCTTCTTTATATTGTAAAGCTTTTAAAAATATGGAAAGTGTAATCATTTTAAATTGAAAAATCAATGGCTAAAGTATATAATAGGTTATTAACAGGTGTTATTAACAAATCTCAGAAAACGGAGTGGGAAAGCATATTGAAATGTGGAATGTGGAAAGTGGAAAGTGGAATTAATTGATGGCCACTACAAGGGCTTTGAGCTATACTATAATAATATCAGACAGAGAATGGTGGATGTAACATGAATATTGAAAAACTTATAAGGGCGGCTCAGGAAATAGAAAAGCCGGAGCTTGTGCTTAAAAACGGAAAAATACTGAATGTCTTTACCGGCGAGATAGTCAGCGGTGATGTGGCTGTGACCGATGGTTATATTGTGGGAATAGGGCAGTACAGCGGTCAGAAAGAAGTGGAACTTGACGGTAAATATGTTGTGCCGGGCTTTGTCAATGCGCATCTTCATGTGGAGTCCTCTATGGTGACGCCGCAGGTATATAGTATGGAGGAGCTGAAGCATGGTACAACTACCATTATAACTGACCCGCATGAAATAGCCAATGTGGGCGGAATGACAGCGTTGTATGATATTATAAAGGCGGCAGGGGCTTCTCCGGTGAATTATTTTATTATGCTTCCGTCTTGCGTGCCGTCCACTCCTTTTGAACATTCAGGAGCCGAGCTTTCTGCTGAACAGCTTGAACTGTTCAGGAATGAACCCGGTGTACTGGGACTTGGCGAAATGATGAATGCTGTGGGAGTTGTGGGTCTTGATGAGAATGTAATAGCCAAAATCAAGGCTTTCTCCGATATGGTGATAGACGGTCATGCGCCCATGATGAGCGGAAAACAGCTGAACGCATATGCCTGTGCAGGAATTGCGACTGACCATGAGAGCATTACATTTGATGAGGCTCTTGAAAAGCTCAGATGTGGTATCGCTGTGCTTGTAAGGGACGGTTCGGCTTCTAAAAACCTTGAAGCTGTTATAAAGGGAGTTGTGGAAAAAAATATTGATACTTCAAATCTTGCATTCTGTACTGATGATAAACATTTAGGAGATATTGTAAAAGAGGGAACAATAAGATATAATATACAACAGGCAATAGCTCTGGGTCTGCCGGCAGTAAAGGCTTATCAGATAGCCACCATAAATGCCGCAAGGATATACGGGCTGAAGCATATCGGCGCAGTTGCCTGCGGATACAGGGCGGATATGGTCGTGCTTGACGATCTGGAAAAGGTATCCGTGACTCAGGTATACAAGGACGGCGTACCGCTGTGTGAAATACCGGAGCCTGTGCAGATTCAGTTCAGAAGCGAGCTTCTTAACTCCGTGAGATATGCTCCGCTTCCTGAAAACGCCTTTGAGATTCCTGTAAGGGATGAGTATTCAGTTATAGGTCTGGTGAAAAATCAGATAGTGACAAAGCATATTAAAATGACTCATGAAGAGGTAATGCAGGGGCTTCGTGACGGTTCAGTGCGGAAGCTTGCAGTAATTGAGCGCCACCATGAAACCGGTTACCATTCATGCGCTTATGTGAAGGGCTACGGACTGAAGCATGGTGCGGTCGGAACTACAGTTGCCCATGACAGCCATAACATAATCGTATTGGGAGATAATGACGAGGATATGTTCAGGGCTGTTGAGGAGCTGAAAAGAATAAACGGCGGATACACTATCGTATGCGGTGGAAAAGTGGTGGATTCACTTCCTATGCCGCTGGGCGGACTTATGAGTCTTTCCGGTGCGCAGGAGTTCATACCAAGATTTGACGATTTTATAGAGCTTGCATACAGCATGGGTGTGGATAAGGATATCGACCCGTTTATAACATTGTCTTTTATTGCATTGCCCGTTATACCGGAGCTTCGCCTGACGGACTGCGGTCTGTTTGATGTGATAAGGTTCAGCTTCACGGATAAGGAACAAGGAGGAAATACATAATGAAACATTCTAAGGCTATCGTACTTTTGGCAGCGGTCGTTGCAGCGGCTTGTCTGAGCGGCTGCGGCGGCTCTTCCACAGATAAGAAGGCTTCCGAAAGCTCAGCATCACAGAGCAGTGTAGTATCTGATGCTGAAAGCAGCGCAGAAAACGATACAGAAAGCAATACTGAAAGCAGCACGGAAAGCGCAAAGGAAAGCAGTGAAGAAAGCAAGGACGAGAGCAAAGAGGAAAGCAAAGAGGAAAGCAAAGAGGAAAGCAAAGAGGAAAGCAAAGAGGAAAGCAAAG
>CAMHOE010000030.1 GCA_946186665.1 uncultured Clostridia bacterium | reverse complement strand
AATGTGGAAAGTGAAATGTGGAAAGTGAAATGTGGAAAGTGAAATGTGGAAAGTGAAATGTGGAAAGCGGAATGTGGAATGTGGAATATTGAATTGAGGTGTGCATTTGTAATATTAGTTTTTTTAGGAAAGGGGTTCGGGGGAGAACCCTTTGTTTTCAAACAAAGGGTTTCCCCCGGAGAAACTGACGTTTACATATGTACTAAGGGTCAGTTATAAAGTACCCTTGCTGAATTTCCATGCGAGTATTCTTGTAACGGCATGGTCTATTATAGCTTCGTCTATTGTTCCGTTTTCCACAGCGGCTTTGATGTTCGATATAGTTTGTTCGGTCATGGAGGTGCTTATGGTAAGCATATCATTGCCGGCAAGTACAGCGGCGACTTCAGGCGCATATTCACCTGAGTAGCTTGTTATTGCTCCCATTGACATATCATCTGTTACAATTATTCCTGTAAAGCCCAGATCTTCTCTGAGTATCTTATGTACGTCCGGCGAGAGTGAAGCAGGATTTGTGCTGTCCATGCAGTTTACAATATTGTGGCTCATCATGACAAGATGTGCGCCTTCATCGATCCCGGCCTTGAAGGGGAGAAGGTCACTGCTTGTAAATGTGTCATAGTCACGGCTGTCTATAACCGCGCCGTTGTGTGTATCGCCGTTGTTTCCGTATCCGGGAAAGTGCTTGAGTGTAACGGACACGCCGTTCGACTGGCTTATCTGGGTGATGCTCTGCGCAAAGTCGCTGGTTATAGCTGCGTCCTGTCCGAGAGAACGCTTGTACATGAAGTCACCGGAATTTGTGGAGATATCGCATACGGGCGCGAAATTCACATCAATATATATTTCCTTTAAAAGTGCCGTCTTTTCCTGAGCGTCACTTTGTATCATTGCCATGCCGCCGTCTTTATACAGATCACGGGGAGAACGGAATTTAAGATTAGTAATGCCTTTGTTTCCGCTTATTCTTGTGACAGTTCCGCCTTCCTCATCCACAGCTATAGTCATAGGTATCTCCTGACTGTATACATAGGAAGAGATCTCATTTATGACCTGTTCCTTTGTCTTGCCTGAGAAATTATCCCCGAACATGACATATCCGCCAAGATGATATTTATATGCAAATGCAGAGCCATCCTCTAAGGGACAAGCTACATAAAGCATTTGTCCTATTTTTTCTTCAAGTGACAGCTGCTTTACTCTGCGGTATGCTTTATCATAGTATGCAGAGAATATGCCGTTATCCTGCCATTCAGATGGTATATCGCCTGCCTTTGTACCTGAACCCCCGCTTTCCGGAGCTTCGCTCGATGCGGTTTCCACACTGCTGGGGTACCATACTGAGCTTTCCGGCGCAGAAAACTCGCTGCTTTCCTGAGAGGATGATGCAGCTTCAGATACGCTGCTGCTTTCTTCTTTGCTGCTTTCTTCCGAACTGTTCTGATTCTTAGTATTTTCGCCGCAGCCTGCAAGCGTCAACATCAGGGCAGCAGCTGTAATGGCTGATAAAACTTTTATTCGTCCCGTTGTTTTCATTTCAGAAACTCCTTAAAAAATATTATTGATAAGCTCCAATCCTGCTTTTTTAGCTTCCTGTATCCCGTACAGCATATACTCGTCACAAATCTGATCAGGGCTGTGACAGTCGGAACCCACAATTACCTTTATGTGTGCATCCTTTGCCTTTTTCCAGAAGCGCTCATGAGGGTAGGGATAGCGTATCCCGTCCGCGAAAAGCTGTTTGTTCCTGCGGTAACCGTTGGCATTGTATTCAAGTATGGTATCGTGCTTCGATGCACATTCGATAATCATATCGCAGGCTTCATCACAGCGGTCATCCCATTCGTGATTGTTTATGAACATGATATCCGGATGGGCAACATATGCAAACAAGCCTGTTTCAATTGCCATACATACGGCTTTTGCATAGTCCGTATAATCAGCTGTAGACTCTGCGAAGAAAATATTTTTTATCTCTCCGCCGATGGTATACTGATGTTCACCAAGCGCAAGATAATCCAGACCTCTGTCATTGAGCAGCGAGCGGTAGTAGTCGGAATATCTCGGGTGATATTCAATTTCCAGTCCTTTGTACAGCTTTATTTTATCACCGTATTTTTCCTTCAATATATCGATAGCCGAAATGTAACTGTCAAGCTCTTCGTATTTCATTCTGTATCCATAGTCTTTATCGGGGAAGGGCGCGTGATCTGAAAAGCCGAGACATCCCAATCCTTTGTCAATGGCCTCAAGTACGTAATCCTCTTCGGTACCGTAAGCGTGCAGACACCTGTAGGTATGTGTATGAAAATTATTTACCAAATCCTTATTCCCTCCCGAAATCACAGTTTTTCTTAATGTTTCCGTAAATATAGTATCATAATTTATCATAAATTACAATAACAGGTTGTTTACAATTGGTTACAGATGTGGTATATTATTTACCGAAGAATGATAGTATTCGTGCAATATTCAGCAGTTTCAGGAAAGATCTTTTCCAATGTGACTGCCATGCAATAATTATCATCTCGGTGCAATATGGAGGGATATTGATGTTAAAAGGAAAAACTGTAGTAGTAGGTGTAACAGGCGGAATTGCAGCTTATAAATCCGCACAGCTTGTCAGCGACCTTGTAAAGCTTGGCTGTGAGGTTCACACCGTCATGACGAAGAATGCAGTGAACTTTATCAACCCCATAACCTTTGAAACACTCACAGGCAACAAATGTCTGACAGATACATTTGACAGAAACTTCGAGTTTAAGGTGGAACACGTTTCGCTGTCTCAGAAGGCGGACGTTTTTATGATAGCTCCGGCTTCGGCGAATATTATCGGTAAGCTTGCAGGCGGTATTGCGGACGATATGCTTACAACGATGGTGCTTGCGGCGAAGTGCAGTATAATCGTTTCACCGGCTATGAACACATATATGTATGAGAACTCTATAGTACAGGAAAATCTTGAAAAGCTTAGAAAACATAACTTTACTATAGTAGAACCGTCTGTGGGCAGGCTTGCCTGCGGCGACAGCGGAAAGGGAAAGTTCCCTGATACGGATGTCCTTATTTCCTACATTAAAAGGGCTGTCTATGATAAAAAGGATCTTAAAGGTATAAAGATAACGGTTACAGCAGGACCAACAGCAGAAGCACTGGATCCGGTAAGGTTTATAACCAACCACTCATCAGGAAAGATGGGCTATGCAGTGGCTGAGGCTGCTTCCATGCGCGGGGCAGAGGTCACACTTGTCAGCGGGCCCGTAAATATAAAAGCTCCGGTCTTTGTGAATACTGTCCCTGTAGTATCTGCGCACGATATGTTTACAGCTGTATCGGAAAGACTTCCGGATACGGACATTCTTATCATGGCTGCTGCTGTTGCGGATTATACGCCACTTGATTTCAGCGTAAACAAGATAAAGAAAAAAGACGGGGAGCTTAGTATCCAGCTTAAACGCACAGAGGACATTCTTAAATATGCAGGTCAGAATAAAAGGGAGGATCAGACGATCTGCGGTTTTTCTATGGAAACTCAGGATCTTCTGGAAAACTCCCGTAAAAAGCTTATTTCCAAAAACTGCGATATCATCGCTGCGAACAGCATAAAGGACAGCGGCTCCGGCTTCGGAACAGACACAAACAAGCTGACGCTCATAACTGGTAAGTATATAAAGGAACTGCCGCTTCTTTCAAAAGAAGCAGCAGCAGATAGTTTGCTTGATGCTATTATTGAACTCAGAGTTTGAGCGGAATATTACAAATATTAATTATCTTAAAAAATATTAAGCTTAAATTAATAGATTGTTTCAAGAAGATATCATTTTTCTTATTACTTTTTGAAAAAATCTGCGTTATAATATAAACATCAAAGGGAAAGAAAAATCAGAACCAAACCAGATACCATTAATAATTATGACGGAGGTAAATACCATGAATGAAAGAGAATATAACAATGTCTACAGCAATACCAACAGCACACCTGCAAATAACCAGTATAATGACAGCTACTATGCTGATGCTTCACAGCAGGGCGCCGGATACGGCTCGGTTTCACAGCAGTACAGGGTCACCGGCAATGTGCAGCCCCAGACTGTATCACAGACAGCTCCGGACAGTGTTTCCAATGATATGAGTGCCGGCGGACGCCAGTCCTCATACAGCTATCAGAATTACAGGTCACAGTTCGGTTCACAGTCAGAGTCTCATCAGGCTGTTCAAGACCATAAACAGACTGAGAAGTCGAAGTCCGGAAAAGGAAAGACAACAGCGCTCATAGCTTGCAGCCTTGCACTTGCACTTTGTCTTGGCTTTGGCGGAGGTATACTGGGTTCTGCTGTAATGGGCGGCGCAAACGGTGTTGAAACAGCAGAGGCTTCGTCCTCTTCAAAGACTGAAACGAAGAAAAGCTCCGCATCTACCTCAGACGGAAAGGACTCCGGTCTTACAATAGTTGAAGCTTCAAAGACAGAGAAAACCGTTTCATCGATTCAGGATGTTGTAGACAATGTAAAGGATTCAGTTGTTGAGATAGTTACAGAGTCAAGCTCTTACAGCTCCTTCTATGGTCAGTACCTGATGCAGAGCGCAGGCAGCGGCGTTATTATTTCTGAGGATGGTTATATTATAACCAATCACCACGTTATCGAGGATGCAACAAATGTGGAGATAACACTTACTGACGGCTCAAGCTATGATGCTGAAATAGTTGGTTCAGATGAGACATTTGATATCGCACTTCTGAAAATAGATGCAACAGGTCTTACTGCTGCTACCTTCGGAGACTCAACAAACCTCAGTCTCGGAGAGACAGCGATCGTTATAGGAAACCCTCTTGGACAACTTGGCGGTACTGTTACTACCGGTATCGTAAGCTCCCTGAACAGAGTTCTGAGCATAGAGAATAAAGAGATGGAGCTTATCCAGACTGATGCAGCTATCAATCCAGGTAATTCAGGCGGCGGTATGTTTGATATCGAAGGCAATCTTGTGGGTATAGTAGTTGCAAAATCTACATCTACTTCTACAGGAACAGCTGTAGAGGGCATTGGATACGCTATACCGATAAATAACGTAAAGAGCATACTTGGCGACCTCAAGTCAAAGGGTTATGTTTCCGGAAGAGCCGCACTTGGAATATCGGTTCTTGATGTACTTACAGATTCATCAAAGGCACGTTACAATGTTGACAAAACAGGTGTGTATATTTATGAGATCAACAGCGGAAGTGCAGCAGATAAAGCAGGTCTGAAGGTCGGTGACTGTATAGAGAAGGTTGGCAACTATGAGGTGAGCAAAACTTCAGATGTGTCATCGGCACTTCTTAAGTACAGAGCAGGCGACAAGATAGACATTGTAGTATATCGTGACGGCGAGGATGTAACTGTATCAGTTACACTTGACGAAGTAAAGAGCGAGTCTGAAACCAGCAACAGCAACAACTTCAAGTACAACGAAAGTGATGACAGCAGGGGATACGACTACGATGACTGGTATGATTACTTTGGCTGATAACAAGAACATTTCTTCATAATAATTCTCACGTGAAACGAGCCGCATCTTCGGAAAGATACGGCTCGTTTTACGGTGTAACAAAAATCGGAGGTATCAAGGCGGATAAAGCCGGCACATTGATATTCTGATGAAGTATATCCATCAAAACAAAAGTCTGAATATCCGCAGTTGAAATAATCGGGCGGTACTATGTGAAATAATTATCCTTCAGACGAACGATGTTTTTCAACATATCTGCACAGGGCTTCAAAAGTTTCCTGACTTATATCATGTTCGACCTTACAGGCGTCCTCTTTTGCGACTTCTTCATCAACGCCCAGTTCAATAAAAAACTTGGAAAGCATTTTATGTCTGTCGTATGTACGGCTTGCTATTTTCATACCCTCTTCGGTGATAGTGATAAGATTATCCTCATCCATAGTGATATATCCGCGGTCCTTCAGTCTTTTGGTGGTATAGGTAACGCTGGGCTTGGTGACATTGAGGTAGGCTGCGACATCGATTGAGCGCACATAAGAGTTTCTTTCCTTCAGCACAAGCATTGCTTCAAGGTAATCTTCGAAGGTTTTGTCTGTATTTCTGTCTGCTTTCATTAATACTCAACTCCGGTTTTTAAAATGTATATTTATAGAATTATATCATAATAAGAGTTTAAATACAATAAAAATTTTAAACAAAAAAGAAAAAATTTGTTTACGAGAGAAAACGCAGGAATTATTCATCCGGTCCGAAAACGACATAGCCGTTTATGAAGGACTCCACAGCCTCATCGGCAGGATCATCGAAGCCGCTGTAGTAGAGTATTCCCTCGTCATCGAGAAGTTCTCTTGTTTCTTTTTTGATATCTCCGCACAGCACGCAGTCAGCATCGAGGAGCATAATGAGGGAGATGATATCTTCAGCTTTTTCTGCCATTGTACCTACAAGTTCACTATTTATTATTTCGCCGTCATCGGTGTCATATACCTTAATTACTTTTGTTGTTTCAAATTCACGATATACTCTATCGTTATCGGGGTCATACGTAAGAGCAATCTTCATATACCTTACCTCCACAGAATTAATATACATTATAATACCATTAATCTTCCCCGTTTTCAAGTCAGCGCAGAGCCTGCGCTCCCGATTCGCCCGGCGAGCCGCCGGTGCCGATTCGCGTTCTCGTTCGCTAAAGCTCACTCTGATATTCTGACCGAACATTCATTGTCCGCGATTGACGGCGCGAACTTGTCAGACCCTCATCCCCATCCGCCGGCGCAGCCCTGAGGGGCTGCTGTTTCGGCTATTCTTTGCGGACATACACTCTCTGCCCTTACTTAACTTTATGCGCCTGTACTGTTTGAAGTTGTAGTTTATATTATACTTACTAAAATTGTTTTCGCTGTGCGCCTGTAGGAAGTCCCCTTGGGGTACGAAAACTATTCACTATTTCCGCATCCCTGTTAGGGGAGGTGGCTCGAAGTGCCGGAGGGGTTTCCATTCGGCAGATACAGACGTGTAGTGAATAATCAAAGCACTCCCTCAGGAGTGCGACGCGGACGGCTCAATCAGAAGCTGATGCGTTGTTAAGTTGTCCGGCGGGGTCACCCGCCGCTTATGGGAGGTTTTAGTTCTGGAGGATAGTAATTGTTTTCGATATGCGAAAACGTACACTCTCATTCCAAATTCCACATTAAAACTATAGTCGTGTATGAAAATAGCCAAAGCACTCCCTCAGGAGTGCGACGCGGACGGCTCAATCAGAAGCTGATGCGTTGTTAAGTTGTCCAGTGCGGTCACGCACTTGTCCAGCGGGTTACGCACTTGTTGTTTTTGAAAAAATCTGGTATAATAGCGAGTACAATACTAATTCTGAGGTGAAGGAAAATGATAGAAAAGGAAATTGCAGAAATTAAAAGAAGGATCAAGCATGACAAGAACAATATAACTAAGCTTAAGGGTTGTTATGTCAGTGAGAAAAAGCAGATATCTGCGGAGTTTAGTCAGGTGGTAGGACTGCTATCTCTTGAAGAAAGCGAGAATATATTCAAGATACTGAAAAAGACTCTTTCCGGTTCACTGGGAAAGAACCTTATTGATATATCATTTACTACAGATCAGGTCAGCGACAGCGAGGAACATAAGCTTCTGATGAAGCTCAGAGACTCGGAGCTGGAGGATGAGGAAGCTCTCCACGCACTTTATGAAAAGATAATAGCTTCTTTTCCGACGGATGAGAATTATATTATCTTTCTTGGCTGTGATAAATACGATGTTCCCAACCGCTCAAAAAATGATGAAGAGATGGTCGATGACTCTGATGAGGTGTTCAGATACATTCTTTGCAGTGTTTGTCCTGTAAAGCTCACAAAGACAGGAATAGGCTTTTTCGCTGCCGACAGTTCATTCAGAAATATCGGCGCTGATATGGCTATATCATCTCCGGAGATAGGATTTATGTTCCCGTCCTTTGACGACCGCAGCACAAATATATACAACGCCCTGTTCTATACACGCAGTACAGGTGATGATTATAAGGAAGCCGCAGAGCTTATATTCAACACTGAATATCCCATGCCTGCTCAGGAGCAAAAGGAAAATTTCCGTGCGCTTGTTGCTGAGACAGGAGACGCAAATTGCAGCTATGAGTTTGTGCAGTCCGTACACGAACACATTACAGAGATGATAGATGAATACAAAAACAGCAAAAGCGAAGAACCTCTTGTGCTTGGTAAAAATGAGGTGAAGCGTGTTCTTGAGGACTGTGGTGCAGACGAGGAAAGCATTGAGAGCTTTGACGAAAAGTATGAGGCAGCTTTTGGAGAAAAGGCGGAGATAAGTCCTATAAACCTTATCGACCCAAATCAGTTTGAGGTAAAGACACCGGATGTCACTATCAAGGTTAAACCCGACAAAAGCTATATGCTTGAAACAAGAATTATTGATGGAGTAAAATATATTCTTGTAAGAGCGGAAGAGGGAGTAGAGGTCAACGGAGTAGGTATAAGAATTGCGGCAGAGGAAAAGGCTGAGGAAGCAGCTTCTGCGGAACCCGAAAACTCTGATATTGATAATGATTGAATATACAAAAAAGATCCTGCTGTATGCTTTGACAGCAGGATTTTTTTGCGCAGATATCTGACGAAAATTATAATATTGATTTGTTGATTATAGATAAATGTGATGAAATACTTCGTAATTATATCTGTACCGAATTGCAAAAAAACTGTACAATATGTACAAGCGTTAATTTTTAATGAACGATTGTTATAATTTTATGAACAAATTGCCGACTTTACAAAATTATTGTATTGTTATACAATTTATACAGATAAATACGGTCTTTTTTAGCCCTTGTGATTTATGCGGCATATAAAATTAAGGGGGTGTAAAGTCGAAGTATTTGTTCATTTTTTCCGGCAAATATTAAACTGAAAGGATTGATCTATCATGAGCGTTTTCAAGTCAAATCTTAAGAAAACATTCAAAAAGGCGACAGCCTGGTCACTTGCAGCGCTTACTGCTATGACCTGCGCAAGCTCGCTGCCGTCAGTGCTCACTACGGCAAACGCAGCCTCAAGTATCCTGTCGAATGAGGACAGAGGCGTTCTCTACGCAAAGTCTAGAACGGATTTCCGAGATGAGTCGATTTACTTCCTCATTACTACAAGATTTTACGATGGTGATACCAGCAACAACGCAAGGACTTCAGAGGACACAAAGGCACAGAATCCGGAAAATGACCCTTCGTGGAGAGGTGACTTTGCCGGACTGATCGATAAGCTGGACTATATCAAGGCTCTGGGCTTTACGGCAATATGGATAACACCTGTTGTACAGAATGACTCAGGTTATGACTATCACGGCTATCATGCTTATAACTTCAGTGCAGTGGATACACGTTATGAGTCCAACGGCGTTACATACCAGACTCTTATTGATGAATGTCACAAAAGGGGCATGAAGGTCATTCAGGACGTTGTTTTCAACCACACCTGTAACTGGGGTGAAGAAAACCTGCTCCAGATCACCGATGAAGTATACGGCGGCGGCCGCAGTAACTATGTTATGCCGGCAGGCGATGCTCTTGATACTGAAAACATCTATCATCACAACGGCTTCTGCAGCGGCGGTGACTGGGATAATTACAATGTTCAGATCACAACACTTCATGATGACTGCTTCGATCTGAATACGGAAAATCCAAAGGTTTATAACTATCTGATCGACTGCTACAAAAACTATATCGACATGGGTGTTGACGCTTTCCGTGTGGATACCGTCAAGCATATGTCACGTCTTACCCTCAACAAAACATTTATCCCTGCCCTCAGAGAAGAGTACAGGAATATACACACCGGAGACGGCTATGATGAGTTCTATATGTTCGGTGAGGTTTGTACAAAGGGTGAAAGCGTATGGTACCGCGGTGAACCGCCTATCTCTACCTGCTTCTATACATGGGCAGACGATGATACATGGCTGAACAAATGGACAGATGATCCTGCAACAAACGTGGCTCTTACCAAAGAGCATTACGATGCGCACAGCGATACCAATAACCAGCCCACCAGTACTAACGCATTCCTCAACGGCAACGATTATCATACACCTGATTATTCACAGCGTTCCGGTCTGGACGTTATCGACTTCCAGATGCACTGGCAGTTTGACTCTGCCGGTCAGGCATTCAGCATGGCAAAGTCAGAGGATCCGTATTTCAACGATTCTACATGGAACGTTACTTATGTAGACTCCCACGACTATGCTCCTAACAACATTCAGACTATCCGCCCGAACTTCAGTCAGGAGGAATGGGCAGAGGATCTTTCACTTCTCTTTACCTTCCGTGGTATCCCCTGTATTTTCTATGGTACAGAGGTACAGTTCCAGGCAGGCAAGCCTATCGACGTTGGTCCTAACTCTCCTCTGAGCCAGACAGGACGTGCATATTTCGGTGACAACATCGAAGGTTCATTAAGTACAACAGGCTTCGGCGTATTCGAGGCAACAAGCGGTACTGTAAAGGATACACTTGAGTCTCCGCTTTCACAGCACCTTATCCGTCTTAACAGAATTCGTCAGGCAGTTCCCGCACTCAGAAAAGGACAGTATTCAACAGAAGGCTGCTCCGGCGGACTGTCATTCAAGAGAAGATATACAGACGCTACAACAGACAGCTTCTGCCTTGTAACGATTTCCGGCGGTTCTACATTCTCAGGTATTCCGAACGGTACTTATGTAGACGCTGTAACAGGTGATACTCAGACTGTAACGGGCGGCACACTTACAGCTAACTGCTCCGGTCAGGGTAACCTCAGAGTTTATGTTCTCAGCACATCAAAGACTCCCGCTCCCGGACGTGTTGTTCCTAACGGTAACTTCATGGGTGACGGCGGCTCTTCTATAACAATCAACAATGAGTCTGTAAGCACAGTAAAGCCCACAGGCATTTCTGTTGACAAGACTTCTGCAACAGTTTATGAAGGAGAGACTACTGTTGTAAAGGCAACTGTTACTCCTTCAGACGCTTCTTCTTCAGTATCATGGACATCAAGCAATACATCTGTAGCTACTGTTGCAAACGGTACTATCAAGGGCGTATCTGCCGGTACAGCAACTATCACTGCAAAAGCAGGCGATTATTCAGCTACAGTTAAAGTTACTGTACAGGAGAATCCCAACATAGTCAAGCCCACAGGTGTTTCTGTAACTCCTTCTGCGCTTACACTTACAGCAGGTGATACGGGCGCACTCACAGCTACTGTTACTCCGTCCAATGCGACAGATAAGACAGTAACATGGACATCCAGCAACCCGTCAGTTGCTACAGTTTCAGCAGGTACTGTTACAGCAGTGGCAGCAGGCTCTGCAACAATTACAGCAACCACTTCAAACGGTCTTACAGCTACAGCTTCAATTACTGTAGAGGGTAAATCAGTTACCTATATCGAAAACGGTGTTTATTTTGAGAAGCCTTCAAGCTGGGGCTCTAACATAAATGCTTATATCTATGACAAGTCCACAAAAAGCTCTGTTGTAGGCTCATGGCCCGGCGTACAGATGACAAATGACGGAAACGGCGTTTATTACTATCCCTACACAGCAACAAGTTCTTCACTGCTGGTAATATTCAATGACGGCAGCAATCAGGTTCCGGGCGCTCAGCAGGCCGGCTTTGCTTACACAAACAGAGGCTACTATACTTCGAACGGCTACCAGTACACTGTAGAGAAGACTTCAACAATAGATGTTACATCTGTTTCACTCAGCTCCTCTACAGCAACAATTGACGTCGGAGACACAACAACTCTCAGCGCAACGGTTGCTCCTTCAAATGCAACAAACAAGACTATCACATGGTCTTCAAGCAATACATCCGTAGCAACAGTTTCAAACGGCGTTGTAAAGGGTGTTGCATCAGGTACAGCTGTTATTACGGCTTCTTCAAACAACGGCAAGACAGCAACCTGCACAGTGACTGTTAAATCAGTTACAACAACAAAACTTTCAAACAATTCCACTGTTTCCGCAGAAACTATCACACTCGGAAATTCTGTAACACTTACAGGTGCAGCTTCAGGCGGTACATCACCGTACACATACGCTTTCTTCTATAAGCTTTCAACAGCAAGCAGCTACACCACACTTCAGAATTTCTCGACAACAAAGACAGCTACATTCAAGCCCTCCGCAGCAGGTACCTATGATATCGTTATCAAGGTTCAGGACAGCCAGGGTGACTCAGTAAGAAATCAGTATTCACTTAAGGTTAATCCATCTACTTCTACTCTTACAAACAGCTCTAAGGTTTCCGCAGCATCAATAGCTCTGGGTAATTCTGTAACACTTACAGGTGCAGCTTCAGGCGGTACATCACCATACACATACGCTTTCTTCTATAAGCTTTCAACAGCAAGCAGCTACACAACTCTCCAGAACTTCTCATCAACAAAGACAGTTACATTCAAGCCTACAGCTGCCGGTAACTATGATATCGTTATCAAGGTAAAGGATGGCGCAGGCAATACAGCAAGAGAGCAGTATGCTCTTCAAGTTACATCCAGCACACTTACCAATAATTCCAAGATGTCCTCTACATCAATAGCGCTCGGCAACTCCGTAACACTTACAGGCGCAGCTTCAGGCGGTACTTCTCCGTACACATACGCTTTCTATTACAAGAAGTCCACCGCAAGCAGCTACACAACTATCAGCAACTTCTCATCCACAAAGACAGCTACATTCAAGCCTACAGCAGCAGGCACCTATGATGTAGTTATCAAGGTTAAGGACAGCGCAGGAAATACTGCAAGAAAGCAGCTTTCTCTTACGGTTATTTCTGTTCTTACAAACAGCTCTAAGATCTCAGCAACAACAATAACACTCGGTAATACTCTGACTGTAACAGCTGCAGCAAGCGGCGGTACATCACCTTACACCTATGCTGTGTTCTACAAGAAGGCAAGCGATTCTTCTTACACAACAGCTCAGAAGTATTCTACAAACAAGACAGTTACGATCAAGCCCGCAAAGGCTACAACCTATACTGTACTCGTAAGAGTAAAGGACAGCGAGGGAACCTATATAGACAAGACCTTCTCTGTAAATGTAAAACCGGCAGCTCTTGCAAATACTTCTACACTTTCGGCTACTTCAATAGCTCTTGGTAATTCTGTAACTCTTACAGGCGCAGCAACAGGCGGTACTTCACCGTACACATACGCATTCTTCTATAAGAAGTCTACAGACAGCAGCTACACAACAATCAAGAACTTCTCAACTACAAAGACAGTTACTCTTAAGCCCACAGCATCAGGTACTTACGATGTTGTTATCAAGGTAAAGGACAGCGCAGGAACAGTTGAGAGAAAGCAGCTTTCACTGACAGTTACAAAGGCACTTACAAACAGCTCTAAGATGTCTGCAACATCAATAGCACTTGGCAATTCTGTAACACTTACAGGTGCGGCAACAGGCGGTACTTCACCGTACTACTACGCATTCTATTACAAGAAGTCTACAGACAGCAGCTATACGACACTTAAGGCTTTCTCAACTACAAAGACAGTTACCCTCAAGCCTACAGCAGCAGGTACATACGATGTAGTTATCAAGGTAAAGGACAGCACAGGTGCTGTAGAGAGAAAACAGTATTCACTTACTGTAACAGCAGCTCTTGCAAACAGCTCCAAGATATCTGCAACATCCATAACAAAGGGTAGTTCTGTAACTGTTACCTGTGCAGCAACAGGCGGCACATCACCTTATACTTACGCAGTATACTATAAGAAGTCAGCTTCTTCCTCTTACATGACAGCACAGGATTATTCCACAAACAAAACAGTAAAGATCACTCCCTTGGCAGCAACTACTTATGATATAGTTGTAAGAGTAAAGGACTCAGCAGGTACTACAAAGGATAAGAACTTTACAGTAACGGTCAACAGCTGATAAAGTTATCAGACAGCTTGCAATTGACATTTGTCAATTATTATTCTCCAAAGTCGGCCCCGTACAGTTTAACCTGTGCGGGGCTGACTTATTGCATTAAAAAGAATGATGTGGTATAATGATACGCATAGGAAAACCGACAGTCTTTTTATAATGTTATAATAGCAGGGATATACCGATATGATCTGGAGAGTGTCTCTTAATGAAGAATAACGATGTAAGAATAATAACTGCTTCACCGGAAGCTGTGGAAATAAATAAAAATGAGCTTGCTCAAAGACTTAAAACAAATCGGGGTTTTGAAAACGATACGCTTGAAATGTGTAAAAAAAGACTTCTTAAGATAATAAATTACAAATGTGCGTACATAAGGGCGCCGCTTGATCTTTCAGTGGAGAACGTCTGTAATCTCGGCTTCATGTCTGTAAAGAGTAAAAATCTTTACAAAAATCTTTCCGGCTGCAAAGAAGTCTTTGTACTGGCGTGGACTACCGGAATAGCAGTTGACAGACTGCTTGCAAGGCTGAATGTGACTTCGCAGGCTGAACATTTTATGACGGATGCGCTTTCGTCGGCGGCTGTAGAGAGTTTTTGCGATTACGTCTGTGACCGTCTGAAGAGTGAGAATAACTGTGTTCCGCGTTTCAGTCCCGGATTTGGTGATGTATCTATACAGGTACAGCGGCCTTTGCTTGAACGTCTGAATGCAGCGGAGAATTTAGGAATAACATTGAATACGGCATATCTTATGACGCCGGTAAAATCCGTTACTGCGTTTATGGGAATAAAATGAATGATTGTGAAGGAAGGGTATAGCGCTTGAAAAAAATAACCGATTTGATAAAAGAGAAAAGAGTATATTTTGACGGCGGAACCGGAACTGTACTTCAGGGAATGGGTCTTCCTGCCGGACAGTCTCCGGAGCTTTGGAATATCACACAGCCGGAAAAAATCATTTCTCTTCACAAGTCATATATTGACGCAGGGTGTAATATTATCAAGACTAACACCTTCGGACTTAACAGGGATAAATTCAAAAATTACGACGAGCTTATCAGGGCAGGTATAGAATGTGCAAAAAAAGCTGCGCAGGGCAGAGAAGAAGTCTATGTAGCATATGACATGGGTCCTACCGGCAGGCTTCTTGAACCACTCGGCGATTTGTCCTTTGATGAAGCTGTGTCGATTTTTGCGGACAATATAAAAGCGGCAGCGGACTGCGGTGCGGATCTGGTGCTTATCGAAACAATGAACGACAGCCATGAAACAAAGGCTGCGGTGCTTGCTGCGAAAGAAAACAGCAATCTTCCGATTTTTGTTACCAATGTATACGATGCCGGCGGAAAGCTTATGACAGGTGCGGACCCTGCGGCTATGATAGCTATGTTAGAGGGACTCAGGGTGGACGCTTTAGGTATGAACTGTTCTCTCGGACCTGATATCATGCTGAATATCATAGGCGAGTTTGAAAAATACTCCTCAACTCCGGTGATCGTCAATCCTAATGCCGGACTTCCGGAGGTACATGACGGTGAGACTGTCTATAATATAGGTGCTGATGATTTTTCTGACTATATGGTACAGCTTGCCGGAAAAGGTGCGCTTATTCTCGGCGGCTGCTGCGGAACTACACCTGAGTTTATAAAAAAGACAATAGAAAAAACGAAGGACCTTCCTTTTTTGTATCCGTCAAAAAAGAATATTACTATGGTGTCGTCATACACACATTCGGTTGTCATTGATGAGTCACCGATACTCATAGGAGAGCGCATCAACCCCACAGGAAAGCCCAAGCTTAAAGAAGCGCTTCGCAGCGGTGACCTGAACTATATCCTGAACGAAGCTATAAGACAGTCTGAATCGGGAGCGCATATTCTGGATGTCAATGTGGGTCTGCCTGAGATAAACGAAACTGAAATGATGCTGAAATGCGTTTCCGCAGTACAGGCGGTAACTGATACACCTCTACAGATAGACTCGACAAATTTTGAAACTCTCGAAGCTGCTGTTCGTCTGTATAACGGAAAGCCCCTGATAAACTCAGTGAATGGTACGGAGGAAAGCATGAATAACGTGCTGCCTATCGTACAGAAATACGGCGGTGGTCTTATTGCACTGACAATAGATGAGGGCGGTATTCCGGACAGGGCAGAGGACAGAGCTAAAATTGCTGAGAAGATAATAGCCCGTGCCGCAGAATATGGAATAGATAAAAGAGAGATAATAGTTGACCCTCTTGCGCTTACGGTATCGTCAAATCCCGAAAGCGCAAGGGTAACGCTTGAAGCGGTGCGTCTGATACGAAAGCTTGGAGTAAAAACCAGTCTTGGTATATCAAATATTTCCTTTGGCTTGCCCAGAAGAGATATTGTGACAAGTACATTCTATGCCAATGCCCTGCAAAGCGGTCTGAACTGCGCAATAATGAACCCCTTTTCGCAGGCTATGATGGATACTTATTATGCGTACAAAGCGCTCAACCTGTTTGATACAGGCTGCGTTGAATATATCAACTATGCTTCTCAGCAGCAAAGTCCGGAAAAGAATACAGGCGGCGACAAAAAGGAAGAGACGCTTCATACCTGTATTGTAAAGGGTCTGAAGGAGGGCGCAGTCAAATACGCCGCAAAGCTTCTTGAAAGCACTGAACCTCTTGATGTTATCAACAAGCATATCGTACCGGCTCTGAATGAGATAGGTACAGCATTTGAGCAGAAGAAGGCATATCTTCCCCAGCTTCTGATGAGTGCAGAAGCAGCGTCCGCATCCTTTGATGAAGTAAAAAAGAAAATACCGGCGGACTGTTCCGACAAAAGCAAGGCGATAGTTCTTGCAACAGTAAAGGGAGATATCCATGATATAGGAAAAAATATCGTCAAGGTGCTTATGGAAAGCTATGGATTTACCGTATACGACCTTGGACGTGATGTTCCGCCCGAAACAATAGTAGAATGTGCAGTTGAACATAACTGTAAGCTTGTGGGTCTGAGCGCACTTATGACAACGACAGTGCCTTCTATGGCGGAAACTATTGAGCTTCTCAATAAGACAGACCCTGAAATAAAGACCCTTGTGGGAGGGGCTGTACTCAATCAGGAATACGCCGATATGATAGGGGCAGATTTTTACGGCGCCGACGCTATGGACAGCGTTCGGTTTGCTGAACAGTTCTACAGCTGACAGACTATAGCATTCCAAATTAATAATTGCAAAAATCGCGTAACAAAGTCAGCGAATTTAGGAAGGGGGTTTGGGGGAAACCATTTTTTCGCCAGAAAATGGTTTCCCCCGAGAAACTCACCTGATGCGCTTAAATAATTGGATTGCTATAAATAAAAAAACCGGAAATCAATTTTTGTGATCTGAATTTCAGGAAGATCAATATTTGCAGATTTATATCTCGAAGCAGACTATATTCAGCGGTTTTAGGAAAGGGGTATGGGGAATAACCCTTTTTCCGCTGGAAAAGGGTTTTCCCCATGTATCTGCCCCTGCAAAATTGATTTCCTTGAGGAAAACCCTGAATAAATAAGAAAAGCTCTTCATACAAATTACAAAAAGAAACGGGAGTAAAGTGTATGAAGAAGATAATATTTTCAAAGCCGCTGAAGGGCAGCCTGAGATATCCCATTACCGGACTAAAACGTAAGGGAGCATTTCTGATCTTTTGTATGATACTTTTCAGCGGTATAGTTTTCGGTGCAGTCAGCGGAGGAGAAGCCGATAAGGAAATGATGAAGCAGCTGGATATTATTCTGCTTACGAATTTTGACCAGCGGTGTTCTCAGGGGATGATATCGGCTTTTGTTTCATCCTTTGCCTCTTCAATGATATTCCTGACTGCTGTGTTTCTGCTGGGGCTTTCTCTATGGGGAGGGATAGCTGCCGCAGTACCATTTTTTAAAGGCTATGGTTATGGTCTTTCTGTAGGGTATCTTTACGGCGCATACGGCTTAAAGGGCATAGCTTACAATATATTGGTAATACTGCCGGGAATATTTATTTCTTCCGCAGCGATAACGGCAGCGTCGCTTATAGCGTTAAAAAACTCTATAAATATGGTAAGTCTTTTCAGGCGTTGCCCTGTAAGGGACGACCCTCATGAACAGATGAAAAGATATATGTTCTCAATGCTGTGGTGTCTTTTCATATGTGCAGTATCTGCCGCTGCGGATATGCTGTTCTCTCTGTGTTTTTCGTGGATATTTGATTTTTGATTTAAGGACGTGTTAAAATGGCGCAGTCAAAAAAACGGAAGTATAACCTTACCGATTTTTTCTCTAATTATTTCAGGTGCTTCGGTAAGCTTGTGCTTGTCAATCTGATGTTTTGCATACCGCTTGCTGTCTTTGCGGGAGCAATGGCTCTGATACTGTACACTACCGGATACCTTAGCTTTTTTGTGATATTCCTGATTATACCTTTGATGTCGCCGTTCTTTGCCGGACTGACAAATGTATGCCGAAAGCTGACAGCTGACAAAAATGTCCGGCCTGTTAAAGACTTTTTTGGCGGGATAAAAAATAACTGGGTTTTCTTTCTTATCAATTCATTTCTTCTGTATTTTATGGTAATAGGTCTATGGCTTTCAATAGCCTATTATAAGCAGGAAACTGATAATTCAGCCGTACTTATATATCTGATAATAATGTCTATAACTGCACTGGTTTTCGTTCTGGTGGATATGTCAGCGATAGTGATGACGGTTTCGGTGGAGCTTCGCTTTACTGAGGTCATAAGAAATTCCTTTATAATGATCATAAACGGCTTTACCAATCATCTAAAAACATTTTTGTCACTGCTTTTTACAGCGGCTGTTATTTTTTCTGTTGTTGCAATGCTGAATAATCTTCTGATTGTTCTTATCGTTATGGGATTGCTTGTGTTGACTGTTGCGCCTGTTATGATAATGTATATAATAGTATATAATTCCTATCAGACCATAGAAAAAAATGTTATCACACCTTATGCGGAAGAGAAAAAGGAAGAACAGCGTGTACGTCTTGAAAAAGAGGCTGATGACAAGCTTACCATAGAGGATCTTGAACCACTCTCAAAGGGTGACCCCGAAGAATATGTTTTTATAAACGGCAAAACTGTAAAGCGTAAAACTGTCATTAAAATGATAGAGATACGCAAAAGCAAGGAAATCTCTGAATGATACAGCAGCATAATCATCACGTCATCGTCCATAATATGGGATTTGTTAATTTGATGAATTTTTTTAAGTATCAGGATAGAATATATATAAATATATAGAAATTTTTTTTATCGGCTTTCAGCGGTCGAAATGATATTGACAAGTTTTTAACAATCTATTATAATTATTACAATGAAAGTATATGTAAGGAAAGACATATCAAGTCAGGAACAGACGGCGTAAAAGCGATAATTATATCGCCGGAGCAAGTCTTATTATATCCAAGAGAATAATTTAAAACGGAGGACAGGACTATGGCTAACAAAGAAAAAGAAGTCGAAGTTCAGGCAGCACCAAGCGGCCTTGTAGAGGATCTTGACAGCTTCAATGCAAAGCTGGAGCAGGTGAGAGAGGCACAGAAAAAGTTTGCTTCATACTCTCAGGAGCAGGTGGATAAGATCTTCAAGGCAGCTGCTATAGCAGCAAACATGGCTCGTATTCCCCTTGCAAAAATGGCTGTTGAAGAGACAGGCATGGGTGTTGTAGAGGACAAGATCATCAAGAACCACTATGCGTCCGAGTATATCTACAATACTTATAAGAATACAAAGACCTGTGGCGTTATCGAGTACGATAAAGCTTACGGTATAAAGAAGATCGCTGAGCCTATAGGTGTCATCGGTGCAGTTATCCCCACTACTAACCCGACCTCTACCGCTATCTTCAAGGCACTTATCTGTCTGAAAACAAGAAACGGTATCATCATAAGCCCCCATCCCCGTGCAAAGAAATCAACAATTGCAGCTGCAAAAATAGTTCTTGAGGCTGCTGTTAAGGCAGGAGCACCTGAGAATATCATAGCATGGATAGATGTTCCTTCTCTGGAGCTTACTAACGAGCTTATGAAGAACTCCGATACTATACTTGCAACAGGCGGCCCCGGAATGGTAAAGGCTGCATATTCATCAGGCAAGCCGGCTCTTGGTGTTGGCGCAGGCAATACCCCTGTTATCATCGACAGCACAGCTGATATAAAGGTTGCGGTCAACTCCATCATACACTCAAAGACCTTTGATAACGGTATGATCTGTGCATCTGAGCAGAGTGTTACTGTTCTTTCCGATGTTTATGATGCAGTAAAGAAAGAGTTTGCTGACAGAGGCTGCTACTTCCTCAAGGGCGATGAGCTTGACAAGGTAAGAAAGACTATCATCATCAACGGTGCGCTCAATGCAAAGATCGTAGGACAGAAGGCTTACACCATTGCAGCACTTGCAGGTGTTGAGGTTCCTGAAAGCACAAAGATCCTTATCGGTGAGGTTGAGTCTGTTGACATCAGCGAGGAGTTTGCGCACGAGAAGCTTTCTCCTGTACTTGCAATGTATAAGGCTGAGACTTTTGATGAGGCTCTTGCAAAGGCTGCGCAGCTTGTAGCTGACGGCGGCTATGGCCATACATCATCACTTTATATCCATCCTGCTCAGGCAGAAAAAATAGAAAAGCACTACAACGCAATGAAGACCTGCCGTATCCTTATCAATACACCTTCTTCACACGGCGGTATCGGCGATCTTTACAACTTCAAGCTCACTCCTTCACTGACACTGGGATGCGGCTCATGGGGCGGCAACTCTGTTTCAGAAAATGTCGGCGTAAAGCACCTTATCAATATCAAGAATGTTGCCGAGAGGAGAGAGAATATGCTTTGGTTCAGAGCACCTGAAAAGGTTTACTTCAAGAAGGGCTGTATGCCTGTTGCTCTTGACGAGCTTGGCACAGTTATGAATAAAAAGAAGGCTTTCATCGTGACCGACTCCTTCCTTTACAAGAACGGTTATGTAAAGCCCATAGAGGAAAAGCTTGATGAAATGGGTATCCAGCATACCTGCTTCTATGATGTACAGCCGGATCCTACACTTGCATCTGCAAAGGAAGGCGCAAAGGCTATGAGCCTGTTTGAGCCTGACGTTATCATCGCACTGGGCGGCGGTTCTGCTATGGACGCAGGTAAGATCATGTGGGTGCTGTATGAGCATCCCGATGCTGACTTCCTTGATATGGCTATGCGTTTCATGGATATCCGCAAGAGAATATACACCTTCCCGACAATGGGCGAGAAGGCATACTTTGTGGCTATCCCCACATCTTCAGGTACAGGCTCAGAGGTAACTCCTTTCGCAGTTATCACAGACGAACAGACAAACATCAAGTATCCTCTTGCTGACTATGAGCTTCTTCCTGATATGGCTATCATTGATGCAGACAACATGATGAACCAGCCTAAGGGTCTGACAAGCGCATCCGGTATAGATGCACTGACCCACGCACTGGAGGCTTATGCTTCAATAATGGCAACAGAATATACGGACGGTCTTGCACTGAAGGCAATGAAGAATATCTTTGAGTATCTTCCTTCTGCATACGAGAACGGTGCAAACGATCCTATCGCAAGAGAGAAAATGGCTACAGCTTCTACACTTGCAGGTATGGCATTTGCTAATGCTTTCCTTGGTGTATGCCACTCTATGGCACATAAGCTTGGTGCATTCCATCATATTCCTCACGGTGTTGCAAATGCTCTGCTCATTACCAATGTAATGCGCTTCAATGCTGAGCCTGTTCCGCCGAAAATGGGAACCTTCTCTCAGTATCAGTATCCTCACACACTTGAAAGATACTGCGAGTGCGCACACTTCCTTGGAATTTGCGGCAAGGACGACAACGAGACTCTCGAACTCTTCATCCAGAAGATTGAAGAACTCAAAGAGAAGTGCGGCATCAAAAAGACTATTGCTGATTACGGTGTAAAGGAAGAGGACTTCCTTGCTACTCTTGACGAAATGGTTGAGAATGCCTTTGACGATCAGTGCACAGGCGCTAACCCCCGTTATCCCCTTATGTCAGAAATCAAAGAGATGTTCCTTAAGGCTTACTACGGTAAGTAATATCGGTTCATCGATGTTCAGAGCTTCTGACAGGAGCTTGAAAAAAATAATTTCACAAAGTATACTACAAAGGCGTTGTACGAAAAAGTACAGCGCCTTTGCGCTATGGAGATCATTATGGATAAATATATTTGTTCGCTGTGTCCGAGAAATTGTAATGCTGTCAGAGAAGAAAACAGCGGTAAAGGCTTTTGCAAAGCAGGCACACTGCCGAAGATAGCCCGTGCTGCACCTCATATGTGGGAAGAGCCGTGCATCAGCGGAACAAAAGGTTCCGGTACCATATTCTTTTCAGGATGTGTGCTGTCATGCGTATTCTGTCAGAACCATATCATAAGCTCTGGCGGTAAGGGAAAAACAGTTACCGTTTATGAACTGTCAGAATATGTAAGAAAGCTGGAACAGATGGGAGTACACAACATCAACCTTGTAAGTCCTACCCCATATGTTGAAAGCATCATCCGGTGTTTTGAAATCTACCGACCGAAAATACCTGTAGTCTATAATACAGGCGGTTATGAAAAGCCCGAAACTATCAGGCGGCTTGAGGGCATCGTGGACATTTATCTTCCCGACCTGAAATACATTGATGCAGAAAAATCAAAAAAGTATTCGGGGGCATCAGACTACTTTGAATATGCACTTCCGGCAATTAAAGAAATGGTTCGTCAGACGGATAAGCCTCAGTTTGACTCAAACGGCATCATGACAAAGGGAACAATAATACGTCACCTTATCCTGCCTCAGAACACCAAAAACTCAATTGCGGTTCTTGACTGCATAAAACAGGAATTTGACGACAGCGTTCTTGTCAGTCTTATGGGACAGTATGTGCCGATGTTCCGTTCAAAGGAGTACAAGGAACTGAACTGCCGCATAACAGCGCGTGAATATGATAAGGTACTGGATCACTTTGATGAACTGGAACTTGAAGGATTTTCACAGGAATTAAGCTCGGCGCAGGAGGATTATATACCGGATTTTGACACGGACAGTCTCTGAAGTGTAAAATGGAAAAAATTATTTTTTTAGGAAAGGGGGTTGGGGGGAGAACCCTTTGTTTTCAAACAAAGGGTTTCCCACAGAGAAACTGCCCGATGAATTATTTAATGTTATGCTGACATATGCTATAATATATATGAAAGGACGGGTGTTTTATGAAATTATCAAAGACCAATATATTCAGACTGATAGTAGATTTTTTTGGTATAGCGCTTGGCGCAATGATCGCAGCTGCGGCGATAGAGGAATTTCTTGTTCCATGTACAATAATGGATGGCGGCGTTGTGGGTATAGGTATTATTGTCAATAATCTGACAGGTGTTCCGCTGAGTATACTTACCATTGTTCTCAACATTCCGTTCCTGATAATAGGCGCCCGAAAAATGGGAAAGATGTTCATTGTAAAGGCAGCCTATGCAATGACGCTGTTTTCGCTCTTTCTGGAAGTTTTTGCACCCATGAAAAACGCCACATCAGAATATCTTCTTGCAGTATCCTTCGGAGGTGTGCTGCTTGGAGTGGGCGTGGGTCTGGTGATACGCTTCGGAGGATGTCTTGACGGTACAGAAACCGTCGCCATACTTCTGAATAAAAAATTCAAATTCCCTGTGGGTCAGACGGTCCTGATTTTCAATATTGCAATATTTACCGCAGTGGGATTTATTTTCGGACTTGACCGTGCGATGTATAGCCTGCTGACATACTTCATTACATCTAAGGTACTGGATATCGTAGAATCAGGAATGGATCAGACAAAGGCTGCAATGATAATCACAAATGACGCAAAGGAAATATCAGAAAAGATCTATTCGCAGCTTGGCAGAACAGTCACCATAATGGAAGGTGAGGGTCTTGTCAGCGGAAAGAAAGTCGTTCTTTATTGTGTGCTCACGAGATTTGAGATACATGAGCTTAAAGACATTATCAAGAATATAGACTCCTCTGCTTTTATAGCCATAAGCGATGTGTCGGAGATAATCGGAACCCATGTGAAAAAGACAGGACGCTTAAAAGACAAGCAGGCAAAAACAGAGGATGAATACAAGGATCAGGAACCCTGATCTGTACTTACTTCTATTTCCGATTTCACACAGACATCCTCTTCTGTTTCATATACTGCATCAAGTATGAAAAAGCCGTCTTTATTATAAATATTGAAGCTTCTGCTTAGTATTGTTCCGCTTTTTGTACTGCCTATCATGAACAGCTCATACAGCTTTAATTTGTTTGACAGTAATTCCTCAGCCCGTGAAGTGTCAAGCTTCACGGGAGTTTTTTTATAATGCTGCCAAAGCTCCGTTGTGGAATATATCGGCAGTGGATTTCCCAGCAGCTCAGCCTGAAAGGAGTGCGTGTGTTTACTACAGATGTCTGTCGGATCTTCCTTAACAGACAGGGGAAGGCGGATGCCAAATATGCTTATATCGCTTTTAGCCGTTTCACATTCTGTCTTTTGTAGGGTGTCATAGGTTTCAGGTATTTTTATCTGAACTTTTCTGAGTGTTCTGGCGAAAACCTGTGCGCTGCTGTCGGCTAAAACCGAATTGCCGTTATTGTATTCCATAACTCCGCTGACAAGAAGCTGTCCCTTATGGATACCGTCACCTGTTTTTACCTTTGCAGAGCCGTTATATACATGAACTCTTGTTACAGTGCCGTCTGAGGATGACAGCATATTGCTTGCGTCAGGGCTTTTCGTGTCGGGTAATTTTTCCGAGAGATTTGGGCTGACCTTTACCTCTGCTGTAGAGCCGATAATGTTTAAAGTCATCCAGCTTATTCTTTTGTCGCCGGATGAAATACTGTTTATTATCAGCGGAACATCTATGCTGTCCGCCGCAGCACCCTCATATACACCGTATTCTCTGAGCGTACTGCGCAGTTCATATTCGTTTATGATATCCGGTACGTCAATAGTTATTCTCCATACATATCCCGACATTATCCTGAAAAACAGGATAAATACAAGCAGCCCTGCTGCAAGTCCCGAACGGTTCCTGTATTTTCTTATCAGATAGGGCAGACCGTAATATCTGACGATATGTATGTTGTTTTTGCTTTTTTGTGCAGCTGTAAGAATACTTTCATACTCGCCTGTCCTTGCGAATGCGCTGAGCATATCGCCGTTGTTTCTGAGCCGCCATAAATTGACTCCCTGCTTTGCCGCAGCATTTATAAATCTTTCGGGAAATTTACCTGTGATATTGAACTCTATATATCCGAACAGCCATCTTAAAAAACGTATTCCCATTATCTCATCGCCTCAGATAATATATTCTATAGAGGTGATAAAGCCGTGTATCACCATATCATTGTTATTCATACATTTTATATGAAGTCCCCTGCCGTTAAATGACACAATATATTTTCCCGTATTTATCTTTATGGAACTGTCGCCGTATTCAAGTATGCCTCTGCCGCCTTCAAAAATTATTTCTCTGTTTCCGCTTATCTCCATATGCACCGAGCTGATGTTTGCCGCTAAGACTGAACCGGGTCTTGGCGGCTTTTTGCGTTTTTCTTTCATTGTACCACCCCATAAATTTTATGCTTGTATAAATATAAAAATCACCTGCTGCATATATTTTATCGGGTGATGATATGAGAGTGTTGAGCTTGAGGAACATCAAAAATATATTAAGTCTTGCGGCAGTGATCATTCTTGCTGTATGTCTGCTGATATTTTCCTCTGAGGTGTCGGGTGGAATAATAAGTGGTCTGAAATATGCTTCTTCACTTCTGATACCGTCGCTGTTGCCCTTTATGATAATATCCTCGTTCATAATACGTTCCGGTGTTTCGGAAATACTTGTCAAGCCTTTTGCGCCGGTAACAAGAAGATTATTTTCGCTTCCGGGAGAAGCCGCAGCTGCAATAATGCTGAGCTTTGTGGGAGGATATCCTGTAGGGGCAAAATGTGTCAGGCTTTTGTACGATAAAGGAAAGATCAATTCTTCACAGACAGAACAGATGATGCTGTTCTGTGTATGCTCAGGACCTGCGTTTCTTATTACGGGAATAGGTACCATATTGCTGAAAAGCACCTCAGCAGGTATTTTGCTTTATGTTTCTCAGCTCATATCCGGAGTTATACTGGGGTTCATAGCAGGAAAATTATGCAGACAGGAAACGAACAGCAATAATAGTGACCGTCAGAATTCTCTGAAAGCTTCCCAAAGCTATTCAGATAAGGAAAAAGACTCAGGACTGATATATTCGTTTGTATGCTCCTGCTCAGACGGTGCTTCGGCTATTATCCAGCTGACGGCAATGGTGGCAGTATTTTCAGCACTTTATGAGGTTGCGGACAAGCTTGGATTATCAGCACTGTGCGGAAATATTATCGTTTTTTTCGGTGGGGAAAAAAGCATATCTGAAAATGCCTTCTTGATATTGTGCGAGGTCACAAAGGCTTGCGGAAGCATATGCAGCACAGGAGGAGCATTATGGATTCTGGCGTTTGCTGTAGGCTTCGGTGGACTTTGCGTTCACTTTCAGATTTTTTCCATACTGGGAGATATCAGATACAGCAAGCCGAGATTTTTTGTATTCAGAACAGTTAACGCATTTCTTTCATCGGCAATACTATATATCATATGTCAGTTTTACCGACCTGTGTCCGGCGTTTTTGCACTGTTTGATGACACTCAGGCTGAGCTTTCATCCACTACCTTTATCGGAACAGCTGCATTGATAATAATGTGTATTGTTTTTGTCCTCACCTTTAAACTCAGAAGGGTCAGGAGCGTTAAATGAAAATGTGAAATGTGAAAAGTGGAAAGTGAAATTATGGTGCATTTTCACTGATGTGAAAACGATATATTATTTATCAGATTTTCGGAGGGATATTATGTGTGGTATTGCAGGCTGGTTTGACAGAAGTGTAAACTTTATGAAGCAGAAAAAAACTATAAAAAGGATGTCTCAAAGTCTTTCAAACAGAGGACCTGATGACAGCGGCATATATGTTGATGACGACGTTTGCCTGATACACAGAAGATTAGCTGTCATTGATGTAGAGAATGGCAGACAGCCTATGACAAGAGTCCGGAAAAATAATACCTGCACCATAGTGTACAATGGAGAGATCTACAATACAGCAGAAGTTCGTGAGGAGCTGATATCATTCGGATTTGAGTTTTCCACAAAAAGCGATACAGAGGTAGTGCTTGCTTCCTATATGTTATGGGGTGAGGAATGCGTTCATAGATTGAACGGTATCTTTGCATTTGCAATTATGGATAAGAGCAGAGGACAGCTTTTTCTTGCCCGAGACAGAATAGGTGTAAAGCCGCTGTTTTTTTATCCATATGACAAAGGACTTCTGTTTGCTTCTGAAATAGACTGTCTTATGCAAAATCCTCTTGTAAAGCCTGTTGTAGATGAACAAGGCTTGTATGAGCTGTTTCTTATAGGTCCCGGAAGAAGTCCCGGACAGGGTGTGTTCAAGGGGATTGAAGAGCTTTTGCCGGGTGAGTGCGCAAGCTTTAACGGTAAACAGCTTATGAGAAAAAGATATTTTACTCTTAAAGCAAAGGAACATACCTCTGACCCTGAACACAGTATTGAAGAAGTGCGTGAGCTTCTGACGGATTCAATAGAGAGACAGCTTGTGTCCGATGTTCCCTTGTGCTGTTTTTTATCAGGAGGGCTGGACTCCAGTATCATTTCCTATACCGCATCAAAGTATTATAAACAACATGGTCTTGGAAGTGTGAACACCTATTCCATAGACTATCGCAACAATGATAAATATTTCCGTAAGAGCCGGTTCCAACCAACCCCGGACAGTGAGTTCATCGGCATCATGAGCAGCGCAATAAACTCTGAGCATCATGAATATATAGCTGATAACCACGACCTTTTTCATGCGCTTAAGCTTGCTGTAGACGCAAGAGATCTTCCGGGCATGACAGATGTGGATGCTTCTCTTCTGATGTTCTGCGGTAAAATAAAAGAGGATTTTACAGTTGCATTGTCCGGCGAATGTGCTGACGAACTGTTCGGCGGATATCCATGGTATCATGACAGCAATATTCTGTTTGATGACAATTTTCCATGGTCACGTTCTCTGGATATCAGGCGTTCAATACTTATCAAAGGATATCTTCCGCGCGGTGATGAATATGTAAAGCAGAGGTATCTTGATACCTGTACCCATACGGAAAAGCTTCCCACAGATTCAAGAATTGACCGACGTATGAGAGAAATGTTCTCGCTGAATTTCTATTGGTTCATGCAGACACTCTTGGACAGGAAAGACCGTATGTCCATGTACAATGGTCTGGAGGTAAGAGTTCCCTTTTGTGATTACAGAATAGCAGAATACGCATTTAATCTTCCGTGGAATATCAAAGCTATGAACGGCAGAGAAAAGGGTATTGTAAGAGAAGCCTACAGGGGACTGCTGCCCGACAGCATAATCGACCGCAAGAAAAGTCCCTATCCAAAGACTCATGATCCGCTGTACTTTCAGCTTTGTGCGTCTGCCGTTACTGAGATCCTCAAGGACAAGACATCACCGCTTTACGGGATATTGGATGTCAATGGCGTCAATGCGATCATTCAGGATCCTGAAAAAATATCTTCCCCCTGGTACGGTCAGCTTATGCGTGCGCCGCAGATACTGGCTTATATCATACAGCTGGACTATTGGTTCCGCAAATACAATGTCGAAATTTGTGATTGACCGGTGCGTGACCGGCGGGTGACCCCGCAGGACAACTTAACAACGTATAGACTTTACTAAAATCCGTCCGCGTCGTGCTCCATAGAGGAACACTTTGGCTATTCTTGTACACGTCTATAGTTTTAATGTGGAAAGTGGAATGTGGAATGAGTTGTATGTTTTTGCTGAAACGAAAACAATCATAGTACGTAAATATTAACTACAGCTTCAAACTATACAGGCGCATGAAGTTGAATAGAGAAATTAAACTGTATGTTCGAACAAAACAGCCGAAACAGCAGCCCCTCAGGGCTGCGCCGGCGGATGGAGATAAGTGTCTGACAAGTCTGCGCCGTTCGGCGCGGGC
>CAMHOE010000029.1 GCA_946186665.1 uncultured Clostridia bacterium | reverse complement strand
GCAATATTCTTAGAATTTTAGATTTCTAATTTTCTTTTGAAGAAACTTGATTTCCGTGGGCTCTGCGCACGTCAATCTAATTTGGAAATTATTTTGTTACTTTTCAGAATCAACCTTCTTTCTTGAGCTTGCCGAAAGGGCTTAAAGTGCGTTTTTTCTAATTAATTAAACCTGACAGGCATAGTAAAGTGTGCATAAGTCACTCAAAGATTATTCGCTTAACGCTCAAAATGACATCTTATTAAACTTTGTATCATTTTGATGTCTGAATTAGATTGACGTGGGGCTCTGCGCTTGGGGGGTTGCAATTTGGAGTGGAGGTGTGTTATAATAGGGATATCTTATTATAACACTGTGACGGAGAGAGTAACCGGATGTATCAGTTTTCAGAGAGTTCCGCCTTTGGCTGTAAGCGGATAACTGGGATAACGGTGAAGTTCACTTCTGAGTGGCATGGCTGAACCCATTTGCTGGCTGTAGGCTGTGACGGTTTGTGTCGTTATTCACTGAATGAGTGTCTGCTGACAGCAGAAAACAGGGTGGTACCACGGAATGATTTCGTCCCTGCGTTGTAATGACGCAGGGATTTTTTGCGTAAGAAAATTACTATATACAGGAGGCTGTTATGAACAACAAGATCTTAGAGTTGAAAGAAGAATTTGAAAAAAAGCTTAACTCCGCTGATGACCTTTCGGCACTTGACGGTCTGAGAGTAGGTTATCTCGGTAAAAAGGGTAGTATCACATCATTGCTCAAGGGAATGAAGGATCTCGCCGCAGAACAGAAAAAAACCTTTGGTGCAGAGGTTAATAAGCTTAAAGAGTTTGCTGCACAAAAAATAGAGGAGAGAACAGCGGAACTCAGAAAAAAACAGATAGAGCTTGAAATAAAGTCTATGCCTGTGTTTGATATCACTACTCCTGCTTCGTGCAGCTGTGGATCATACCATCCTATCACACTTGTGCAAAGACAGTGCGAGACTATCTTTAAATCTATGGGCTTTACTGTCGAGGACTATGCAGAGGTAGTAACTGACTATGAATGTTTCGAGTCACTCAATATCCCTAAGCATCACCCTGCAAGAGATATGCAGGATACCTATTATCTTGAAAACGGTCAGCTGCTCAAGTCACAGACATCGGCAGCTCAGAACGCTATTCTCAGAAAGTATGGTCCTGCACTCATAGAAAACGGAACTCCTATAAGAGCTATTTTTCCCGGACGCTGCTTCAGAAATGAAGCAACAGACGCCTGCCACGAGAATACCTTCTTCCAGATGGAGGGCGTAATGGTGGATAAGGATATATCTATATCCAACCTGATATACTTCATGAAAACAATGCTTTCCGAAGTTTTCCGCAAGGATATCAATGTACGTCTGCGTCCTGGCTTTTTCCCATTTGTGGAGCCGGGCTTTGAGCTTGATATAAGCTGTCTTATCTGCGGAGGTACAGGCTGTCCGTCATGTAAGCACAGCGGCTGGCTGGAGCTTTGTCCCTGCGGAATGATACACCCGAATGTACTGCGTGAGGGCGGTATTGATCCGGATGAATACACTGGATTTGCTTTTGGCCTTGGACTGACAAGACTTGCTATGATGAAGTACGGCATCAAGGATATCAGAGATCTTAACAGCGGAAGTCTCAAATCGCTTTCGCAGTTTACTGATGATGAATAAGGGAGGAAAAATACTATGCTGTTATCAATGAATTGGATAGAGGACTTTGTCGACCTCAGCGGTATCGACAAGCTTGACCTTATACACAGATTTTCCCTCTCTACAGCAGAGGTAGAAAACGAGATATTCTTCAAGGGCAAGGATATTTCAGGTATTGTTGTGGCTGAAATAAAGTCAGTCGAAGCGCATCCGAAGTCAAAGAAGCTTCATCTTCTGAAGGTGGACACCGGCAGCGGCGAGCTTACAGATGTTGTATGCGGCGCACCAAATGTAAGAGTCGGCATGAAAACAGCTTTTGCACAGCTTGGCGCACAGATAGGTGATATTACTATAGCGCCGCGTGAGCTTGCAGGCTTCACATCAAACGGTATGTGCTGCGGCGAGTCAGAAATCGGCATTAGTGACGACAATTCCGGAATAATGGAAATAACAGATGATGTTCCTCTCGGTACAGATATAAAGACTATTTATGACGTTGAAGATATAATCTTCGAGGTGGATAACAAGTCCCTTACCAACCGTCCCGACCTCTGGGGACATTACGGTATCGCAAGAGAGTTTGCATCTCTTGCCGGCAGAGAGCTTAAACCCCTTGAAACAGACGAGCTTTCAGTATATGACGAGCTTCCGGCTGTAGATATGAAAATTGAAGATACTCTTTGTAAACGCTACAGCACGATCAAGGTTGAGAACATAAGCAGAAATATAAGCCCTGTGAATATCAGGATAAGACTGTATTACTGCGGCATGAGAGCTATAAACTTCCTTGCGGATCTTACAAACTATCTTATGCTTGAAATGGGTCAGCCCATGCACGCATTCGATGCCAGAAAGGTAGAGAAGATAAGGATAAAGCGCTTTGACACCCCCTTTGTTTTCAAAACACTTGACGGCGTTGAGAGGAACATTGACGAGAATACGCTTATGATTTGTAACGACAATATACCTGTTGCAATCGCAGGTATCATGGGCGGTCTTGATTCTGAGATAGTAGAGGATACTACTACTCTGACTCTTGAATCTGCTAACTTTGATGCGGCATCTGTCAGGAAGTCTACAGTTCGTCTTTCACACAGAACGGATGCGTCCATGCGATATGAGAAGAGCCTTGACCCTGAAATGACTGTCCCTGCCATAGGACGTTTCCTGTATTTGCTGAAAAAGCATGACAGCGGCGCAAAGGCAGTATCACGTCTTACAGATGAGTACGCTGTGAAGTTCCCGCCTGTGACCCTGACATTTGACCAGAAATTTGTTGACAGATATACAGGCATAAAGATAGACGGCGATACAATAGTTCACACTCTGACAAGCCTTGGCTTCGGAGTAAAGGCAGAGAATGGAAGCTTTACCGTAGATGTGCCCTCATGGAGAATTACTAAGGACGTTACAATGAATGCCGATATTATCGAAGAGATAACGAGGATCTACGGTTACGATAACTTCGAGATCAATACCACACGTTCACCGCTTTACCCTGTGAGAATGACGGATGTAAAGCTTAACGAGGAAAAGATAAAGGATCTTCTTGTAAAGAAGTTCGCCCTTCATGAGCTTCATTCTTATGTATGGCAGTATAATGACGAGCTGAAAGAGCTTGGCATTGAAATAGAAGAAAATGTAAAGCTTGCCAACGCTACAAACCCGAACATAGAGACTCTCAGAAGGTCGATAATACCCACACAGCTTTGTCAGGTGAAGATCAATACTTCATTTGCGCCGGAGTTCGGCATCTTTGAGATAGGCAGAGTTGTAGATGGTCTTGACGAGAAGGGACTTTGTGTGGAGCGCAAAAAGCTTGCAATAACTTTGTTTAGCAAAATCACAAGTGTTAAAGATCTGTATTTCAGACTTCGTGATATTCTTGCTTCTGTAACAGACGACATAAAGCATACAGAGCTTACCTTTGCGCCGGCAAATGCAGCTCACAGCTATGAGCATCCGATAAACCTGAACAAGATAGTTCTTGATGGCAGAGAGATAGGAACCATCGGTATTGCACATCCCGTTATCATGAAGAATATAGATAAGAAGGGCAGTGTAGTATTTGCTGAGCTTGATGTTGAAGCTTTTGCAGAGGTAAAGGACAGCGGCATTGTATACAATGAGCCGTCAAAATATCCCTCAATGGAATACGATCTCAGCATGGATATTCCTGAGAATACTTTCTTCGGCGACCTTAAGTCCTGCTGGAGCAGTGAGGGCGGAGAAATATTGAAGGGTGCAGAAATAGTTGACACCTACGATACCGAGACTGTACACAGGATAACAGTACGTTTTGAGTTCTCCTCAGATACAAGGACTCTCTCGTCTGCTGAGGTACAGGAGATCATTGATAAGATCACATCAAATCTTGCAGAAAAGAATGTAGTTATAAAGACGAAATAATTATAAATAATCTATAATCATCTGCGGCAGATACCTGAACGAAAAAAATTGGTTTTCAGTAATGGGGTACGGGGGAGAACTCTTTGTTTTCAAACAAAAGGTATCCCCCGTAGAAACTGCCCTGAATAAAAAAGCTGTAAAAAAATTAACAACATTACGGAATAATCTTGATAATTTCTATTGTAATTTGCTTTGGAATGTGGTAATATAACTATTACGGAGGTGGTATAAGTGCATGATAAGACAATGATTTTTTCGATTTCGGATAATCGTGATGAAAGCATAAAGAATATTCTCAATACCGTATATAAGGCATTGGAGGAGAAAGGGTATAATCCTATCAATCAGATAGTTGGATATATACTGTCAGAGGATCCGACATATATCACCACACATAAAAATGCGAGATCTCTTATCAGGAAGATAGACAGAGACGATCTTCTTGAAGTGCTTTTGAAGAGTTATCTTAAATCATAATATGTACCGAACAATTGACCTTACTAAGAAACGGAGGAGATAATATGGCTGAGAACAAGAACGAATTTTTCAAGTACAAGGGAAAGCCGCTGGTTCGCTGCGGAGATGTTTTGTACTACGGAGATATGAGCGATGAGTATGTAATAAAAATGCAGATAAAGTCCAAGCAAAGCTCAGGGGATATGGAGCTTGCTGACAAAGTATCCATACAGCTTATAAATACTGATCCGGATATCAGCCCGAGAAAGGCAATAGTCAAGACGAGCGAGAAGCCGAGTCTGTATCTTGCCATAGACATTGGCAGTGTGTGGCTGCAAAAGGCTTTGAAGGAAGCTTCTAAAAACAAATAAAAAAGACCTGTCACAAGAATGTGTAATTCTGTGACAGGTTTATTTTTTTATCGGTAATGCCGATAGTCGTCGGTATAGTTTTCAGGAGGTTCGTTGTTTCTGTCGTGCATAGAATAACCAGTTACGTGCTCATCATAATATCTGGTGGGGTTGTATTCCTCCGGAGAAATAGGCTCATGCTCATCACGTGTGCCGATCTGTTCAGCGACACTTTTTCTGCTTATCTCTGTATGACAGTATTCGCATATCATCTTTGAAGAAAATTTTACAGGGGCACCGCAGTTAGGGCATTTTATGTTCACACGGGATTCTCTTTCAGCGGCCTTCTGACCGGCCTGATAAAGCATTATCATATTTTCGATTTGTCTCTCCTGCTTTTTTTCATCGTCATCCTCGTTAGTCGATATGTATTTCGACCAGTCGTATTGTGATGAAGACGACCCGCCGCCTATACCGCCGTTTTTGCGTGATTTTAGCCACGATACAAGGACAATAGCAATGACGGATATTATGATTATAATAAAATATCTTGAAGGACTATAGTAGACATACAAGTTCCGAAAACCTCCTTTCCTGTTTTCTGTAGCGATACTTGCCAAAAAAGAAAAAATAAGCGCAATTGCTGAGATAATAAAAAAGCTAAGATCCTTTTTAAATATGTTTTTTTCATTGTCTTTTCCTTGTTACATCAGCATTCGTCTGTTATTATCGTCTCTGTTTTTTCTTTCTTCATATTCATTGAGGTTAGTATAGTAATCCTTGAATGCACCGGCAAGATCCGCCGGTTTAAAGGGATCCTTGTACTGATCCTCAATACCGTTGTCATAATATCCGGTGAAGAAGGGACTCTTCTCCTTTGTAAACTTTACATCACTGTTATCTTCGATAAGTATACCTCTGTTGTCCGGAGCATCTGTTTCGGTAAGCTCTTCCACGTCACTGATGACCCAGTCAAACTCTTCAGCCCTGATTATTGCAAGACAGAAGCTGCACTGTCTGGAACTGTTCAGCGCAATGGGTGCGCCGCAGTTTGGGCAGAAGTTCTGACGCTTACCGATATCCTTGATATCCTTTGCGCTTTTGCTTCTCATATATGTAATAAGGAAGTGCTTTACTGTAAGCTTTTTTTGTCCTTCAAGAAGCTTATATGTGTTCTGGTCAATGATGTAATCCTTAAGCTCTGTAGAAACACAGATGGTAAGGTATTCATAGTTTTTATCACGCCTGTAAAGATGAAGTGATGAACGCAGAATTTTTACATCAGATATAAGCCTTATCCTTTCATCAGCTAAAAGGTCGTCAATATCCGCCTGCTGTCTGCTGAACAGCTCTTCAGACTCCTTTTCTCTCAGGGACATACAGTCTCTGTCAGAGATGGCATTTGTGAGCTGTATGAGATATTCTTCCGCCTTTTTTATCATACCATACCCATTGAAGTTCGGGTCGAAGGCAGTAGCTTCGTTTGTGATATTTTTGGTATAATCAGTGGGATATTTTATTTCTTTCTTTTTCTTTGCTTTTGCCACAGGAATACATGACATAGCTAAAACGAGTACCAGCATAATAACTATTTGCCACGGGCTTCCTCCTCTTCTTCCATAAGAGTAGCGGCGATAGGCATAGACAGGAACAGGGCTTGTCATTATCAACACAAAAATACTTGAAGCTGCAAATAAAAGCTTATAATAAAATTTTTTCATTTTTATCATCCCTTTAAAAAATCACTATACCTCTGTCATCAAGAGGGATATTGTTTGTCATAGCTTTAACATCACAGAGAATCCAGTTGTGTTCACAAATCTTAAGCTCAGACCCACAGTAATCACACCTGATATCCGAAACATCATCCACAGGTGCGCCGCAGGACTGACATACCATTGCCTGAATACCGTTGACGAGAACAGTCTTAGCCTTGACGCTTCTTTCAAAAGTAAGCAGGTATTTGAATTTCTGTCTGTCTGTCAGATATCCGGGCAGAGGCTCATCTGTTACGGCATTTGCCATATAGCACTGCATATTGCCATAGGCATACATAGTAAGATGCTCCACGCTGCTGTTGCGCATATACAGCTGCAAATAAGCTCGATTGATGATAATGTTCTTATAGACATTCTTTTTGCCCTGAGCTAATGCATCGTTTATTTCCTTGCCGTGTCTGTAAAAAAGCTTGTCTGTTTCAAGTGAGCGCATCTCAGCCAGATGGTTTTCTGTCAGGGAAGTAAGCATTCGAATAAGAACATTTTTTCCCCAGTCGCAGAATTTTGCGCCGCTGAAATCCTCATCGTGTTTTCTTATTTCCGCGTTGATTATCTCTGTATAGTTATTCGGCACAAGGTCTGAAACCGGCAGTTTGATAACATCAGTATTCTTGTTTTTATTCTTTTTGACTTTAGCAGGAGTTATATCGTTTGTAAAATCGTAGGAGTCCCGTTCTTTCTTTTTTTTGTTCTGACTGATAATGGACGCAGCAACAGCGGATACAACAGCAACGCAGAAAATAAATATAAAAATCAAAAGAGCCAGAGAGTTACCATCCATGCCGCCGACTGCGTCAGCGCTTAAAGAAAACATACAGCCTATCATAAGAGCAGCCACAACAGCAGAAGCAAATAATACCTTCTTCATAAAATATCACCGTAAACACAAATATTCATCCTTTATATTATAGCACATTTATATATAAAAATGGTAGTCTTATTACGATTTTTTTATGTCAATAATGTTACAATGACAAAATTCGTCACCAGTTTATTTATACTAATATCTATCGAATAAAAAAGTAGAAAAATAAAGTTTCGCCAGCCTTTTCAAAGGCTGCGAGGGACGTGGGCGCCCGTAGGAAGTGCCCTTAGGGTAGCAGAGCCCCTGGTCGCCGTCCGCAGACGCCCGTAGGAAGTGCCCTTGGGGTACGGCGAAACCCCATTTTTAATTCCTCTTCCAGGGCTTACCTTTGTAGCGGTCATAACAAAGTACCCCTGCTGCCGCAAGGCAGCACGAAAAAACTAATGTTAATGACATTGGAACTTTGCCTTTGACATCCATCTTTTCTTATCTACTTGTTTATCGGATAATAGTGTTATGGATAAAAAAATGGGGCTGCTTTTTGCAGCCCCGGCAATACTATATCACTATTGTAAAAACTTATATTGTCAAGCTCCGGCACCCTCGGCTTTGCTTTGCTTTTGCGCCTTGATGACCTTAAGTCTGGAAAACTCTTCACGCTCTTTTTCTTCCAGAGCGTCAGAGATGAATTTGACTGTTTCTTCAAACTTAGGTATCATTATATTTTTCAGAGCGTTTGCACGTTTCTGAGTCTTTTTTATAGCGTCTGCAAGTCTGTATACACTGTTCTCCACCTCTGCAAGATGCGCTGTAAGACGCTTTACCTCACGGAAACAAACATATGCTTCATCAAATGCTGTATTGGTTGTTCCCAGAGGATAGAACAGGGTGTTCTCATTATCTGATTCGTCAATGGTAACGATTGGAATTTCAACACCCATAACGCTCCTGTAGGTCAGCTGGATGGAGTTATCCTCAGGTACAGACTTTGCAAGCTCGTCAATATAACCTAAGGCTATATTTGCCTTTTGAAGTGCAAGATATGCCTTACTGTAGGTGATGTCTATTTTGTTCTGTATCTCGGATGCCGCATCTATCAGCGTCATCATCTCACGCACAAGGATGTTTCGCTTTTTATCCAGAAGCTCATAACCTGTCCTTGCAAGTGAAAGAGATTTTTTAAAGGTCATTAGGTTACCTTTTGTAGGTACAGCCTGAACAGCCATTGCACTTTCACCCCACAGTCTTAATCGTCATCGTCGTTATCTGCTGCATTATTCTCGCCGGAGAAGGTATTGAAGCTGAGGTTGTCACTGTCCTCAATATAATACTTATCCAGCAGAGCATCATCAACTCTGTCAAGCTCAGCTCTGGGCAGGGTCGAGAGCAGCTTCCAGCCAAGGTCAAGACTCTGCTCAATAGTACGGTTTTCATGATATCCCTGATTTACAAAATACTGCTCAAAGAGCTTACCGAACTCCATGTATTTCTTGTCAACAGGGGAAAGCTCTTCTTCGCCGATAACCGAAGCCAAGGATCTTGCGTCCTGTACTCTTGCATAGGATGCAAAGAGCTGATTTGCAAGGGGCTGATGATCGGCTCTTGTGTAGCCCTCACCGATACCGTCCTTCATCAGTCTGGAAAGGGACGGCAGTACGGATACCGGAGGATAAAGTCCGGAGCCTTCAAGCTGTCTGTCAAGAACGATCTGTCCCTCAGTGATGTAACCCGTAAGGTCGGGGACAGGGTGGGTGATATCGTCGTTAGGCATGGTAAGTATAGGTATCTGTGTAACAGAGCCTTTGCTGTCCTTTATCATACCTGCACGTTCATAGAGTGATGCCAGATCTGAATACAGATAACCGGGGAAGCCCTTTCTTCCGGGGATCTCGCCCTTTGAGGAGGAGAACTCACGGAGAGCCTCTGCATAAGAGGTCATATCAGTCATGATAACAAGAACGTGCATATCACATTCAAAAGCAAGATACTCCGCAGCGGTAAGAGCGCATCGGGGAGTAAGGGTTCTTTCGATGATAGGATCGTTTGCGAGGTTCAGGAACATTACAACTCTTGACAGAACTCCGCTTTCGTCAAAGCTTCTGCGGAAGTAATCCGCAACGTCATTTTTAACGCCCATAGCTGCAAACACTATACCGAACTTATTGTCGCCGTCAGTATCGGCTATCTTAGCCTGACGTACTATCTGTACTGCAAGCTCATTATGCTTCATACCTGAGCCTGAGAATATAGGCAGCTTCTGACCTCTGATAAGGGTCATAAGGGTATCTATGGTAGATATGCCTGTGTTGATGTAGTTTCTCGGATATACACGGGAAACAGGGTTCATAGGTGTACCGTTTATATTTGCTCTTTTCAGGGGATAGATCTCTCCAAGACCATCAATAGGTCTGCCGGCACCGCTGAACACACGTCCCATTATCTCAGGGGAGAGTGCCAGCTCCATAGGTCTTGCTTTAAGGCGGGTCCTTGTGTTGTCAAGGGAAATGGACTTTGTACCCTCAAAAACCTGAACTACAACACGCTTGCCCTCAATCTGAACTATTCTTCCGTGACGGTATGTGCCGTTCTCCAGACGGATATCGACCATTTCCTCGTAAGAGGCGTTGTCAACATTATCCAGCACGATCAGAGAACCGTTTATCTCCTTTACACCGACATAATCGAGGATCATTCATTTCACTTCCTTACATAGTTTAGGGGGATAGTCTGCTGTCCGTCAGCTATCCACGAGTGTAGACAGTGCGGTGTTGATATCCGAAATAAGCTGGTCAAACATTTCCGGCTTATTGTTGGGAATATCATATTTCATCTTTGCCAGTCTCTCAAAAAGTCCAAGCTCCATAATGCGCGAGATCGGTATAGAGGCTGCAATGATTCTTTTGGATCTGTTATAAAGATGAAGTATTGCCTTCATCATAAGCTTTTGCTTTTCAAGGGGAACGAAGGTATCGTCCGCATGGAAAGCGTTCTGCTGCAAAAATCCGACACGGACAGCCTTTGCTGTTTCGATCACAAGCTTCTGATCGTCAGGAAGAACATCGGAACCGATAAGCTTTACTATTTCCATAAGGGAGCTTTCCTCGTGGAGTATAGATGTGATCTTGTTTCTGTATTTGATGAAATCCTCACCCAGATTATCTCTGAACCATGGGTCAAGGTCGGTAAAGTATTCGCTGTAGCTGTTCATCCAGTTGATAGCAGGATAATGTCTTGCATAGGCAAGAGACTTGTCAAGCGCCCAAAAGCAGCGTGTAAAACGCTTGGTATTCTGTGTTACAGGCTCAGAGAAGTCCGAGCCCTGAGGTGAAACCGCACCGATTATAGTTACAGAACCCTCACTGCCGCAAAGAGCGTCCACTCTTCCGGCACGCTCATAGAACTCTGAAAGTCTGGAGGGGAGGTAAGCCGGGAAGCCTTCTTCTGCCGGCATCTCTTCCAGTCGTCCTGATATCTCTCTGAGAGCCTCTGCCCATCTTGATGTAGAGTCCGCCATTATAGCTACATGGTAGCCCATATCACGATAGTATTCCGCAAGGGTAAGACCGGTGTAGATTGACGCTTCACGAGCAGCAACAGGCATATTTGAAGTATTGGCAATAAGCACTGTTCTGTCTGTCATAGGTCTGCCGGATTTCGGGTCGATAAGCTCGGAAAACTCATCGAGCACCTGACTCATCTCGTTTCCGCGCTCGCCGCAGCCGACATAAACTATGATATCCGCATCGCACCATTTTGCAAGCTGATGCTGCGTCATGGTCTTGCCTGTTCCGAAGCCGCCCGGTATCGCAGCTGTACCGCCCTTTGAAACCGGGAACATCGTATCAATAACTCTCTGACCTGTAATAAGCGGCACTGTAGCCGGCAGTCTTTCTTCACAGGGTCTTGCGCTTCTTATAGGCCATTTCTGGCACAGAGTAAGCTCATGTTCATTTCCGTTTTCGTCCTCAAGAACGGCGATAACATCCATAAGCCTGTATTTTCCGTTTTTGGCAGTTTTCTTTACGGTGCCGTTTACATCCGGCGGTACAAGAAAACGATGCTCGATTATTGCTGTTTCAGGACAGGTAGCATATATCTGACCTGCCTTAAGAGTATCTCCGACCTTTACCTTCATTGTAACGTCCCATTCCCGTTCGAGGTCAAGGGAGGATACTGCCGCGCCTCTTGAAATAAAGGAACCGCTGGTTTCCTCAATTGCCTTAAGCGGGCGTTCGATACCGTCAAAGATATTGTCCATGATACCGGGACCCAAAAGTACGTTCATAGGAGCGCCTGTGCCGTACACAGGGTCGCCGGGTCTGAGGCCTGTTGTTTCCTCATATACCTGTATTGTAGTGAACTTATCGTTGATGCCGATTATTTCACCAACAAGACGGGAGTCGCCTACATAAACCATTTCCATCATAGAAAAGGTTCTTGTATTCTTTACTGTAACAACAGGACCGTTTATTCCGTAAATAACATCATTTGCTGTCATTTCAATACTCATCCCATCTTTTCGTTATTCGCTTATCCTCAGTCCTGAGTTTTCACAGAACCATTCATGCTGCATGGAAAGCCTTGTATCCAGTGTTTCGTCAGCGATAAGACCCATACTGCGGCTGAGTCCGTTTATGCCGCCTATCTTTATCTCGCCTGATGCCTTTACCTCACAGGCTCTTCCGAAAGCAGCCTGTATCTTGTCCTTATATTTCATATCCTTTTCTCTGATATAAAGGACAACATCATCTGCCATCAGCACTTTGCTGATATTCTCCGCACTCTTGCTGAGCGAGGAGAGATACTTATCGGACTCTGTATATTCCATCAGCTTTTTTTCTGCTTTGGCAAAGACCTCATTCTCTATTTCCTGACGTCTTATAAAAATACGCTTCTTGCTTGCGCTTTCTGCCTTTGAGCGGTCACTTGCGATTTTGTTGTTGATATCCGCCATCTTCCTCTGGATAAGGACATAGGCTTCTTTAAGACCCTCTTCCTCAGCGGCATTAAGCTCCTTGGCTTTGAACTCCTCAGCTTCCGAACGGAGCTTATTGCGCTGCTCTTCGGCATATTTTTCTATAGCCATTAAAAAATTGTCCGTTTTACTTACCGTATCGGGCATAGTTTCACCTCCGCATACGTTTTAAATTTTGACGCCGATAGCTTCCCTGACATATCTGGTGATAGAATCCTTTGCGCGTCCGCTGCCGTGTCTGTCGGGAATTTCTACTATAAGAGGCTGCTTGCACTTGAGCTTCAGGTCATACACAAGCTCAGGACATAGCTGTACAAGTCTTTCTGTCATAAGTATGACAGCAACATCTTCCATTTTCATTGCCTCTTCCAGCGCCTTGCGCACCTCGCCGTCCTCATGAACGACAACGCCGTCTATACCGGCAAGGTGCATACCCATCATAGTATCTACATTATCGCTTATTAAATAGAATTTCATAAGCTCACCAACCTCAGAATATCAGACTTTGCTGATGATAAGGATAGAAACAAGAAGTCCGTACAGTGCAACACCTTCGCCAAGCGCAACAAAGATAAGTGCCTTACCGAAAGCCTTAGGATCCTCACTTGTAGCGCCGATAGCCGCAGGAGCTGCGCCGCCGACTGCGATACCGCCGCCGATACCAGAGATACCTGTTGCAAGAGCAGCACCAAGCATTGCAAGACCGAAGCCGTTGCCGTCGGTTGCTGCTGCCGCAGCCTCAGTCGGGTCTGCAAAAACAGTCATAGCTGTTATAAGGGATATTGCGCCCACTGCTGCGAATGCGCCGATCTGAGAGAGAACGGCTCTTTTTCTTGAACGTCTGCGGGTAGTAACGCTTTTGTAAGCGTATACTGCTGAGCCAACCAAAAATACAACGGGTACGATCATCAAAATATATTCCAACATAGTATAAATCCTCCGTAATTTTAAAAATTCTGAAATCCAGTTGATAAAACCACATTCTCTTATCCGTCAGAGAACAGTTATTTGCTGAGTCTCTTTGCACTTACCGGTTCAAAGGGACGACCCTCGCCGATATAGAAGCGGCTGAATACCTCATAGTAATCAAGTCTGAGAACCTGAATTGCAACAAGCAGAGCTTCAAGAGCCATAACTATTCCGTTGCCGATTATTACAATGGAGATATAGCCCACAGCGCCGCCGACCATTTCCGCAAGAGTGAATACCACCAGCATCATTCCGGCGTGAACCAGTATATATGCGCCTACACGCAGGAACGACATTGTGTTCGTAACATAGCTCAGACAGAACTCAAACAGCTCAAAGAAGCTTTGTACGAAGTACTCGCCCCATTTTTCAGGCTGCCAGTTTTTCTTTCCTTTGGCAAGCTTGCCCAAAGGTTCCCTCATGAACATAAGTATCAGAGGAACTACTATAAGTCCTGCTATGTATGCTGCGTTCATTATCTCAATTCCGAGGAACATCTGGCAGACAAGTCCTCCGAAAAGGGAAACATAGAATACAAAGCCCGATATACTGTTTGCCCCGAAGAAGGCGTTCTCATAATCACGCCGCCGCAGGGAAGATACTATGTTCACTATCATTGATATTGCTATGGTAATAAAGCCTATAGCAACAGAACCGTATATTATAAGGTTTATGCTGTCCGGTTCCATTACCTCGATAAGCTTGCCCTTTGTACCGAACAGTGCCTGATGTACAGGAGTCAGAAGCTCCTCAAAGCCGAACACCGACCCGTACAGGAAGCCGAACACCATACCCATTATTCCGCAGGGTATAAGTATTTTACCGACCGCCATTTTCTTGAACTTGTACATCAGTGCGCCGACTATAGCCACAATAAGTCCCTGACCCACATCTCCGAACATTATTCCGAAGAACAGTGTGTAGGTCAATGCTACGAATATCGTAGGATCCACTTCATTATGGCAGGGCAGACCGTACATCTTCACATAGAACTCATACAGCCTGAAGAAAGGCGGATTTTTTATAATTACAGGCGGAGTCTGATTTTTGACATCCTTTGCGTCCGTCACAGAGTATTCCACGCTTTTGATCTTGTCCAGATCCTTTGTAAACTCCTTTTCCTTGTCAGCGGGTATCCAGCCCACAAGAATGAAGCTCTTGTGATACTTATACGCATAGCGCTTGATCTCGTTGTAGGAGTTCATCTCTTCAAGCATTGTGTAGTTTTCAAGACATTGCTGTTTTTCTTTTTCCCAGAGAGCGTCAATAGCTTCCTGTTCCTTTTTGTGTTTTTGTTCAAGCTCAGCAAGCTTATCTCTGAGGGTTTTCAGATATTCGTCCGGCTTTCCTGCAATGGGCGGAACCTCAAGCCGCTCGAAAAACAGGGAAGAGAATATTCTGTCAATATCCTCTCTTTGCTCCGGAATAGTAAAGTATGCGCCCCAGTAATGAGTTTCGTCATTTGTAAAGGGGAAGAAGATCGCATATTGATTTGAAGAAAATTCAGAAAGCTTTTCGTAGCTTTCCTTAGGGAGCCTTCCGAAGTTCGGAGTAATGTACTTACAGTTTGTGATCTCCGAGAAGTCTATATCGCATCCGGTAAAATGCTCCACCTGTTCGATAGAACGCTTACATTCATCGATTTCCTGTTCTATCAGCAGCTTCCTCGCTGCCATATCCTCAATTTTAGAAACGAACCTTCTGACGTATTTCAGCACACTTGATCTATCGTTTTTTGCGTCCTTGACGCTTGTATATTCCAGCTTATAGCCTGCTGCATCGGCAGCGTTTTTAAGCTGCTGCAAAGGTGCGGAATAAGGGTTTTTGTCATTCAGCGGCACAAAGTTCTTTGTGTCGGAATAGAACGACATGGCATCATCGGGCTGAAAAATTTCGGAGTCTCCGCAGTACTTGACTACCTCGTCCAGCTGTGGATCCAGACCGATAATGCTGATGGCTTTTACAGATCTGACAGACAAATGATCACCTCCTTAAATTATACGACGGGAAGCTTCAGCTTCTCGTCAGAGGACATACCATATCTGGTAGCCTCGATCAGGTTGACGACATTATGGATCTCTATCTGCTTAAGATAAAGATAGGATATCATAACGATAGTGGGGTTCGGAGACAATCTCAGGTGATGCTTGCAGTAAGCGTTTATCAATGCGTCGGATATCTGGGTATTGTCATAATACTGAAGCTTTGACAAATGCTTGCCGAGATAGGTAGTTCTTGCAAGCTCATACACATCATTGATATTGTCCGCCGCACAAAATTCGTCAATGACTCTTTTGTTCAGCTTTCCGAAGGGTATCAGCATGGATCTTACGGTCTCTGCGTTGAAGTTATGGTATTTTTTCAGACGCAGTATACGTTCAAGATTTTCAAAGTCGAACGTAGAATTGAAAAGATCTTTCAGTTCCTTCTGATCAGTCTTGTCATTCATTTTTGATATGGCATCCATAGCACTGCTGTATATCCTGTTATTCAGTGCAATCTCTATTTTAGCCACATCAGCAGGCTGTCCCTCAGGCGGTCTGTTCTCGCTTATAACAGCATAGTATTTTGTATGCTCCAGTGCAGCAAGAAGATCGTCATACGAGCGCACAGCAGCGAGCTTTTTCAAGCTCAAAGGTGTGAAATCATCAAGCAGCAGCGGCAGCTCCAGCGCGAATTTTTCAGGCTTGCCGATGCTCAGCATTACAAGACACCTCACTATCTGATCTGTCTCCAGCCTTGAGAATACAAAGTCCGTTACAGCGGCGGCATTGTCAGAGGTGTAGCGTGAGAGCGCATAGACATCAAGATAGATATCCTGCTTCAGAAGCGGCTCCAGCTGTCCTCTGTGTATCTCGTTGTCGATCAGTCCCCGCAGTGCCTTTGAATATGAAGTGCGTGTCTTGAGATAATTTGATACCTCAGGAACACTTTTACATTCTGCAAGCTGTCTGTAATCCTCTTTTTTCAGACACTTGCCGTACATAGCACGGGCTTTTGCAAGGACCGCATTGCTGGATCTTGAAGACATAGAGTATCACAGCTCCTTTCACCAATGCTTTTTATTCCACGACACGAGAGACAATCTCATCTACCCACTTGTCGCAGTTTTTTTCATAGCTGCTGTTCAGAGCATCAATAGTCTTATTGTCACGCTCTTCGATCAGCTGCAAGGATTTTTCGGATCGTTTTTGTGCAGCCTCGCTGTTTATGGCGATCCTCTTCTGCGCCCTGTCCAGATAATCCTGCTTGATACTCTCACGCTTTTCGATTATCTGCTGCTCATAGTCGAGCTTGTTCTTCTGAGCCTGTGCAGTCATGTCACGGGCTTTTTTGTCCATTTCGACAATTCTGGCTATCATGTCCTCCATAGAGATAAAACACCTCCTTAAAAAAACACAGGTGCAGTTAAGAATAGGGAAGCCCATTCTTTCCTACACCCAATTAACATATTAATTATACTACCATCTGTTATTTTTTACAAGCGACAAATCAGTAAAGATGTTTGAACTTACATCGAAAAAATTGGAGACTTGCACATAACTGTCCTTTTGTTTGCCCCCGAATAGTAGATTTTAAATAATCACCGTTCCGAATAGTTTCCGAGAAATGAAAATTCTGAAAGCTCATCAGAAAGCGCGCATAAAAGCTTCATGGTATCTTTTGTGTTAATATGACCCGTAAAGTCAAGATAAAAAAGATACTCAAAGGATCTTCCGAACATAGGTCTGGACTCTATTTTTGTAAGGTTAAGTCCGTCTGCTGCAAATCTGCACAGTGTGCTGTACAGTGAACCGGTAGTGTGCGGCAGAGAGAAGCAAAGGCTTATTTTGTCAGCATCCTCTTCTATGTACAGATTTTTGGATATTATCAGAAAACGTGTAGTATTGCTGGGGTTATTCTGAAAGCCCCTGAGCAGAATTTCAAGACCGTATTTTTCAGCAGCCTCTTCCGAGCATATAGCAGCTATAGTATCATCGTCCTGTTCAGATACCATTTTTGCAGCTGCGGCAGTGCTGATATATTCGTGACGCTCAAGCTTTCTTGAGCGAATATAATCCGAGCATTGAGACAACGCCTGCTGATGAGAGACTACCTTGCTAACGTTTTCAAGACTTGTTCCTTTTTTTGCTGCAAGACAATGGTCTACTGCGATATGCGACTCAGCAGCGATATAAAAACGGTATTTCAGCATAAGGTCATAAACATCAGTTACCGAGCCTGCCGAGCTGTTTTCTATGGGAACAACGCCAAACTCAGCTTCTCCATTCTGTATAGCTGTAAACACATCCTGAAAAGATGGGTAAAAATCCGGTACAGCATTCGGGAAGGTCTTTCTTGAAGCTCTGTGAGCATAAGTGCCCGGTACACCGAAGCAGGCTATTTTAACGCTTTCCGAGTTGTAGGGGATAGACTTGTTCGCGCTGAGTATCTTGTTTTTGATCTCTTCGCCGCTTCCGAGCATATCGTGCTGAAGCGCACGGCTGAGTTCCATTACTGTAGCATAAAGCTGTCGTGCAGGAGCGCCGTATTTTCCCGCCTTTTCCTCTACAGATTCAAGCACCTGATCCTCACGCTCAGGGTTAAATATAGGCATACCGTTTTCAAGCTTATATTCTGCAACACGTTGTGAGCAGTCCATTCTTCTGGAAAAAAGCCTGATAAGCTGTTCGTCTATCTCATCTATTTCGTTTCTTATTTCTTTCAGATCTGAACTCACAGCATATTCACCTCCGCAAGAATATTAACTATTGCCACCGCAGCGGCAGCTTCTATAACCGGCACGGCTCTTACAACGATACATGGGTCATGCCTGCCCTTTATTTGCAGGGTCGTATCGGTTTTTTCGGATATATCCACAGTGTTCTGAGTCCTTGAAATAGACGGAGTAGGCTTCATGGCAGTACGGAATATAACCGGCATTCCGGAGCTTATACCCCCAAGTATACCGCCGTGATTGTTTGTCCTTGTCTTAACAGTGTCACCGTCATAGTAAAACTCATCGTTGTTCTGGCTTCCCCTCAGCTCAGAGCCTGAAAAGCCCGAACCGAATTCTATCCCCTTGACAGCCGGAACACCGAATACAACTGAAGATATAACATTTTCAATACCGCCGAACATAGGCGAGCCTGCCCCTGCCGGCATACCTGTCACGGCACATTCAATTGTTCCGCCGATGCTGTCTCCGGACATTCTGCATTCTTCAATAAGCTCACGCATTTCAGCTTCACGGCTCTGGTCTATCAGACCGAAGGTCGTACCTGCAAGCCTGTCCATAAGCTCATCAGGAATATTAACTCCGTCAAAGCGGCTGTCCTTTATAGTGCCTACAGAGGCGATATGTGCGGCTATTTTAATACCCCTGCGTGACAATATTTGTCTGCAAACAGCTCCTGCAAAAACCAATGGCGCTGTAAGTCTTGCGGAGAAATGTCCGCCGCCCCTGATATCATTGAAGCCCTTGTATCTTATATAGCCTGTGAAGTCTGCATGAGCAGGGCGTGGGGTAGTCAGCAGATTTCCATAGTCCTGAGAGCGTGTATTTGTATTGTATATTACAGCGCAAAGCGGTGCGCCGGTAGTAGTGTCATTTAGGACACCGGACATTATTTCGGGAATATCCTTTTCAAGACGGGGAGTTGCTGCTTTATCCTTTCCTGGAGCGCGTCTTGCCATCTGCAAAAGCAGCTCCTCCATATCAATTTTTTCTCCGGCAGGAAGTCCGTCAATAACTACACCAATTCCTTTGCCGTGACTCTCGCCGAAAATAGAAATTTTAACGGCATTACCCCATGATGACATCTGCACATCCTCCTAATTTATTAAAGTCCTCAAAAAATGACGGATAAGATTTGTTTATGCTTTCAGCGTCAGATATAAGAATATCTCCCGAACATCTTACAGCCGCTGATGAAAGCGACATAACTATCCTATGGTCGTTATAGCCTGAAACCTCCGCACTCCTGAGCGCATCGACCCCGTTTATCACAAGACCGTCCTCTGTTTCTGTGATATCAGCCCCAAGCCTTGACAGACCGTCTGTCATAGCAGCAAGGCGGTCACATTCCTTTATCCTTAGCCTTTCAGCGCCGGTTATTACGGTAGTTCCCTTTGCAAGTGCAGCTGTCACTGCCAGTGCAGGGACCATATCCGGAATATTCTCCGCATTGATATTTATTCCGTGAAGTTCATTGCTTTCGATGGTGATACTTCCGTTTTCATCAACGGCAACATCCGCGCCAAAGCGTGAGAATATTTCAAGACATTCCTTATCGCCTTGTGCCGAATTTACATCAAGGTTATCAATGGTTATTTTACCGCCCAAAGCAGCAGCTGTCATAAAGAAAGCAGCCTGTGACCAGTCACCTTCAACTGTAAAGCTTTGTGCCTTGTAAGTCTGATTGCCCTTGATGTACCAGCCCTTGTCAGTTTCTGTGACTTCAACTCCAAAGCTTTTCATAATATCTACAGTCATATTGATGTAACCGACAGACTGAGCAGGGGAGGTAAGCACAATTTCGCTGTCACTGGAAAGCAGCGGCAAAGCAAGCATCAGACCTGTAACAAACTGAGAGCTGATATTTCCGGGTATCTCAAAAACGCCGCTTCGCAGCTTACCGCTTATTTTCAGCGGCAGACCGCCTTGAGTCAGACAGATAGTACCTCTTGGGGGCAGGCAGTCGGTATAAACGCCAATGGGACGCTGAGGGAGCTTTCCGTGACCAACGAATTCCGCTTCAACCCCTCCGGCGGCAGCCACCGGCACAAGAAAGCGAAGGGTAGAACCGCTCTCGTTACAGTCAAGCTTAGCAGCTTTACAGTTCAATGTGTCAGAACCGTCAATATAAAGGGAATTTCCCACGAGGGATATATCAGCCCCAAGATTTTTCATACAGTTAATTGTAGCCTTGATATCCTCTGAAAGTTCCACAGGGCTTACGATACTTTTTCCATACGATAAAGCGGCGCAGATAATTGCACGGTGAGCGGCGCTTTTAGAAGGCGGCACGGAAACCATTCCATTCAATCTGCAAGGGGAGACTCTGACCTTACTCAACACAACACGACCTTTTCATTTAAAATTTTCACTCCTACATCATACCACATTCCCCAAAAAAAGTAAACCCGCCGGCGCAGAGCCTGTGCTCCCGATTCGCGGCGCAAGGCTTGCGCTCCCGATTCGCGCTGGCGTTCGTACCCCAAGGGCACTTCCTTCGGGCGCTAACGCTCACTCTGATATCCAGACCGAACATTCACTGTCCGCGTTTTTCCGCCCAACACGCCCCTTACGGTGCGCTTATGGGCGGCTTTAGTTTTGGAGGACAGTTGTAGACGCGTACAATAATAGCCAAAGTGCTCTTTAAAGAGCACGACGCGGACGGTTCATTCAAAAGCAGATGCGTTGTTAAGTTGTCCAGTGCGGTCACGCACCGCCGGCGTAGCCTGAGGGCTGCTGTTTCGGCTGGTTTATCAGAACATAAAGTTTTTTTCCTCTTCAACTTTATGCGCCTGCATATTCCAATGTACAATGTGCAATGTTTTTCAACAAAACTATAGACGTGAACAATAGTAGCCAAAGTGCTCTCTAAAGAGCACGACGCGGACGGTTCATTCAAAAGCAGATGCGTTGTTAAGTTGTCCAGTGCGGTCACGCACCGGTCACGCACCGGTCACGCACCAAATAAATCGCCGACCGCTTGTAGGTTATGGGCGGTCGGCTGTGAATGATGTTATTGTTGTTCTGCCTGTTCAGAACTGTTTTTGTTTTTATCCTGATTATTGTCTGAGGAGGATTTTTTGAAGCTTACATAGTCGATAAAGGAGAAGATACTTGTCAGCAAGTTCATCGCTCCAAGAAGAACAACCACAATGCCTATGATTGAATGTTCAAGGATAAAGTACAGTATTCCTGCGACTATCAGCGGGAGTCCGGCAATAAGGGGGATTATGGCGGAGGATATTTTGAATTTTTCCTCTCCGGTAGTATCTATGTCGCTTTCATCGTCGTTAATGCCTTTTATCTTGCGGAACTGTAATATTTTATAGATGCTGATAAAAAGTGGTGAAGCAGAGAAAATGATGAAGAAAAGTCCTCTGTACTGCATAGTCCTTGTCCATATATGGGTGTGATCCTGACTGTTGAAGCATATTTTTATGGTATCCCCGACCTTCCATGAGCTTTCGTACTGTCCCAATGTGATATCGTTGTATTGTTTTCCGTCTGCTTTGTAGCTGACAAGCGTTGTTGTTATCTGAGGTACATCCGGATCATCAGCGTCTTTAAAGCCTGTTATAGTCGCAGCACATTCCACTGCATCATCCGGCAGCTTAGTGGCTTGTATCTGCAATATAGTTCCGAATACCAACAAAAATGCTCCCAGTATCAGAAGGGCTATACAGCCTCTCATACCTATCTTGTCGATGGATAGTTTTTTTCTCATTTGTACGCCTCCGTTTTTCCCGTATTGATATTACAGGATGAACAGGCAATTGCTTGTTTTGCCTGCCGCTTTGAGCTTTATTATGCTTTCATAGAAGCACAGCAATTGATTATTTTATCTTTATGTTATACTTCATCAGGTCTGTTGGCTCATGCTAAATCTGTGAACGGCTCTGTATGAACAATAACAGCTTTTGCTACACTGTTATAGTATATGGTATCGGAAAATCCCGGATAACCTCGTGATACTGCAAAGTTATTGAGCCATGTTTCCCATTTATCAAGAGAGTCCTGATAATCCTCTTCACTTTCCAGTTTTATGGAAATATTATTGACAGCACCATCAGTGTAGTTTGCTTCAAGTATTTCGTCAAATCTTTCTTGTACATTGCTTTCGCCTTCGATATAAAGCCCGTTCATTTTATGGTAATTGTATTCGTCAGCTTTACATTCCGGCAGACCCATTGCTGTATAGTAGCTGTCCGGTGTTCTTGTTGCATAGATATAATCGTCGTCAACATTGAAAAAACCGTACAGCGGAGGATTATCCTTTACAGTATCGCTTTGTAGGTTATCTGCTGCGAGGTCTACATGGTAGTAGTCATCCCCGAGCTTTATGATGTTCCATGAATGAGTGGAGTAAACAGCACCGGTATCCCACTGGGGTATACCGACAACAGTGAGACACTCAAAATCAAGCTCACGCATACACCACATAAAGGATTTGCTTATACCCTCACAGCGTCCTCTGCGCTCTATCAAAGCACCATATACAGAGCCGGCGTTCGGGGAGCTTTCGTCATAAACACAGTCCCTGTAAATAAGGTCGTAAACATACTTTTCCTTTTCGTAATCGGTTTTGCCCTCTGTATCTGTTTTCAGCTTTCCGAAGAATGTTATAAGCTTTTTGAAGTTTTCCTTGTATTCATCCTCTTCCATACAATAATACAACCTTACGCCTGAAACATTCTGTTGTTCATTGTCAGTATATATAGGTGCATAGTCGCCTTTCAGATGTATAAGCTCAGGACACTCATAATTGAGGAACCACATAAGCTTATCAAGAGTATCTGAACTTATAGTATCCCTGAACTCAGCAGTGTCTCCGAAGCGCAGAGCAGTGTTATACATCTTTGCAAAAGCCCTGAGCTCATCATCGCTGAGCTGTTTTACATAATATTTTGTTTTTAGCTGATAGATAGTTGAAGCGTCCTCTTCAGGGTCAGACTCTTCTTCAGATTCTTCTTCGTTTATTTCAGGGCTTTCTTCTGATGCACTGTCCTGATAACTGCTTTGATTTTCGGAGCTTTCATTTGAAGACGACACTTCACTATTATTGGAACAACCGCCGAGAATTACTGCGGCAGTAAGTAAAGAAATGACAATAAGTGCAGCTTTTTTCATAATTACCATCCTTGATTATCTTATTCCTCGTAACCGCTGTATGGCTTGAATGGGTCATATTGTGCGTCCATAGAGTTGTTTGAACCACCGGCGGAGGAATATGTGTCAGCAGATGTATTGCTGTTATCAATAATGTTGTGATTTGGTTCTTCGTAACCACTGTAAGGGGCAAAGGGGTCGTATTGTGCATCCATAGAGTTGTTTGAACCACCGGCGGAGGAATATGTGTCAGCAGATGTATTGCTGTTATCAATAATGTTGTGATTTGGTTCTTCGTAACCACTGTAAGGGGCAAAGGGGTCGTATTGTGCGTCCATAGGGTTGTTTGAAATACCGGCAGAGGAATACGTACCGGCAGCAGCGCTGTTGTTTGCGTCATCGTATTGTCCGGCAGAATTATATGTATTATCAGCAGCTTGTTCATCATAACCGGAGTATGTTCCTTCGGCGCTGTAGGAGGCGTCATTCATTTTCTGATCGTATTCATAGATAGCGTTGTAGTCGGTATTCTTGTCTGCAAACGGGTCAAGGGATGAAGCGCTTTCTGTGGGGTCGTACTCCTCTGAACCTTCAGCAGCGTTCAGGGCTTTTCTCTCAGCTATTTTCCGGTCACGTTCTTTTCTGAACTCGATATACTCGATAAACCTTGAAGAGAATATCATAGCTCCGATACAGAAAATTATCAAGGCACTGTACAGAACATAAAGCGTTATCCTATAATGCTCATCCTGTTTATAATCATAAGTAAACACTCCGGCTTCTCTTATATCATACTTTACTTTTATAACATCGCCTATGTCTGTTTCAGGTACATCATAAAGATAATAGTTTTCATATATCTCATCATCACTGATCTTGATATAGACCCCTACATTGTAGTGTTGGTTCAGCACGCCCGATTCATCCTTAGTGGTATAGACGATAAGGTCTGTAACAGTAGCGTCCACGGTAATAGTGTTATCCTCAGGGGTGTTGTTTTCAAGATCCTGAGATATAGTCGTATGCAGAAGGACCGCAAAAACCAATAAAAGCACGCTGAATAAAATAATATGGAAATACTTTTTTGAAGTAATCTTTTTCAACATTTCCAAAGCTTATCACTCCACGACTTTGTTTAAGGAAAATAATCCACTTTAATAATACTATAAACTGTAAAAAAATTCAATAATTCAATAGAAAAAGAATAAATTTATAAACAAAATAAATATATTTTATGGTTAATATTTGGGTTTTAGTCAAAAAATACGAGATTTTTCTATTGACATCGGATTTTATGTATAATATAATTTAACAGTACAAGTAACGATTGTATGATATATTCAACAAGAAGGAGCAATTATTATGGCAAAGATACCCTATAGATTTTATCTTACGGAGGAGCAGATGCCTAAGCAGTGGTATAACCTCCGTGCAGATATGAAGGAGCAGCCTGATCCGCTGCTGAACCCTGCCGATCTGAAGCCCCTGAAGGAAGAGGATCTTTATCCTATTTTCTGTAAAGAGCTTGCGCATCAGGAAATGGACAGCGAGACGGCTTATTATGATATTCCCGACGAGATACTTGAAATGTACAAGATCTATCGTCCTTCTCCGCTTATCCGTGCTTACAATCTTGAAAAGGAGCTTGGCACTCCTGCAAAGATCTATTATAAATTTGAAGGCAACAATACCTCCGGCAGCCATAAGCTGAATTCTGCTATAGCACAGGCATATTATGCAAAGAAGCAGGGTCTGACCTCTCTTACAACAGAGACCGGCGCAGGTCAGTGGGGAACAGCCCTGTCTGAGGCTTGTTCATATTTCAAGCTTCCTCTGACAGTATTCATGGTAAAATGCTCCTATGAGCAGAAGCCCTTCAGAAAGGCTATAATGCAGACCTTTGATGCAAATGTAATTCCCAGCCCCTCAAACACAACTGAGGTAGGCAGAAAGATACTTGAAAGCAACCCCGACACTACGGGCAGTCTTGGCTGTGCAATTTCTGAGGCTGTAGAAAAGGCAGTTACAACAGAGGGCTGCCGTTATGTGCTTGGTTCCGTACTTAATCAGGTACTTCTGCATCAGTCCATAATCGGACTTGAAGCTGAGAAGGCTATGAATATACTTGGTGAATATCCTGATGTAGTTATCGGCTGTGCAGGCGGCGGTTCAAATCTCGGCGGTCTTATAGCGCCGTTCATGCGTGACAAGATAAAGGGCGAAAAGGATATAAGGATAGTTGCAGTGGAGCCTGCATCCTGTCCGTCATTTACAAGAGGAAAGTATGCTTATGATTTCTGTGATACAGGCAAAGTAACGCCTATGGCTAAGATGTATACATTGGGATGCAGCTTTATGCCCTCAGCAAACCATGCAGGCGGTCTGCGTTATCATGGTATGTCTCCGATACTTTCAAAGCTGTATCATGACGGCTATATGGAAGCAGTATCCTACGAGCAGACAAAGGTATTTGAAGCTGCAAAGCTGTTTGCAAGAGTAGAGACTATACTTCCGGCTCCGGAATCCTCACACGCTATAAGATGCGCAATAGATGAAGCACTCAAGTGTAAGGAGACAGGGGAGGAGAAGACCATTCTCTTTGGACTTACAGGTACAGGCTATTTTGATATGACAGCATACAATGCTTTCAACGAAGGCACTATGTCCGATTATATCCCCACAGACGAGGATCTCCAGAAAGGCTTTGACGCCCTCCCCAAAGTAGAGTAAAAAAATTAATGAATACTGAAGACTTAAAACTGAAAAATGAATAATAGCGGTTCGTTTTCGCTAAATCGAAAACAAATTATAGTAAGTTCGCTGTATATTCCTCTTTATTATTTACCACGAGTTCCGAGTGGAAACCCTTCCGGCGCTCCGTGCCACATCCCCTTTCATGGGAGATAATGACCGCACCTTGAACTTTGGACTTTGAGCTTCAGCGTCTTCACAATAAAATGATAATACCGACAGTACAGATGAAATTGAATTTTCTCTGTACTGTCGGTTTTTGATTTAATAAAAATATGTTTGATATGACCCGTATTATTTTATCACTACATTTCCGTACTTGCTGTCGGGATATTCAGTGGCAGTAATAGTTCCTGTTGACTCATCGATTTCAACAAGACCGTACTCTTTGTTAAAGCCGATGGAGCCGGGGTTCATTATAAGCATTTTGCTGTCGGCGGTAGTAAGCTGATGATGAGTGTGTCCGAACAGAACGATATCGGCATTTTCTCTGTGCCCAAGAGAGATCAGATGTTCCAGCCCTTCTTTTACATATTGTGCGTGTCCGTGAGTCAGCAGGAGCTTTTTTCCTCCAAGCTCAATTGTCATCAAAAGTGCATTGTCACATCCCCAGTCACAGTTGCCCCTGACCTTCAGGAAGGTTTTGTCGGGATATTTTCTTTGCACTTCTTCGATATCCCTGTGTCCGTCACCGCAAAACGCTATTACCTCTGCTTTTTTGTGTTTGCGGATGGCAAGCTCAATATCAGAGGTATAACCGTGTGAATCAGATAAAACTAAAATTTTCATATTTGCCTCCCGTTTTACATAATAATGCAGAGGTGGTGATAATATGGATAAGAACAGCGTTGATAAGCTATTCAACAGCCTGTCGGAGGAACAGCAGAAAAAAGTGGAGAGTATTCTTGCTGATAAGAACCAGACAGAGAAGCTGCTGAACACACCTCAGGCTCAGGCTCTTCTGAAAAAGCTGATGGGGGAAAAATAAGCTATGGAAGATCTGTCCCGTAAGATAAGTGAGCTTCTGAGCGACCCCGGGACAATGGAACAGATAAAGGGGCTTACGGGGCTGTTAAGTCAGTCCCCGCCTGCCGCACCGGTAAACGCTCATACTCCGGAGCCAAATGCTCCCCCGTCCGTTCCGCAAAGGGAAAAAGCCGGAAGTATGCCCGACCCGAATATGCTTGGTGCTGTAATGAAGCTGGCTCCGCTTTTGCAGTCCATGAACAGCGAAGATGACAGTACACGGCTGCTCAGAGCCTTGAAGCCCTTCATGCACGAGGAACGCTCTAAACGTATCGACAGTGCGATAAGGCTTTTGTCCATCATGAAGCTCCTGCCTGTTCTGAAAAGCTCGGGCTTTGATCTATTCAAATAAACAGTTCAGCAAATAATTGGGATGAGGGCGGTGCTTATGACGAACAGTGAGATGAAAAAAATGCAGCAGGAGGCAATGCGGCGCGCGCAGGAGATGCAGCGCCGAGCCGCCTCTTACGGTCAGCAGGGGGAAGCCGGCAGGGAACAGGGTATGAACCAAAGGGGCAAGCCCACAGACAACAGACGCAGACAGCCTGACAGGGCAGCAAATACAAACACGTCTCAGTCGGAAAAGCAGGTCTCCGTTCCGGACATTCCTCCACAGTCTGATGCACACAAAGAAAGCCGGCAGGAATATAATGACAGTTATGATATACCGGAAAAACCGGACTTACCTTTCAGCGGTACGGGCGGTTTGTTCGATACACTTTTCAAGGACAAGGAAAAGACTCTTATACTTGGGCTTATACTTCTGCTCATGGATGAAAGCTCAGATAACAGCCTTATCATGGCGCTGATGTATCTTCTTATATGATCAGCGTATCTGACCGTCGCCTTCGATTATGAATTTTACTGATGTCAGCTCGTTAAGACCCATAGGACCTCTTGTGTGGAGTTTCTGGGTAGATATACCTATTTCTGCACCCAGACCAAATACGCCGCCGTCAGTAAAGCGTGTGGAGGCATTGACATATACTGCTGCGGAATCTACAGCGGCAGTAAAGAGTTTAGCGTTTCTATAGTTTTCTGTCACGATACACTCGCTGTGTCCTGTAGAGTATTTAGCGATATGTTCCGTTGCTTCTTCCAGAGAGGAAACCACCTTTACAGCAAGAATGTAGTCACCGTATTCGGTTTCCCAATCGCTTTCAGTTGCAGGTATAACGCTGTCGCCAAGTATAGCAGCAGTTTTTTCACAGCCGCGAAGCTCTACATTTTTCTCATCGAGCCTTGCCTTTATCACAGGCAGGGCTTTGTCTGCTATTTTCTCATGTACGAGTATAGTTTCTATAGCATTACATACTGAAGGACGTGATGTCTTTGCGTTGTAGATAATATTTGCAGCCATATCTATATCCGCACTGTCATCAACATAAACATGACAGTTGCCTGCACCTGTTTCGATAACAGGTACCTTTGCATTTTCAACGACTGCCTTAATAAGACCCTTGCCGCCTCTGGGGATAAGAACATCAAGATAATCTGTCAGTTCCATAAGCTCTACAGATGAACGTCTTGAGGTATCTTCAATAAGCTGAACGGAATTTCTGTCAAGACCGGATTTTTCTATAGCGTCCTGCATGATCTCTGTCAGACACTTGTTGGAGTTTATAGCTTCCTTGCCGCCCCTGAGGATAACAGCATTTCCGCTTTTCAGACAGAGAACTGCGGCATCGACCGTAACATTGGGGCGTGATTCAAAGATAATGCCGATAACGCCCAGCGGCACACGAACCTTAGTTATCTGCATACCGTTAGGTCTTGTGTGACCTGATATGACCGTACCTATGGGATCGGCAAGAGCAGCAACTTCAAGCACACCATCTGCAACTCCCTGTATCCTGCCCTCATCAAGTCTCAGTCTGTCAAGCAGCGCAGCGGATAATCCGTTTTTCTCACCGTTGTCAAGGTCGATCATATTTGCCTTTATGATCTTGTCGGTGTTGTCGATAATAGCCTTAGCAATAGCCTTAAGTGCGATATTTTTTTTCTCACCTGCATTAGCGAGCACTCTTGAAGCCGCCTTTGCTTTTTTGCCCATTTCTTCAATGACTGTCATAATAATGTCTCCTTTTCCGTTAGTGTTTAGTAGTTAGTGTTTAGTGGTTAGTGAGCAGCTTAACCCTCATACATCAAAAGCTCAAAGTCCAAAGCTCAAAGTTCAGAGTCAGGTCATAGCCACACAAAGTCTCCCATGAAAGGGGAGGTGGCTCGAAGTCATGGAAATCAAGTTTCTTCAAAAGAAAATTAGAAATCTAAAATTCTAAGAATA
>CAMHOE010000028.1 GCA_946186665.1 uncultured Clostridia bacterium | reverse complement strand
GGACTGTTTTTGAAGAGGGGAAGCCCTGGAAGAGGGCTTCCCCTTGTAGCGGTCACAATAAAGTTTCCTGCTGCCGCAAGGCAGTGCGAAAAAAAACTAATGTTAATGACATTGGGACTTTGCCGCTTTATCGGATAATATTAAAAATAATAACAATTACCGGAGCTGCCGCAAATAATACTTGCGGCGGCTCCGGTTTTTACTGATAATAAAAAATAACTATGAGCCAGAAACACTAAGTTAATAATTATAGTGGGCGAAATATTACCCGTGCTGTACAGGCGCATGAAGTTGAATAGGGAAATGTAATTTATGTTCAGAGTGAGCTTTAGCGAACGCCGCCGCGAATTGGGTGTGCAAGCCTTGCGCCGCGAATTAGGTGCGCAGACTCTGCGCTGCGAATCGGCACCGACAGCTTGCCGGCACAAAAAAATTCAAATGTATGTTGACTTTTATATGCAACTATGATAAAATTAATCATGTTGTTATTAGATTTTTATGAAAGGAAGTATATACAATGTCCAGAAAGAATAAAGCAGTTGAAGATGAAGCAGCAGAAATAGCAGTGGAAGAGGCTGTGGAAGAAGCAGCAGAGGAAACTGCCGCAGAAGCTGAACAGCCCGAAGAAGCATCTGAGGAAGCTGTTGCAGAAGCAGCAGAAGAAGCTGCCGAGTCTACAGAAGCATCCGACGAGCAGACCGCTGAAGAAGCTTCCGAAGATAAAACCGAAGCTGCTGAAGAAGAGTCCGGCGAGGATACGGAAGAGATAACCGTAGAGGTCACTGAGGAAGAGGACAAGCATCTTTTTGCGCTTGTTACAAAGATCATCAAGAAGCTCAGAGAGAAGCACGCTAAGGAAACAGATGTTGAAGCTGTAATAGCTGATGACTCTGACGAAAAGTCTGACGATGACGAGGAAGAAATAGTTATCGAAACAGATGAAGTCATTCTTGATGATGATATAATTGCAGAGCTTAAGGAGCAGGAGAGAAGAGAGCAATTCAGGAAGAAGGCTGCTATCGGTGCTGCCGGAGCTGCCGCAGCCGCAATAACCCTTACCCTTATCGTCAAGGCTGCAAAGAAAAAGAAGAAATAGTGCGTGACCGCGCCGGACAACTTAGAACGCATCAACTTCCACAAATTAAACCGCCCATAAGCGCACCGTAAGGGGCGTGTTAGGAGGAGAAACGCGGACAATGAAGTTTCGGTCAGAATATCCAGAGTGAGCTTTAGCGAACGTTAGCGCGAATTGGGAGCGCAGGCTCTGCGCCGCGTCGCACTCCTAAGGGAGTGCTTTGGCTGTTATTGTTTACGTCTATAGTTTTAATGTGGAATAAACGGAAAGCTTTGTACTTTGTGCTTTGGGTTTTGAGCTTTGGGCTTTGAGCTATGGGCTTTGAACTTTAATCGTTAGGCTTTGAGCTATAAGCCGTCCGCTGTTATGTATGGGATAATAAAATACCGCAGATGTCTGCTTGTGTTTATGCAAGAGATATCTGCGGTTCTTTTAGTTGTATTCATTTGTATGGAGGAGCTTTTCTGCACGTTTGATTTCCTCCGGGGAAGGGGTCGGAACTCCCTCCAAAGGATAGGGTATACCGGCTTCCTGCCATTTTATCAGTCCTAAGGTATGATATGGAAGTATCTCCACTCTGTCAACAGTTTTGAGTCCGGAAATAAACTTATACATAGATTCAAGGTCGGCTTCATCATCTGTGACGCCGGGAACAAGTACATGACGTATCCACATCCTTTTTCCGTGAGCCGAGAGATATTCCGCCATTTCAAATATATTGCTGTTGTCAGTTCCGGTAAGCTCCTTGTGACCCTGTTTGTCCATAAGCTTAAGGTCAAGCATAAACAGGTCTGTCACGTCCATAAGCTTATCAAAGCGTTTAAGATATTCTTCGTCCATGCTGAATGGCTGTCCGGCAGTGTCAAGTGTTGTGTGGACATTCTCCTGCTTTGCAGCTGAAAAGAACGCTGTGACAAAATCAAGCTGCAATAAAGGCTCGCCGCCGCTTACAGTTATACCGCCGTTATTTTTCCAATAGCTTTTGTATCTTCTGACGTGATTGTACAGCTCCTGCGCTGTCCATTCCTGTCCTTTGCCGCTCCATGTATCGGGATTGTGGCAGAATTTGCAGCGCATATTGCAGCCCTTTAAAAATACTACAAACCGTACTCCGGGACCGTCTACAGACCCGAAGCTTTCAAGTGAATGGACATATCCGATTGTATTCATGTTGATATCAGACGTATTCATGTTTTTATGTCACCTCAGAAATGTTATTATAGTATTCCAAAGTAATAATTGCAAAAAACGTATATTAAAGTCAGCGAATTTAGGAAGGGGGTTCGGGGGAAACCATTTTTTCGCCAGAAAATGGTTTCCCCCGAGAAACTCACCTGATGCGTCTATATAATTGTATCGCTATAATACACAGAAAACAGCGCACCGGAAAACCGGAATGCGCTGTTTATTATTATCGTGTTTTTATCGCACATCACAGTGTTTTGTGACAGGTACGTGAAATAACATCAAGCTGCTGTTCCTTTGTAAGGTCGATGAATTTTACTGCATAACCTGATACACGGATAGTAAAGTTTGCATACTCTTCCTTTTCAGGATGCTCCATAGCGTCAATGAGCTTTTCTGTACCGAATACATTGACATTCAGATGATGTGCGCCCTGGTCAAAGTAGCCGTCCATGATCTGTACAAGATTGTCGATACGCTCCTGCTCGGCATGACCGAGAGCATCGGGGCTTATTGTCTGGGTATTTGAAATACCGTCCAGCGCCCAATGATAGGGCAGCTTTGCAACAGAGTTGAGAGATGCAAGAAGTCCGTTCTGTTCTGCGCCGTAGCTTGGGTTAGCACCCGGTGAAAGCGGCGCACCTGCGCGTCTGCCGTCGGGCATATTGGCTGTTGCCTTGCCGTATACTACATTTGAAGTGATGGTGAGTATTGATGTAGTAGGCTCGGAATTTCTGTATGTGTGGTGCTTCTTGACTTTTTCAAGGAATGTCCTGAGCAGCCACAATGCGATATCATCGGCACGGTCGTCATCGTTGCCGTATTTCGGGAAGTCTCCTTCAACATTAAAGTCTACACAGATACCTGCATCATCTCTTACAGGCTTTACCTTTGCATATTTTATTGCACTGAGTGAGTCTACAACATGAGAGAAGCCTGCGATACCTGTAGCAAATGTACGGCGTACATCAGTATCTATAAGAGCCATCTCAGCTGCTTCATAGTAATATTTGTCGTGCATATAATGGATAAGGTTGAGGGTGTTTACATACAGTCCTGCAAGCCAGTCCATCATGCGCTCATAGCTTTCTGTTACTTCATAATAATCAAGATATTCGGATGTTATCTTCTTGAAGGGAGGAGCTACCTGCTCGCGGGTCTTTGCATCAACACCGCCGTTGAGGGCATAGAGCAGACACTTTGCAAGGTTTGCTCTTGCGCCGAAGAACTGCATCTCCTTACCTGTCTGAGTAGCGGATACACAGCAGCAGATAGAATAGTCGTCGCCCCATACAGGCTTCATGACATCATCGTTCTCATACTGAACAGAGCTTGTATTGATAGAAATTTTTGAAGCGTATTTCTTGAAGTTTGCGGGGAGAGCTGAGGAATAAAGAACTGTAAGGTTCGGCTCAGGTGAGGGTCCCATGTTTTCAAGAGTATGGAGGAAACGGAAGTCGTTCTTTGTTACCATAGACCTGCCGTCACAGCCGATACCTGCGACCTCAAGTGTAGCCCATACCGGGTCGCCGGAGAAGAGCTGGTTGTATGAAGGTATTCTTGCGAATTTTACAATTCTGCACTTCATTACGAAATGGTCGATAAGCTCCTGAGCTTCCTTCTCGGTTATGGTACCTCTGTCAAGGTCTCTCTGGATATATATATCAAGGAAGGTAGAAACTCTTCCGACGCTCATAGCTGCGCCGTTCTGAGTCTTGATAGCGGCAAGGTAACCGAAGTACAGCCACTGTACAGCCTCTTTTGCATTCTTAGCAGGCATAGAGATATCAAAGCCATACAGCTCAGCCATTTTTTTCATACCGTTAAGAGCCTTTATCTGCTTTGCAATTTCCTCACGGAGTCTGATAACTTCCTCTGTCATTGTGCCATCGCCGCAGTTTGCAAGGTCTTTTTTCTTTTCATTTATAAGGTAGTCGATGCCATACAGAGCGACACGTCTGTAATCGCCCACGATACGTCCTCTGCCGTAGGTGTCCGGCAGACCGGTGATTATCCTGTTGTGACGAACAGCCTTTATTTCAGGTGTATATACATCGAACACACCCTCGTTATGCGTTGTAACGTATTCGCTGAAGATCTTATGAAGCTCAGGGTCGGGGGTATAGCCGTAGGTCTGGCAGGACTGCTCAGCCATTTTTATACCGCCGAAGGGCATAAAAGCGCGCTTAAGAGGTTTATCGGTCTGGATACCGACGACCTTTTCAAGCTCCTTATCCTCACTGATATATGCAGCGCCGTAAGCGGTAAGTCCGGAAACCACTTTTGTCTCCATATCAAGGACTCCGCCCTTTGCTCTCTCTTCCTTCTGAAGCTCCTGCACCCTGTTCCAGAGTTTATTTGTTGCATCTGTCGGGCCCTCAAGGAAAGACTCATCGCCGTCATACGGACGATAGTTTTTCTGTATAAAGTCTCTTGTATTGACTTCGATCTTCCATATTCTTCCTTCAAAGCCTTCCCAAGCCTCTGCAAATTCACTATTCATATTAATGCTCCCCTTTCGTTTTCAACCGGATAGTAAGGACGTAAGAATATTATATTTTGCATGAACTTATGTGTGAATAATTATTTACAAAGTTATGTCCTTTAATTTTTCCCATATCTTAAATATATAACCCTTTTATTCTTTTGTCAACACTAAAAGATGCTCATTTTCAATAATCGTGCAGATGCACAAAAAGTAATAATAATTATTATTTTATATGGTGATATTTTAACTTATAGACATTTTCTTTACTATATATTGTGGTTATTAAAACGAGTATACGCATTTATGGTGGTTAAATATAACTAACAATTTGTTATTAAAATTACACGAAAAAATGGCAAAATATAAGACGAAAAGAAATTCTTGTGGAATATATTCTCTGAGATGAAACAGGTCTGATAAGCTGTTTGAAAATAAGAGTTGGTCTTGTTGTGGAAACAAAAGGCACTCAAAGGCGTATCCTTTGAGTGTCTGAAGCTTCGGCAGTTATTAAGCTGTATAAAAACCACTTTAACTTACGTCAGCACGAACAGGAGTTCTGAGCTTGCCGCCCGGAAGAGAACGGTAGGTCTTTATAATAAGGAACAACGCAATAAGGAACGTGAGAATATCAGATACGGGCATTGAATACAGAACGCCGTCCAAGCCGAAAAAGACAGGGAACAGCATAGCAAATCCCACACCGAAAACTATCTCTCTTACCATTGACAGAACTGTAGACTCCAAAGTTTTACCCATTGCCTGTAAAAATATAAAGCAGGCTTTATTTACACAAGCGAAGATCATCATACACAAATATATCCGGAAAGCATGAATGGCAAAATCCGTATAATATACGCTTTCATTTGCGGCGCCGAATATATTGATAAGCTGCTGTGGGAATAGCTCAACTATGATAAGCGCGGCGGCTCCCACGATACCTTCGGCTAAAAGAAGCTTTGTAAACAGTTCCCGTACTCTCCCTGTAAGCCCTGCGCCCATATTAAATCCGACAATAGGTATACATCCTGCCGCCATACCTACTACGATAGAAATAACTATCTGGAAAAACTTCATTACTATTCCGACAACTGCCATAGGTATCTGAGCGTATTGTTCCTGACCGAAGATAGGGTCAATAGCGCCGTACTGTCTTATCATATTGTTTATAGCTGCCATTGCGGCAACAAGCGAAATCTGTGACAAAAAGCTGGTAATGCCAAGTGTCAGTGTCTTGCCGGATACTGAGCTGCTTATGCGGAAGTCCTCTTTTTTGGGTCTTACAAGCTTCATATTGCAAAGGTACCACACTGCAAGAGCCGCTGTAATGACTTGACCTATTACTGTTGCAAGGGCGGCACCCATCATTCCCCACTGAAAAACGAAAATAAAAATCGGGTCAAGAATAATATTAAGTTCAGCACCTGCAAGTGTTGATATCATAGCGAACTTTGGGCTGCCGTCAGCTCTTATCACAGGGTTCATAGCCTGTCCGAACATATAGAAGGGTATTCCCAGAGAAATGTAGAAAAAGTATTCCTTTGAATGTCTGAACGTTTCATCATTAACAGTACCGCCGAACATAGAGATTATCGGGTCGCTGAATATCAGGTACAGCGCACACAGCACAATACTGCTGACAACGATCATAACAACAGAGTTACCCACACTTTTTCTTGCTTTATCTGTTTCATTCATACCAAGCTTCAGACTGACAAAAGCGCAGCAGCCGTCACCTATCATCACAGCCACAGCCAGAGCGATAACCGTCAGTGGAAATACGACAGTATTTGCGGCGTTGCCATAGGAGCCGAGATATGCGGCATTGGCGATAAAGATCTGATCAACTATATTATACAGTGCGCCGACGAGCAGAGAGATAATACAAGGAACAGCATACTTCATCATAAGTCTTGAAACACGTTCTTCTCCAAGAAAAGCATTTGCATTTTTTTCCATTTCAATCAAACATCCTTTCAAGCAAAAAAATAACAGCCTGCCGCAACAACCGGATTTACGCAGTTGCTGCAACACGCTGTAATAATATTTTACTCTCATTTCCCCAATTTGTCAACCGGCGCAGAGCCTGCGCTCCCAATTCGCGCTGGCGTTCGCTTGCGCTCACTCTGATATTCTGACCGAAACTTCACTGCCCGCGTTTCTCCGCCCAACACGCCCCTTACGGTGCGCTTATGGGCGGTTTTGTTTGTGGAGGATAGTCGTAGACGTGTACTGTAGTAGCCAAAGTGCTCCCTAAGGAGCACGACGCGGACGGTTCAAACAAATGTGGATGCGTTGTTAAGTCGTCCAGTGCGGTCACGCACCGACGCGGATGGATTTTAGTAAAGCATATGCGTTGTTAAGTTGTCCAGTGCGGTCACGCACGCATATAATGTAGTGTGGAGGTGAAAATGATGGAAAAAAATCTGATAATGATGTCGTCAATAACTAATGCTATGAGGGGAAGAGAACTGCTCAGACAATATGGGATAAACGCTGAGATAGAACGTACACCAAGAAACAGCCTGAGACAAGGCTGCGGCTACAGTCTTTATGTGCCTGCCCGTACAGATGAAGCAATGAGTCTCCTTGCAGAAAACGGTATCAAGGTTATCGGACGAACGGAAAGGAGCAGAAAATGATATATCTGGATAATTCAGCAACAACCTACCCAAAACCTCAGATTGTCAGAAATGCTGTGTCAAGGTCCCTTGGTCTTTCCGCAAATCCCGGAAGAAGCGGACACAGCCTGTCTTTACGTGCTTCTGAAGAAATATTCAAGGCAAGAAAAACAGCGGCGGAATTTTTTGGGGCAGAGTCCGAAGAAAATGTATGCTTTACCCTGAACTGTACTTCCGCCATGAATATTGTTTTAAAAGGAATTCTGAAAAGCGGTGACCATGTAGTGGTGTCGGAAATGGAGCATAATGCAGTTATGCGTCCGATAGAAAAAATGAAAGCGTCAGGTATTACCTGTACGGCGGCAAAGGTGTATCCTTTTGATGACGATAAAACCATAGCTTCTTTCAGAGAAGCGATAAACGCAAAAACAAGGATGATAGTATGTACTCAGGCATCCAATGTGTGGGGAATAAGAGTGCCTGTAGAACGTCTTTCCGCGCTTGCCCATGAATACGGTCTGCTGATGGCAGTGGACGCAGCGCAGAGCGCAGGCTTGATACCCATTGACCTGAAGAAAAGCAGAATAGATTATTTATGTGTTGCCGGACACAAGGGTCTGTATGGACCTATGGGTACCGGAATTCTTATCGTCAACTGTCCGGAAGTGCCGGATACTCTTATCGAGGGCGGAACGGGCAGTAATTCGGTATCGTTTTTACAGCCTGCCGAGCTTCCGGATAAGCTGGAAAGCGGTACGCCAAATCTGTATGGTATTGCAGGACTCAGGGCAGGTATAGAGTTTGTCCGGAGGAATAAACCCGAAAACATCGCAGAGCATGAGTTCACGCTCATAAAGCGTTTATATAGAGAATTAAAGAAAACAGAGGGGATAAGGCTGTATCTGCCGGAGCCTGAGGAAGGATATTTTGTTCCGATACTGTCATTTAACATTGAAGGAGCAGACAGCGAGACAACTGCGCAGAGACTGAACAGATACGGTATAGCTGTACGTGCAGGGCTGCATTGTTGTCCTGCTGCTCATAGGATGATGGGCAGCGAGGAAACAGGTACAGTAAGGGTATCGCCGTCTGTATTCACAAGAGCATCGGATATCGACAGGCTTGTATCCGTATTAAAACAAATCATGCGGGAGGATAAATAAAAAGGTAAATCAGAATAAGTGTGAAAAGTGGAAAATAAAAAACCGGCAGCAGGAGTTTAGCTCCGTGTTGTCGGTTTTTTGCTGATAGCTTTTAATGGCGGCTTCAGGTTTGCGGCTTGTCGTATGTGCATAGGTTATAGATAGCTTTTGCACATATCTTTGTGTGGAGAAGGAAATTGTCTGCGCTTATGCTTTCATCAGCGTTATGGATGTTTGACGGGTCGCCTTCAAATATCGGTCCGAAGGCTACACCGTTGTTTTTAAGAGTTCTTGCGTAGGTTCCGCCGCCGGTGGAGTATATAACCGCATCAGTACCCGTTACAGATTTGTAGGCGTCATTGAGCATGGATATTATGGGCGCATCCTTCGATACGGAGAGGGGAGGCTCGTGATTGATAAGCTTTACACGCAGACCGTCATAGGAAGCTCTTTCGCATATCTTGTCAAATATCTCTTCGCTGTCGGCAGTGACAGGGTACCTTACATCAATACAGGCTCTGGATGACTTCTCGTTGATGTCAACAACACCGACATTGACTGTCAGCGCGCCGGACTCTTCATCCCTGCACGCTATACCAAGTGACTGTCCGTCTGTTTCAAGTCCGATAGCATCGTCAATGAAGCTGCAAAGACTTCCCAGAACAAGCTGTCCGAAGTTGGCAGCAAGTATCCTTATAAGATGAGTTGCCATATTCAAGCCCTCTTCCGGTACAGAAGCATGGGCAGCTTTTCCTGTTGCGGCTATACGAAGTCCGTCCATTGTATATATAAAATCATATTCTCCTGCTCTTGCGTCTGCAAAACGTCTGAGCTGGTGGTCTTCGTTTTCGGTGCAGTCTATCAGCGCGTAAGCCTTTGACGGTACAGCGTTTATGGCGTTGCCTGCCTGTAACTCTGTGAGTATAGTGCCGTCATGGTATTGAGACGATACCTCAAGGTGCATGATACCCTTCTCACAGCAGCAAATGCCGTATTCTGAGTCGGGGGTGAATGCCATTGTTGGCATTTCTTCAACGGAAAAATATTTCTGCATATCGTCCATGCCTATTTCTTCCGCTGCACCATATATCAGTCTTATGCGTCTTACGGGAACAATTCCGCTGTCCTTGATAGCTTTCAGACAGTACAGCGCAGCTACAGCAGGACCCTTGTCATCAACTATACCTCTGCCGTAGTAACGACCGTCCTTTTCGGTCAGCTGATAGGGTTCAACGCTCCAGCCGTCGCCTGCCGGAACTACGTCTACATGGGCAAGCACCGCAGCTATTTCGCTGCCCTCACCGTATTCCACGTGACCTGCAATGTTGTCAATGTTCTTTGTAGCAAAGCCCATTTCATCGGCTCTTTTAAGAATGTATTCAAGGGCTTTTGAAGCGGCTTCCGGATTTGTGGAGGAAACAGAGCGTATCCTGATAAGCCGGTCTATATCTCTGAGCATATCTTCTTTATATTCCATTATCTTTTCTGTAATATCCATAATATCATCTCCCCGTGTGTTTTTTCCTTTTTTAATAATTATTGTATTGCCGCTGTCACAGGATTATTCCTGTATGCGAATTAGTATCAGTAATCATCCTCGTCATTGATGATTTTTTCTTCAATGTGATATCTCGGACGGCGTTTGACTTCGTTATATATTTTTCCTACATAGGTACCCACTATTCCCACGCAGAGCATTTGCAGACCGCCTAAGAACCAGATGGAGCATATAGTGGACGCCCAGCCGGATACTGCCGAGCCTGTAAAAAACGATATCAGTGCATAAATAAATCCGATAATACTGAAAAAGCATATAATGATACCTATGTTTGAGATAAGCTTCAGCGGCTTCACACTGAAGGATGTGATACCGTCAATTGCAAATTTCAGCATCTTTTTAAGCGGATACTTTGATTCACCTGCAAAACGCTCATTGCGTTCATAATATACATAGTCGCAGCGGTAGCCTATGAGGGGAACTATTCCCCTGAGGAAAAGATTGACCTCACTGTATTCCGAAAGAGCTTTCAGGGCTTCACTGCCCATCAGGCGGTAGTCTGCGTGGTTATACACGATATCCACACCAAGCAGCTTCATGAATTTATAATATCCCTGTGCAGTTGTCCTTTTGAAAGCGGTGTCCTTTTTTCTGCTGCTCCTGACGCCGTAAACTATCTGACATCCCTCCATGTATTTGTCAATGAACTGGTCGATGACCTCTATATCATCCTGCAAGTCTGCATCAAGGGAAATCGCACAATCGCAGTTGTCCATAGCTGTCATCAGTCCGCTGAGAAGGGCATTCTGATGTCCTCTGTTGCGTGAAAGCTTTACTCCGCCAACGTATTTATTTTCTTTGCTGTATTGCGATATGATATTCCATGTTTCATCCTTGCTGCCGTCATCCACAAAAAGCATACGGCTTTCCTCTTCAGCTTTGCCTGATTGGATAAGACGTTCAAGCTTATCGGTAAGTCTTTTAATAGTCTCAGGCAGCACTTCCTCTTCGTTGTAGCACGGTACAACAAAATATACAATGGGCATTTCTTTTACTCCTTATTTTAAACTATTGTAATTTTTCTCTTCACGGTATTTAGTGGTTAGTGGCTAGTGTTTAGTGGTCAGAAAAAGCTCAAAGCTCAAAGCCCAAAGCTCAAAGCCCAAAGCCCAAAGCTCAAAGCTCAAAGCTCAAAGCTCAAAGCTCAAAGTACAACGCACCTCAAAGCCCTTTAGGGGAGGTGGCACGAAGTGCCGGAGGGGTTCTACGGAGTGCTTATGAGCGTTTTAATTTTTGGAGGATAGAAATTAATTCATTCCTCACTCCTAACTGTTACAATTCCACATTAAAACTATAGACGTGAACTGTATTAGCCAAAGTGCCCCCTATGGGGCACGACGCGGACGGTACAATTATAAGTTGATGCGTTCTAAGTTGTCCAGTGCGGTCACGCACCGGCGCGGACTGCTCAGACAAATGCAGATGCGTTCTAAGTCGTCCTGCGTGGTCACCCGCTGCGGGGTCACGCACTTTGGGTTGAAGTCGGTTTTGAGGATGCTGTGGATGACTCTTCGGCTTTCTTTTCAGAGAAGCTTACGTTTACCGTGTAGGAGCCTTGTATCCAGCAGTCTGTTGCACGGCTGTCGATAGACAATGATACCGGCAACTCAAAAATACCGTCAGTCAGCGTTGATTTTTCGCTGATGTCTATTGAAGCATTTATCTGTGAGGCTGTCATGGCAGCTAATGTGCTCTTAGGACCTATGAGCGTTACCTTTATGGATTTTGTGGATACCGCAGCGGTCTGTTCTGCGCCCTCATTTTCTATTGTGAATTTTGATACTGTGAGGGTCTTTGTGGTCATCTCTGAGGTGTCGAAGGTGACTGTTGCTTTTTCTGTTCCGTCTATGTTTTTGCAGCCTGACGGTATTTCTATATCAACCTCAAATTTATTGGTGGTAAGGTCAACCTTAGAGAAATCTATAGCAGAAGTATAGATCTCGTCAAGGCTTGCGTTGCTCGGAACTGCGAGTCTTATAGTTGACGGCTCAACGGTAATAAAGGAGTCGCTTGCGTTAAGATAGCCCGGAACATTTGTAAGGTTCGGTGTTATGTTAACTGTCAGCACCTGTAATATCGGAACTGTTGCGTCCACTTCGGAGATGTCTGCGTTTATATAGCTGCTTTCCACCTTGTTGCCTGCGGAGTCATAGAAAACTATAGGCGCCTTTACTACTGTAGTTTCGGAAAGGCTTGACATGAAGGTATACTCTGCGTCTGCTTCCACGATACTGTTTATGACAGACTCAGCACCTGTAAGCTTCACTGTCTGCTGTGAGAGGACTGTCTGTGAAGCATAGCAGTCCGCCGCCACAGAGTTTACTACTATCTTGTCGTTGATGGTTATTTCCTTTTCCGCATAGCCGTCAACGTATACGCTGATATTTGACGGTGACACGGACGACTCAAAGGAATAATCTGTCTTTATGCCGCTTTTCTTCGGGATAAGGTCTATGGTGTATATACCCGCATCTGTAATGTGGCTGACATCGGATGCGGTTATATAGATATCATCACCTGTAACGCTTGTAACAACAAGAGCGTTGCCGGATATCTTGACATCTGCCGTAAGGTCGTCTGCGCCATAATATCTCAGGTCGTTAGTAAGCTCCGGAAGTGTGACGGGTATATCCGTTACTGTAAAAATAGTCGTTTCCTCTGAGGTAGACGATACACCTACCCACGCTATGAACGCCACAAGAATGGAAAAAAACATAACGAACTTATCATTATAGAAAAGCTTGAAGCCGAGTTTATTCTTTATCTTTTTCATTTTTCTTTCCCTTCTTTGCCCCTGAGGTTATAGGTATACGCTCGGATCTTTCTGTATGTTTCGGGATAAGCAGTTCTTCCAGTGCGGCATTGAGAGTTTCTCTTGTATAGTCTCTTGTGATATTGCCGTTGAGAGCTATTGATATAGTTCCCGTCTCTTCGGATACAACAACTATCACTGCGTCACTGTTTTCACTGATTCCCAGAGCGGCTCTGTGGCGTGTTCCCAGATCCACATCCACACTGCTGTTGTTCTGTGTAAGCGGTAATATACAGCCTGCCGCATAAAGCATACCGTCACGTATCACCATTGCGCCGTCATGCAGAGGAGCCTTATTGAAGAATATGTTTCCTATCATCGGCACAGACGGCTCAGCGTTTATTATAGTACCGGTGTCGATTATTTCGCCGAGCTTTGTCTGACGTTCAAAAACTATCAGAGCGCCTGTTTTTGTTTTCTGGAAGTTATTGGCTGCTTCCACAACACATTTTATTCCGGAACGGGCTTTCTTTATTTTTTCCTCTTCGAGGTTATCTCCGCCGGAAATTTTGTTCCAGTACTTAGCTATCTTGCTTCTGCCTATGTGTTCAAGAGCGCTTCTCAGCTCCGGCTGGAACACGATAAGCACCGCAAGCACAGAAAACTGGAAGAATGATGTAAACAAGGTATTGAGCATTTTCAGGTTGAACAGTCCTGCGATAAAGTATGCCACCAATATTATAAGGATACCCTTTACAAGCTGTTCGGCTCTTGTTTCTCTCACTATCTTTATAAGGTTGTAAATAATGAAGGACACTACCATTATATCAAGTACGTCTGTTGCCTTGAAGGTAAGCATCAATGCAACAAACCAATTATACGCATTTAAAACTACATCCCACAAGTTTATACCTCCCCTTTTTAGTTATCCATATATATTTTATCATATACAAAAATTAATTCAACTGTTTTTTACATTATACAGCGAAATAAGTTTTGCAAAGCACCCGAATGGGGAAACCCCTTTTCTAAAACCGCTGAATATATTCCATGTCCGGAAATAGTGAATAGTGAATGGTGAATAACGAATAGTGAATAGTTGTGGTACGTTCGCTAGGCGCCCGTAGGAAGTGCCCTTGGGGTACGAAAACGAATTATAGTAAGTGTAATAAAAACTTCGACTTCAAACTGTACAGGCGCATGAAAAGAGTTAATGAATACTGAAAACTTAAGACTGAAAAATGAATAATAGTGGTATGTTTTCGCACAGCGAAAACGAATTATAGTAAGTGTAATAAAAACTTCGACTTCAAACTGTACAGGCGCATGAAGTTGAATAGGGAAAGAGACTATATGTCCGTAGAAAACAGCCGAAACAGCAGCCCTTTAAGGGCTGCGCCGGCGGTGCGTGACCGCACTGGACGACTTAACAACGCATCCACATTTGTTTGAACCGTCCGCGTCGTGCTCCTTAGGGAGCACTTTGGCTACTACAGTACACGTCTACGACTATCCTCCACAAACAAAACCGCCCATAAGCGCACCGTAAGGGGCGTGTTGGGCGGAGAAACGCGGGCAGTGAAGTTTCGGTCTGAATGTCAGAGTGAGCGTAAGCGAACGCCAACGCGAATCGGGTGCGCAGGCTCTGCGCCGCCGTCAATCGCGGGTAGTGAATGTTCGGTCAGGATATCAGAGTGAGCTTTAGCGAACGCCAGCGCGAATCGGGAGTGCAAGCCTTGCACTATGTTTTGGCTAAAAATTTTTCAAGAATATCTTTACAAATTAGTATTAATGTGCTACAATTTGTACAATAGTTACGCTAGTTTAACAGCGAGTATATTTCGGAACAGAAAAATGGTATGTCTAAAAAGACTATTGCAAAAGGGGGAATAATATGGTGAGTGTCAGGGTGGCTCCGATACAACGGGAGAGGTAAGTGTTCCCCTGCTGCACCGGAACAGAGTGTATGTGTATGAAAACTATAATTTCTATTTGGAGAGGTGTTTATTATGAAATCCAAACGAATACTTGCGTGCCTTCTGGCTGCGGTACTGATATCGTCAGTCTCGGCACTGCCTGCAAGCGCAGAGGTATTGCAGGATTATCCTTCTGTCGGCTTTATAACTGATACCGGAGAACCGGGCGATACACCGCTTATTGCTATGCCTGCCATCACTCTTTATGAGGACATGGTTCTTGAAGGAAATGTAAATGCTGCCGGCAAGATCGACCTTAACGGCTATAAGCTCACGATCGAGGGCGATTTTAACTCGTGGAACACTGTCAACATTGACGGCGGTGAGCTTATCGTTAAGGGCAACTATAATCATTACAACGGCACACTTACACTTTCAGGCGGCAAGCTTACTGTATACGGCGACTACAGGATGCAGGAAGTTTATACGGATACATACGGCAATACATCATACGGCAACTCAGACGGCGTACTGAAAATGACAAACGATGACGACTACTTCCTTGTTTGCGGCAACTTCTATTTCCAGAGCGTACATAACCTGTGGACGAATGAGCTTACAGCAGGTACGCTGGAGCTTAAGGGTAACTTCAATCAGCTTACCGGCAGTGCAGCTGATAACTTCAATTGCAGAGGTACTCATAAGGTGATTTTCTCCGGTGAGGGAAATCAGAAGATGAATTTTGCAGACCCCACATATTCCGGCTTCAATATACTTGCAGCAACACCGAATACAAATGTTGATGTTGTGGGCAGGATAAGAACTATCGGAGATAACTGTCAGATAAGGAACTTCACGCAGTACGACAGTCTTGATGTCAACGGACAGACTCTTACTCTCAGCGGATATATGAGACAGCACGGAGATATATATGTAAATGAGGGCACGCTTGATGTCAAGAGCTATTATATGCATCAGGACGGTAATCTGCGTTTTAACGGCGGTTCTGTTTTGGTAGGAGGCAACTACAGACTTCAGGATACGTATAAGGATGATAACGGCGCAACAGTATACGGCAATTCAAACGGCTGTCTGAGAATGACTACTGATGATGATTACTTCCTTGTAAAGGGTAATTTCTACACCCAGAGCGTACATAACCTGTGGACTAATGAGCTTACAGCAGGTACTCTCGAGCTTAAGGGCAACTTCAGTCAGCTTACAGGCAGTGCAACTGATAACTTCAATTGCAGAGGTACCCATAAGGTTATATTCTCCGGCACAAGGAACCAGAAAATAACGTTTGCTGACCCTTGGTCGTCAGGCTTCAATGAGCTTGCAGGAACAGTAAACACAGACATAGACTATAAAGGCAGGATAACTACCTTAGGCTGTGACGCAGAGTTCAAGTCCTTTGAGCAGTACGGCGACTTTGATCTGAACGAGAACACCCTTACCGTTACAGGTGATCTTACCGAGTACAGCGGCAAGATAGTTGTAAACAACGGTCTGCTTGATGTTAAGGGTAATTATCAGCACACTGACGGTGATCTGCGTCTGACCGGCGGTTCCGTAAAGGTCGGAGGAGATTACAGATTACAGGGTATCGAAGAGAATGAAGAGGGTCAGTTGGTTTACGGCAATTCAAGCGGCAACATTCGTATGACCAATGAGAACGACTACTTCCTTGTTAACGGCGATTTCTACACCCAGAGCGTACATAACCTGTGGACAAACGAGCTGACAGAAGGTACCCTTGAGCTTAAGGGCAACTTCACACAGCTTGTCGGAAATGCCACTGATAACTTCAACTCCCGCGATAACCATAAGATTATACTTTCCGGTGCAGGACATCAGGAAATATTCTTTGAAGCACCAACAAGCTCCGGCTTCAATATCCTTTCAAAGGTGACAGGCACGGATGTAAACATCACCGGAAGGATAAACAAGCTTGGCGCAAGCGCAACAATATCAAACTTTATCCAGTACGGCAGCCTTGATATGAACGGCAAGCGCCTTGGCATAAAGGGCAATATCACAGAGTATGGCAATATAAATGTCAACAAGGGTTCACTTATTGTTATAAAGAATTATCTGCATCAGGACGGAAAGCTCACTGTCGGCGGCGGAACTGTAAAGGTAAGCAAGGACTACAGGCTTCAGAGCCTTTCGCTGGATGAGAACGAACAGCCCGTTTACGGCAAATGCAACGGTTCTCTTAATATGACAGATGCAAATGATAAATTTGTAGTTTCCGGAAACTTCTACACCCAGAGTGTACATAATCTGTGGACGAACGAGCTTACAGCCGGTACACTGGAGCTTAAGGGCAACTTCACACAGATTGTCGGAAGTGCCAGTGATAACTTCAACTCCAGAAATGAACATAAGGTAGTGCTTTCCGGCACAAAGCATCAGGATGTTATCTTTGAGACTCCCGGAAACTCCGGCTTCAACATCTACGAGAACACCGCGAATGCGGATGTTGATATGGTGGCAAGAATAAACAAGCTTGGCAACAACTCTTTTGTAAATAACTTTGATCAGTACAGCGATTTTGACCTGAGCGGCAGCAGACTTATCGTCAAGGGCGACCTTACACAGCACGGTAATATAACTGTAAATAAGGGCGAGCTTGCTGTTGAGGGTAATGTTCTTGCTCCGAGCGGAAGGCTTACTCTCAGCGGCGGTACTGTAGATATCTTAGGAGACTACAGACTTCAGGATATAGGTACTGATGAAGACGGCAACTCTGTTTATACGGCATCACAGGCGGCTCTGAATATGACGGATGAAAATGACTATCTTACCGTACATGGAGACTTCGTAACACAGAGCGTTCACAACCTGTGGACAAACGAGCTTTATGCCGGTACGATGGAGCTTAAGGGCAACTTTACACAGATTGTCGCAGATGCAACTGATAATTTCAACTCCAGAGGAAATCACAAAATGATATTCTCCGGCGAAGGACATCAGGATATCATCTTCAATGCACCCAGAAGCTCAGGCATCAATATTCTTTACGCTACACCGAATACTGATGTTGACATAGTGGGCAGAATAAACACTATCGGAAATAATACAGAGATAAAGAACTTTGAGCAGTATAATCCTCTTGATGTCAACGGCAAGAGCTTTACTGTAAGCGGTGACCTGATAGAAAACGGAAAAATAGAAGTAAACGGCGGTACATTTACCGTAAAGGGCAATACACTGCATCAGGACGGTACTCTTTATGTTACAAACGGTACAGTGGCTATGCTGGGCGACTACATACTTCAGGCTCCTTACACAAATGATGACGGCGAGACTGTTTTAGGAAAGTCAGATGGCGCACTCAACATGACAAATGATGACGGCTATATGCTTGTGGGCGGAGATTTCGTAACACAGAGTAAACACAACCTGTGGACAAATGAGCTTTATGCCGGCACACTGGAGCTTAAGGGTAACTTCACACAGCTGTATGGAGGAGCAAGCGATAATTTCAACAGCCGTGACAACCATAAAGTAGTATTCTCAGGCGACGGCAAGCAAACCGTATACTTTGAAAATCCCACAAGCTCAGGTATTGCTGTCCTTGCGGGCACAGTGAATACCGATGTTGATATAACCGGCAGAATAAGCCGTATAGGTGCAGACACTGCTGTAAATAATTTCGTACAGTACGGCGACCTTGATGTCAACGGAAAGATGTTCACAGTCAAGGGCGGACTTGAAGAGAACGGCAGCATTAATGTAAACAAAGGCACACTTTCCGTAAACGGTGATTACATACATCAGGGCGGAACACTCAGGCTTGGAGCAGGTAAGATAAAGGCATACGGCGACTACAAGCTCCAGACAAAGACAGTGGATGATGAAGGCGAGATTATTTATGGTCCTTCAGACGGCTGTCTTAAGATGACAGACAGAAAAGACTACTTCTTTGTTGGCGGAAATTTTGTAACTCAGAGCAAGCATAACCTCTGGTCAAATGAACTGACAGACGGTATGCTGGAGCTTAAGGGCAACTTCACACAGCTGTACGGAGGAGCAAGCGATAACTTCCGCGCAATGGGAATGCACGTGGTTTACTTCTCATCTGACGAGCCTCAGAATGTGACCTTTGCAAATCCGAGAAGCTCATTCTTTAACATAGTATATGTAAAGAACATGACTAATTCCGACCATATGTATTATTATGTCAGCGAGAATCAGGTCTACTTCAACCGTATCGCAAACGAAGAGAATATGATAAACCTTTCTTCCATCAGCAAGGACCGTATCGTTATCGGTGACACATTGGAAATTGATATGTCCGCAATAGGCGGTACCGGACTGTATACCTATGCAGTGTATTACAAGAAGTCATATTCTTCCTCATGGATGACAAAGCAGGACTTCAGCATAAACAACAATGTTACCATCAAGCCGCTGGCTGCTACAAGCTATGACATAAGAATAGAAGCTATGGACAGTGAAGGCAGAGTGGACTCCGTGACTTATACCGTAAAGGTTGAGAACACTCTTAAGAATAAATCGGAGATCTCAGCTAATGAGGCAGAGCTTGGAAATAAGATACGTATTACAGCTGCAGCTGAGGACGGCATTGATCCTTATACCTACGCTGCATATTACAGAAAGTCCGGCGAAAGCGAATATACAGTTCTCCGTGACTTCGCTACAGGCACAAATATAGACTTTGCTCCCACAGAGCCGGGTAAGTATGAGCTTCGTGTTGATGTAAAGGACAGCTCTGAGGATGAAACTGTAGTAAGCAAGACCTTTGCTGTAGAGATCAAGGCAACAGAGCTTGTAAACAGGTCGACTGTAAGTGCAGAGACTATACAGCTTGGTGAGAGCGTGGATCTTAAGGGTATTGGCTTCGGCGGCACAGCACCCTATACCTACGCATTCTTCTGCAAGAAGTCTACAGACAGCGGCTATACAACTCTTCAGAACTTTAACGCTAATGATGAAGTAACACTCACTCCTGATGCCGACGGTGACTACAGTATCGTTATAAAGGTAAAGGACAGCGACGGAAAGGTCATCAGGAATGAGTACAGCCTTACTGTAGCATCCGGCGAGCTTCTGAATAAGTCCGAGCTGTCATCAGATACAGTTGTACTCGGCGACACAGTTACACTGACAGGTGTTGCAGAGGGCGGCACATCCCCATACAAATACGCATTCTTCTACAAGAAGAGCACAGACAGCAAATACACAACACTCCAGAACTTTGACAGCATAAACACAGTGACATTTGCTCCTGATGCAGTCGGTGAATACAGCATCGTTATAAAGGTAAAGGACAACACAGGCAAGTCTGTAAGAAATGAATACTCTCTTGCTGTAACTGACAATGAGCTTACCAATAACTCTTCGATGTCCGCAGAAACCATAGGACTCGGAGAGAGCGTAACACTGAACGGCTCAGCAACAGGCGGCACAGCTCCGTATCAGTATGCATTCTACTACAAGAAGTCTACGGACAGAAGCTATTCAACTATACGCGGCTTCAAGACAGACAGCGCAGCTGAGTTTACACCTGCATCCTCCGGCAGCTACAGTGTAGTTATCAAGGTAAAGGACAGCACAGGCAAGGTTGCAAGAAATGAGTACACTCTTACTGTAAACGAGAAAGCACTTGCAAACAACTCCACACTTTCCTCAGAGACGATCGGACTGGGTGAGAGCGTGAAGCTTACAGGTGCAGCAGACGGCGGCACAGCTCCGTACACATACGCCTTCTTCTATAAGAAGTCCACAGACAGGAGCTACACAACACTCCGGAACTTTGCTGCGAATAACACCTATGACCTTGCGCCCAACGAAGCAGGAAGCTATAACGTAGTTATAAAAGTAAGAGACAGCAAGGGAACTATCGTAAGGAATGAATATTCCTTCACTGTAGAGGAGTCAGCTGAGCTTTCCAACACTTCAACAGTATCGGCATCGTCTGTTGTACTGGGACAGAGTGTAGAGCTTACAGGTTCAGCTATCGGCGGCACAGCCCCGTACACATACGCATTCTACTACAAGAAGTCCACAGATAAGGGCTATACTACTCTTCAGGGCTTCAAGACAAACAGTACCTGCAATTTTGCTCCGGAAGAAGAGGGTACCTACAGCGTAGTAATAAAGGTAAAGGACAGCACAGGAGCAGTTGCAAGGAATGAATATTCCATTACTGTAGACTCTGCTGAGCTGAAGAACAAGTCAACACTCAGTGAGACAGCAATAGGACTTGGCGAGAGTGTAACAGTGACAGGTGCAGCAAGCGGCGGCACAGCTCCGTACACATACGCATTTTTCTATAAGAAGTCCACAGACAGCAGCTACAAAACCATCCAGAACTTCTCCGCAGCAGATAACTGCACGATAACTCCTGATGAAGAGGGCAGCTACATTGTTGTTGCCAAAATCAAGGACAGCACAGGAGCAAGTGTAAGGAAAGAGATGACTTTTGAAGTAAGGTAATGATTTCTTGAGTCATTTCCCAAAAGCATATTGAAGTCAGCAAGGGCGTTTCCGGCAACAACTTGTCGGAAGCGCCTTTTTTTAAATGTGGAATGTGGAATGTGGAATGTGGAATGTGGAATGTGGAATGTGGAAAGTGGAATTGAGGTATGTTTTTGCTTTAGCAAAAACATATTATAATGGATAAAACCACAGGCGATTGCATAGATATTGCAGGGGTGGTTTGTAATGGAAAAGGAGAAAGCCTTCTGGGGAAGCATTATAGGATTTTTTGCAGTATGTATCATAGGAACAGTAAGTCATTTTCTGTATGGGTCATCCGGAGACAATTGGATCGTGGGAATGTTCACTCCTGTAAATGAAAGCCTGTGGGAGCATCTGAAGCTGCTGTACTTTCCATATCTTTTTTATGTGATAGGCGAGTATATTGTATATGGACATAATATAAAAGGCTTTTTGTTTTCCAGAACGACGGGTGTCCTTCTGGGACTTGTTTCCATACCCTTGCTTTACTATATATATACTTTCTTTACGGGACGTTCTGTTCTGACGCTTGACATACTGATATTCATAATTTCGGTCGCAATATCCTTTTATGTGAGCTTTAAGAGAATTGCAGAGGACAGTGATGTTCAGCCAATAAGACATATTGCGGCAATAATTCTGATGGTTTGTATAACGCTGTTATTCTGGGGACTGACATTTTTTCCGCCGGAAGCACCGATGTTTATTTCTGAATAATCTGATAATTCCACTTGATAAAAAATGGCAAATAGTGTAATATAGTTGTAATGATATCTGCTGAGGGTATTTTATACAGCAGAACAATAAACAGAAAGGACGATATTATGGCACAAAATCCTGTAGTAACTATCAAAATGGAGGACGGCAGAATTATCAAAGCCGAGCTTTATCCGGAAATCGCACCCAATACCGTAAACAACTTCATCAGCCTTGTAAAAAAAGGCTTCTATGACGGACTTACATTCCATAGAGTAATATATAACTTTATGCTTCAGGGCGGCTGTCCCGAAGGAACGGGTATGGGCGGTCCCGGATATCACATAAAGGGCGAGTTCTCTCAGAATGGCTTTACCAATAACCTGAAGCATACAGAGGGTGTTCTCTCTATGGCTCGTGCGATGAACCCCAATTCCGCAGGCTCACAGTTCTTTATCATGCACAAGGCGTCTCCGCATCTTGACGGAGCATATGCCGCTTTCGGAAAGGTTATAGAGGGTATGGACGTTGTGAATGATATCGCTGAGTGCGATACCGATTTTGGCGATAAGCCCCTTGACCCTCAGGTCATGGAGTCTGTAACGGTAGAGACCTTTGGAGTAGATTATCCCTCTCCGGTGAAGTCATAAGCCTGTTTTTTGAATTGAAAAAGAAAGCTTCATTATTCCGCAGAAGATTATCAGGTCTTTTGCGGAATTTTTTTGGTTGTTTGATAGTACGAAAATTGAACCACTTATAAGAATCGGTTATAGCACTTAAAAAAATTTTTTTATCAAAGAGTAAATTATTGGAATATTCATAATTGTCCGCTCATATATTTATAGAGTACTGTTTATGAAAGGTCACTATTAAATATCATTAAAATCATATCCATGTCATTATGATATTAAAAAACATCACAAATTAAAATACTATAGTATCATTAATTTTGTAAGTAAAATGGAAATATTGACCAAAACTGCACAAAATGGCATAAAGGGTATTTTTTTCCGTTGACAAAATTTTAAGTTAGATTTATAATACCAGATATAAAAAAGAGATTGTACACAAAAAAGTGAAAATTTAGAGAGGGGATAAGTATGAGCGAAAACAACAGAGAGTATGACGGAAACGAAAATGTAGAAAATTCAGAGCCGGATACAGGTGCTGAGGACAGTAATAAAGACGGTGTAGTCATAAAGAAGCAGCATATCATTTTTCTGGTAATGATATTTATTGTTCTTCTGATAGTGACTTTTCTTGTGGGAATAACTCTGAACTGCTCCGGCGGTGAAGATACGACAAAGGTCAATGCTCAGGTTTCTGACACATCATTTGATATCGACCCCAACGCAGGCAGCTGGAACGGTTCTGTACCGTCCGATGAAAGCAGTACAGCTTCAAAGGGCATAGCTATTCCCGGATACCCAAGCCTTACAATTCCGGCAAACACTCAGGATGTAACGGTAGCTCTTCTTAATCCGGAGAATAACCCCTGTTACTTTACATTTGAGCTTGTGCTTACAAACGCAGAGGATGACGACAGCGATGACGAAACTATCTACACTTCAAAGCTTGTTCCTCCGGGAGATGCTATTACAAGCATAACGCTTTCAAGACCTCTTGAAGCAGGCGAGTACGATGCAGTGATAAAGATATCAACAACTTCACTGGAGACAGGCGGAGCGATGAACGGTGCTAATGTAAAGACAAAGCTTATTGTAAAATAATATACAGCAGACTGTTATCCTTTTCCCCGACTCATTCCGGAATACGGAGACGGTCGGGGTGGGGTATCCAGTGACAAAGCTTTAATAAAATTGTGTTTATTTATATAGTGATAAATACTTATGAAAATTGTTTAGAAATGTTTAGAAAGGTATGCAAAAAACGCAAGAGGGGATGACGGCATGAAAGGGATAAAAAGAACTGCAATTATCTTTTGTGCAATGGCAGCGGCTCTGACAGCAGTAAATACTGCAAACGGCAGTCTGCTGACAGACATCGGTCTGAGTGTTTCGGTGAGTGCGGCAACAGTCAGTGATATTTCATATGTTGATGCCGCAGGAGAAAGCCATACATCAGAGTCGTGTACGGTCGTGGAAAATAATAGTACCACATGGGGAACCAACAACGCCGAAACATGGTATGTTGTAAATTCGAGTGTAACGGTTAGCAGACGCATAACCGTAAAAGGTACAGTAAATCTGATACTTGCGGATAACTGTTCACTGACAGCAAGCAATGGCATAAATGTTCCTCAGGGTTCAACGCTTATTATCTGGCAGCAGGAAAACGGTTCGGGTTCTCTTAATGCAGCTGCAAGTTCAAGCAATTATGCAGGTATTGGAGGAAACGGAAATGATACAGCCGGAACGATAGTAATAAACGGCGGAAACATCACTGCTCGAGGCGGTTCAAGCGGCGGTGCAGGAATTGGCGGAGGATGGTACGGAGATTTTACAAAAATAGAAATAAACGGCGGAAACATAACTGCTGTAAGTGAAAACTATGCCGCAGGAATAGGTGCAGGCAGATTTCTGAATAAAGATGTAGGTGCAAAAATAATAATAAACGGCGGCACTATAGATGCTCATGGAGGTCCGGGTGTGTTGGGCGTATCCAAAGCAGACAATGTGGGTAATAGTGCGTATTATAACTGGTATTACAATTTACCCGGCGGCGGTTATGCTGATACAGTAATTGTGAATGATACAGTTTTCACCGTTATAATTCCTGAAAATGTAGAGATAGGAAGCAGCTGTGACATATCCGCGGCAGGAGTAAGCATATCAAGCGGCAAGACCTTAAAGGTCACTGTAAGCAGTGATGATATTATTGATAACAGTTTCATTATGAAGTATGAAACAGATAACGATATTTCTTTGAAATACAAGCTCATTGATGGTGATGTGGAGAAAAAAAGCGGCGATACAGTTCTTGCCGTCAGCAGTACTGAAACCGGCGGCAGCTCCTCACTCTCCACAGAGCTTGATGACACGCCCATATATTCGGGCAGATACACTGGCAAACTCACATTCAACATTACGGTCGAATAAACCTGTAATATAATGCCGAATGGCTTATAAAATGTGGAATGACATAAAAATGTGGAATGTGGAAAGTGGAAAGTGGAATTAGTTATGAGCTCAAGGCTTGCGGTTGACTTCAATTTTGTCTGAACTGCAACTTTCGAGTGTGAACCCCTCCGGCACTTCGTGCCACCTCCCGTTAAGGAGAGGCTTTGAACTTTGGGCTTTGGGCTTTAACCACTCACCACTGACCACTGACCACTATCTGAACTTGGTTTTCACAGCTTCGGCTGAGAAAATATAAAAAAGGAAAGGCAGTGCATATATGCACGGAATTTCCAAAAAACATTTTTATTAAGGAGTGCATAAATATGAAAAAAGCAATCTCGATCCTCGCAGCAGGTGCTCTTGCAGCATCACTTTCAGTAACGGCTTTCGCATCGGAGTATACCTCTGCTCCTCAGGACGCCAACACTAATGTGTACTATCAGGACAATGTTCAGCGTTACACAGTATTTATTCCTGCTGAGGTCACTCTTAACAAAACAGAGAATGTAACAGATACCGTAAAGATCTACGGTGAAGAAGAGGGAAAGAATGTTTTCATCGCAAGCGATGAGAAGGTAGTAGTTTCAGTATCAGATGATACAAGCTTTACAGTAGCTCATGAAGGTGATACTCTGGCATACGATATGAAGAAGGGTGATGCTGTAGTAGCAGCCGGCGGTGAGATCGTTTCCTGCCTTTCTAACGCTAAAAACGAGCAGGAGCTTACCTTTACTTCTCCAAAGACAGATGCTATATACTCTGACCAGTATACAGGCAATATCACATTCAACATAGCTATTGAAAATCTTGAGTGATTTTAAACCGGAGTAAAAATGCCGGGCGCGGCGTCTGAAAAGGTGCCGCACCCGACAGGATACGGTTTTTGCGGCTATATGAGGTACAGCCTATGAAAAAGAGCATTGTCATTTTAGCTTTGTGCATCGGGACAATGCCGCTTTCTATCGCTGCACAGGCGGCTGATCGTCAGACGGAAGTCACGTTTTCGGCAGACCCTTCATATACGGTCATTATCCCTGAAAAGGTAGTCCTGCAAAAAACACTGGACCCGACGGGAACAGTGACCTATGAAAATGACGAGCAGAGCGTCTCTGTGGAAAAGGTACGCATTGGCTCGGAAGAGTCGCTGATGATCACGCTTACAAGTGACTATCATCTTGATGTTGACGGTACAATGTATTATTCACTGCCATACACCGTCAGGGCAGGTGATAAAGCTGTAACAGCTGATGACGACCTTGTGGCAGTGTACAGCACAAAGCAGGAAAAACAGGAAACGCCGCTTTACTTTGCGGCAGAGGATCCTGTATTTGCAGGAACCTACACTGATACTGTAGTGTTCAATATTTCAATAAAACAGGAGTTGATATAATGAAAAAGGCAATTTCCGCAGCTGCTGCATTTGTAATGGCTTCTGCTATGGCAGCAACAGCATTTGCAGCACCGGCAGATGAGGAAAGAAATACAGAGATCACCACACAGATCGAACCAACCTATACTATAGTTGTGCCTGCTGATACAGCAGTTGATTTCAATGCAACAACAACAGACTTTGGTGCTGTAGAGCTTGTGGCAGCTCAGATAGACCCGAGCTTTGCAGTCAATGTTACTCTTGATGCTTCCGGAACACTGAAGAACAGCGCAGACGCATCCAAGACTATCGCTTACAGTGTCGAGAGCGAGGACGGCAAGTACACCACAGCTGCATATCATACAGCAGGTGAAAAGACTGACCTTACTATCAATATAGCGCAGTCACAGTGGGACGAAGCTTTTGCAGGCGACTATTCCGACACTGTAACATTTACAATAGAGTATGCAGCCGAAGCCTGATCGCTTAGCAAGGATAAAAAGAGTTAAAATGTTACAATGGAGGTGAGTGGCTTGAAAAAAATACTTGCATCGCTGTCTGTTGTAATATTAGCGGCTGTAATATTCTGTACAACGGTTTTTGCTCAGAGCGCTGAGATAAAGACCAGCGTTCCGAAGTTTCATACGGTCACTCTTACAGTGGAGGGCTGCGGTAAGATAATTGCGGATGGAGAAATTCTGGACGGAGAGATCCTTGTTGAACGTCTGACAACGGAGGATTTTACATTAAGCCCCGATGACGGTCATGCTCTGTTACAGGTCATTTGTGACGGAAAAGACGTTACCGAACTTGTAAGAGACGGCGTATTTACGTTAGAAGCGATAAACCATGATACAGAGCTGACAGTTATTTTCACTGCCGCAGCAGACGAAAGCGAGACTTCTTCACATGGACTTGACGCTTCACAGACGTCTGATAAGGAAAGCTTACCACAAAGCAAAGATGAAAGTACAGATACCATTGTTTCTATAGCTTCTTATGTATCAGACAGCGCATCGGAAGTATCTTCTGTTTCCGGTGATGCTTCCGGCATATCTTCTGCTTTTGCAAACACATCACAGGCTTCAAAGGCTCAGATGTCAGATGGAGATAAAGCCGGCAGCGTAACTACAGGAGATCATAATGCCGGTGTGATATTCATAGTAATACTTGCAGCCTCATGTGTTCTGATATTGCTTTGTGTCAGGAAACAAAAGCCGGAATAACGGACAATGTCGGCGCCATACTTTTACAAATAAAACCGGAGACATGAAAAAATGTTTTCGGTTTTATTTTTTTTCGACCTTTTGAGGTCGAATTTTTTTTGCTTTCAATTACAGTTTGAAAGGAGGATAGAATTATCAGTGATAAGTGGTAAGTGGTCAGTGGTCAGAGTTCAAAGCCCAAAGCTCAAAGTCTCCCCTTTAGGGGATATGTAAAATAATTACAAATTAAATTTTTGACGGAGGGGTTCTCACGCAGGAAACACAGCAAGACTTAAGTTCACAACTAATTCCCCTTTCCACATTAAAACTTTAGACGTGAACAGCAATAGCCAAAGCACTCCCATAGGAGTGCGACGCGGACGGTTCAATTAAAAGTCTATGCGTTGTTAAGTTGTCCTGCGGGGTCACCCGCTTTCCACATTTTATAAAATCGGGAGGTAAATATGAATAATGAGATCAGAATGAGTCAGAACAGGCATTACAAAACAGGTATAGTGATATATGACGATGAAGAGCATTATTACCTGAGAAACGGCGAAAGTCTCATCTTCGGGATCAAGAGGTTTGCATACAATACGGATTATATTATACGCAGGGAGCTGACTCAGGATAACTACAATGATGAAGCAGATGCGTATGTTCTGGAGCTTAGTACAGAAGAAACAAATATCGACACAGGTTCATACTTCTATGATGTTGCCTTGAAAAAAAGCAGCGGAGAGCTTGAAATGATAATTCCATGCACATCACTTGAAATATGCAGATCGGTGGTAAGGAGTGATGATATATGCTGACAGGAAGGATAAGCAAAAGAAGTGTTCTGAAAGGAAAGCTTTCAAACCCTGATCCAAGATATATCGAAGGAGATCACGTATACAAGAAGCTGGCAGAAAACGAGTATCCCACAGTCACAAATACTGCTGTATCAGGTATCGGATATACTTCTGCGGACAGTCTTTCGTTTGACGGCACACAATATGTCGTGACAGAATTCAAGCCCACAAATGATACAAAAATCGAGATAGACTTTATGCGTACAGCTGCATCGGGACAGAAATTTCTGTTCGGCAGCCGTACAACCAGCGCGCGTTTTGCATTAATGTACTATGCTTCAACATTGGCATATCCTATGTTTGGCAGCATGGCGGAAAGTATCAGCGAAACAGACGCGGAAGCCGATGTTTTTCATACAGCGTCTTTAGGACAGGATGGATATTATCTTGACGGCATCCGAAAAAAGACTTTTGAAGATATGAGCTTTAACTGCGTTTACGATATTTATATCGGTACAGTTAATCTGGCCGGAAGTGCCGACAGCAGAATGTTCATCGGAAATATATATGCAGTAAGGATATACGAAGCAGGCACTCTGGTATATGAGCTTCTTCCGGCTGTCAGTGCAGACGGCAGGGCAGGTCTTTATGATATTATAGGCAAACAGTTTTATGAGCGTATCACAAATTAAGAGGAGGGGATAGTATGAGTTATGTAATGAGAACGATAACGAGCTACACTGATGAATGGGGGTTTATACAAGCCTTCATAAACAGTGTTCTGTCCGCAGACACGAATATAACGCTTGAAACGGATATGGATGAGCTGGAGGAAGAGTTCAGCGACAGCAGTGCTGTACCGGCATTTACTTTCAATATCGGCGGTATGTATACGATAACTTTTACAAGACGTGCCGCAATAAGCAGTGGTGTATCTTCATACTACGTTACATCAGATGCGGCTTCGGATGTGCAGATAGAGGTATATTTCAGGGATAACGGACAGGATGCAGCGGCAGTTGTCAAAAGGAGCTTAAGGTATATGGTGATAAGCAATCCGTACTGTATCAACTTCAGGATTGCCGGATATACATATTCTGACTTGAGGTCACAGTCGCAGATCTCGTATATTGGCTTCAGAGAAGGTACGGCAATAGCAACAGGATACGTTACAAACGGCAGTAATATACTTGCGGCCACCTTCTATCTGAATGATGAGAATTCTACGCCTGTTGTCAAGACAAACAGACTTCCATACATTTATGATGAAATGGTTTATGACAGTATAGAGCTTATTAAGAACAAGACGTTTCTAACATCAGGAACCATAGTTAAAAAGCTGAATGTAAATGCTTTCTATGATATCAGTAAAGCGGCAAAGGATGTTATCTATACCATTGGCGGAAAAACATATTACAGTCTCGATGAACATACAATTATGGAGGTGTGAAATGGATCCGGCAATAATAAGTGCGCTGATAGCTTTTGCAGGGTCTGTTATAGGTACCTTTGCAGGTGTTCTCACAAGCAGCAAGCTGACAGAGTACAGACTCAGGGAGCTTGAGAAAAAAGTCGAGAAGCATAACAATCTTGTAGAGCGGATGTTCATTCTTGAGGATCGTATAAACGTTCAAGAAGAGAAGATAAGGGTCGCAAATCATAGAATCGAAGATCTGGAGGGAAAGTGATGTTCAGTAAAACATGGTGGAAGGCGGCGGCTGTCCGGGCAATAAGAACATTTGCACAGACGGCAATAGCTGCCATAGGTGTAACGGCGACCGTAAGTGCAGTAGACTGGCTGACGGTTTTATCGACGTCAGGGCTTGCGGCGATTTTGTCACTTTTGACAAGTCTTGCAGGATTAC
>CAMHOE010000027.1 GCA_946186665.1 uncultured Clostridia bacterium | reverse complement strand
GCAAAGAGGAAAGCAAAGAGGAAAGCAAAGAGGAAAGCAAAGAGGAAAGCAAAGACGAAAGCTCTGTTCCGTTGATACTTGAATCAAATACCGAAGAGACAAGCGTGATAGAGTTTGAATCGGAAGCGTCCAAGCCCTATGATACACTTGAAGAGTATCTTGATTCTGACGCTGCACAGGAAGCGGCACAACAGCTTCAGGAAAACAGCGAGGAGGATGTGCTGACGACCGACCTTTTTGTGGAGGATGACACAAAGCTTGTATTTGAGCGAAAGCTTATAAAGGAATTCAACCCTGACCTTTATGAGGAATTTGTGGAGAATATCACGGAGTCTGTAGAGAATCAGGAGGAAGTGTTTATTTCGCTGGTGGATGAGCTGGAGTCCTGCATCAACAAAAAGAACCTTACTGTTGTGGTAAGGTACAAGAACTTTGAGGATGAAGTCCTGTACGAAAGAGAGTTCGATAACGATAAATACGCCGATTATCTTCCTGATATAGATGATATCTCTGATGAAGACGATGAGGACAGCGAAAACGAGGACAGCAATGACGAGGATGCTGCTGACGAAGAAGATATGACAGATGAAGACTACGAGGAATAAGCTTAACGGTAAACAAAAAGTGTATGGCAAATCATACTGACAGTGTGATTTGCCATTTAAAGAAATAACACGGAACGGAGGGGTTTTTGTGAAAATAAAAAAATGCAAAAGAATAATGCTCGTCGCTTTATGTGCGGCAATGCTGTTTACAGTGTGCGGAGCTTCCTGCACGGGATTTCAGATAAAGAATAATAGCGCTGAAAGTTCAAAAGCTGAGGAACAGAGTGTGACTGAAAGCACAGAAGAAAAGTCCGCTGAAAGCGCAGACGAAAGCACAGACGAAAGCACAGAAGAAAAGTCTGTTGAAAGCGCAGACCAAAGCAAAGACGAAAGCTCTGCAAAAAGCAGTGTTGCCGAAGAAAGTAAAACAGAGCAGGAAAGCAGTGACTCATCAAAGGTCAACACTCAATACACAGCAGTAGACCTTATTGATATGACAGTTCCGGAAATCATTGAATTGATGGGCGGGGAGTTTGAGGTTTCATATACCTTGCCGGTGCAAATATATTTTTATAATGATGATGTTTTTCCGGGGATGGGCTTCTGGATAGAATTTCATGACGTTAATAGTTTAGAAGTCAAAGACGATGAAATTCTTGTTAAGGGAAAAAATATCAAGGATGAAATAAAGGCTGGTAAATATACGTTATCAGATATTTCTGTAAAAATCGGAAAAGTAATGAAAGAAATGACAGGAGACATGACATATAATGAGGTCGCAGACATTATAGGAGATTTTTCCGTGGAAGTTGGCCGTCCACCTCATTTGGGAGGAACGCTGCCTGCTCTTGGAATAACACTGAAATACCTTTATAAGACAGACGGTAAGATAATTGAATTTCATTTTTCCAATAAAGATATTGTCAAAGACGTACATGATGAAAACGGACAAAGAGTCTTTACTGCTGATGAGGTGAGAAAGGTCAACCCTGAATTATTTGGTGTATATGTGTATAAGGATCCTGAAAATGAAAGTGATACCGATATCTCAAGTACCGACTGGAAAACCTTATACAAGGACTATCTGAACGATAAACTCTCTTCATCAGATTACACAGAGCAGATGGCTTTTGATTTATATGATGTTGATGAGGACGGTATTCCGGAGCTGTTTACAACCAGCAGTTCAGCTAATGCGGCAATGGGTTATAATGTTTATACTGTTTTCAATGGTGAGATAAAGGATATCACCTTTAAACCGGATTATGGTATGGTATCGGTTAATTCTGAAAAACATTGTGCCGGATATATTTATCAGCACAACGGATATCACACACATATCATATATGAAAAGACAGGAGATCAGTTCAAAAAAATAATTAATGCTTCCAGTAACTATGGCGCAGTTGAAGCAGACGACCCTGAGCTTTATTATATGCTCGATGGTAAAGAGGTATCCAAAGATGAATATGATGACACTTTGAAAGAGTATGTGGATCTGACATGGGATACTGTAGGAAGAAAATACAAGCTCGACAGTTCAGCCATAAATACGGCTATTGACGATTGGGGTTCTGAATAGAATGTATTCGCTCCATGAGAGAGTGTGAGTTCTCTGTAGACAGAGAACAGCAAAAAAATATTCCGGAGGTAAGTATGAAAAAGAAAATCAAGATTATTTCAGCGGCATTGGCTGCGATAGTAAGTGCGGCTTGTCTTTCGGCTTGTGAGGGTATTTCCGACCCGACAAAGCCGGTAACAGTGGTCAATACCATTGGTGAACCGTCCCAAAGCTCATTCAGTTTTGAAGTTCCCAAAGCTTCATCCGGAGATGATGTCTCTGATGAAGCATCCTCATCACAGGACAGCTCTTATGTTTTGCCTGAGGAAAGCAAAATGACCATCAAGGAATTTATCGTTGCCTTCGGGGGCATGGAGTCGCTTCAGAAATCCGGAGATTATTTTGCCGGAGAGGATTTTTCCGTTGACGTATATCTGGGCAGTGACAGTCAGGTGATCTACGATTTTGTATGTGTAGAAACTCTGACTGCCGCCGCTATACCTGAGGCAAAGGAGCAGGTACAGAGCTATTCTGATATAATAGCTCCCCTGATGTCGGACTATATACATCAGATAAAGACTGAAAACAACATTCAGGATTTCATTATGACTGTCCGTTTTCTCAATACCGACAAGGAGCTTATCTACGAAAGAGATATCTCCGACTCTAACTGAGTGCGCTTAGTGGTCAGTGATTAGTGGTCAGCCCAAAGCTCAAAGCCCAAAGCTCAAAGTCTCCTCTGAAAGGGGAGGTGGCTGATGTGCCGGAGGGGTCTCCATTCGGCAGTCGCAGACGTGAACCGCAATAGCCAAAGCGCTCCCTATGGAGCGCGACGCGGACGGTTTTATTTGAAGCAGATGCGTTGTTAAGTAGTCCAGTGCGGTCACGCACAGCGCGACGCGGACGGTTTTATTTGAAGCAGATGCGTTGTTAAGTAGTCCAGTGCGGTCACGCACAGCGCGACGCGGACGGTTTTATTTGAAGCAGATGCGTTGTTAAGTTGTCCAGTGCGGTCACGCACCGGTCACGCACCGGTCACACATATGAAAGGAAATGCTGATGATAAAAAATATTTTTGGCGGAATTGCAGATTACTTCAGGAGAACTGATAAGATATTCTGGGTGCTTACGCTTATGGCGTCGCTTTATGGTTTGTGCCTGATAGCAAGTCAGCAGCGTGACGGAGAGGTAAACTTTCTGCGCACTCAGATAATGGCAGTTTGTCTTGGATATGCAGCCGCTATAGTTCTTTCACTTTTTGATTATAATTATATTGCAAAGCTCTGGCCTTATATCGCCTTTGTTGCACTTAGTCTTACCTTTGCAGTGTTCTTTATCGGTATACAGGTCAGCGGTACAGACGATGTGGGATGGATAAGTCTGCCGGGCGGACTTACCTTCCAGCCCTCTGAGCTTACAAAAATATGCTTTATCGTTACCTTCGCAAAGCACTTGTCATATCTTGCCGAAACCGAAAGGCTGAGGACATTTCTTGGTGTTATGACACTTGTGTTTCATGCCTCTGTGCCTATGGCGCTTATCCATATGCAGGGAGATGACGGCGCAGTGCTTGTGTTTGGAGCTATGTTCCTTGTGATGTCCTTCGCGGCAGGAGTGCAGGTGAGATACTTTATAGCATTGTTCGCCGCTGTACTCTGTGCCGTTCCGTTGGTATGGACAAGGTTCATGAATGAGGACCAGCAGAACAGACTTATGGTTCTGTTCGGGGCTGATGACAAAACTATGCAGACCTATGGCTGGCAGCAGTATCAGGGAAAGATATCCATAGCTTCCGGCGGTGTGACGGGAAAGGGACTGTTCAATGGTCCCCGTGTTGCAAATGACGTTGTGCCGTATCAGGAGAATGATTTTATTTTTACAGTTGCAGGCGAGGAACTGGGATTTATCGGCTGTGCGGCGATATTGCTTCTGTTTTTCCTGATGCTTCTTAAGGTGCTGATGACATCCTCTGCCGCAAGCAATGTGCTGGGCAAGAGTATCTGTATGGGCTTCTTTGTGCTGATAGGCGTACAGGTCATGATAAATCTGGGAATGGTTCTGGGACTTCTTCCTGTTGTGGGAATAACACTGCCGTTTTTCAGTTCAGGCGGTACATCGGTGGCGTGTCTGTATCTGGGAGTAGGGCTTGTGCAAAGCGTTCATATGCACCCGACTGACCCCGAAAACAAGCCTGTACGGGTGGAAGTTTCAAAAACCATAAGAGGAAGTATTTTTGCACCGTAATCTTATTACAATGTGCAATGTACAATGGAATAGCTCAAAGTTCAAAGCCTCACACGCAGTGGGTGGCTGATGTGCCGGGGGTTCCACACAGTACTTTGAGATGTGAACAGCAATAGCCAAAAGGGAGGAAAAATATGTCGTTTAAAAGCAGAGGATATACACAGATAGAAATTACAAGAAAGGCTGAATCCGGTGTTCTTCAGGGTCATCCCTGGATATATGACGGTGAGCTTGTGAAAATTGACGGAGAGCCTGAGGACGGCGGACTTGTTGATGTTCTCAGTCCAAAGGGAAGATATCTCGGAACCGGATATTACAACAGCAATTCAAAGATAAGGATAAGAATAATATCCACCAATGCCAATGATAAGTTCGATGAAGCGTTTTTTGAACGAAGAGTACGCTATGCGTGGGACTACAGAAAAACAGTGATGGGTGACGACCTTAACTGTTGCAGGGTAATATTTGGTGAGTCGGATACATTTCCGGGGTTAACAGTGGATAAGTTCAATGATATCCTTGTCACACAGACACTTTGTCTTGGCACAGAAAAGCGTAAGGACATAATCTTTCCCTTGCTTTATCGTGTTCTCAATGAGGACGGTATGGGGATAAAGGGCATTTTTGAAAGGAATGATGTGTCTATCCGAAGGCTTGAGGGTCTTGAAGAAAATAAAGGCTTTTACCCTGTTGACGGTGCAGTTATTCCGGATAGTACAAGCACAGTGATAATCGAAAACGGAATACGCTATAATGTGGATTTCGAGAACGGTCAGAAAACGGGATTTTTTCTTGACCAGAAATATAACCGTCAGGCTGTATCAAGGCTTGCAAAGGGCAGAAGAGTGCTTGACTGCTTTACACACACAGGCTCCTTTGCGCTCAATGCCGTAAAGGGCGGCGCGGAACACGTATGCGCTGTAGATATCTCAGAGGACGCCGTCAGCATGGCAAAAGCAAACGCAAGGCTCAACGGCTTTGAGGACAGGATGTCATTCAAGGCGGCTAATGTTTTTGACCTTCTGCCGGAAATATCCAAAAGTGAAAAATACGACTTCATCATACTTGACCCGCCGGCATTCACAAAATCACGTTCTACCGTAGACAGTGCCATGCGCGGATACAAAGAAATTAATCTTCGGGCAATGAAGCTTCTTCCAAGAGGCGGTTATCTTGCCACCTGTTCATGCTCACATTTCATGAAGGATGACTTGTTCCGTTCCATGCTCAAAAGCGCCGCATTTGACGCTCATGTATCGCTTCGCCAGATAGAAGCACGTCAGCAGGCGCCCGACCATCCCATACTCTGGAACGTACCCGAAACCGACTACCTGAAATTCTATCTTTTCCAGATAGTATGATATCAAACAAAAACGCCCCACACGGTTAATTACTTAACACCGTGTGGGGCGGGTGCGTGACCGCACTGGACAACTTAACAACGCATATGTTTTTACTAAAACCGTCCGCGTCGTGCTCCATAGGGAGCACTTTGGCTGCTACAGTACACGTCTACAACTGCCGAATGGAAACCCCTCCGGCACATCAGCCATCTCCCCTTTCAGGGTAGGCGGAAAAAGTGAATAATGAATAGTGAATAGTTGTGGTGCGTTTTCGCACAGCGAAAACGAATTATAGTAAGTATAATAAAAACTTCGACTTAACACTGTACAGGCGCCCGTAGGAAGTACCCTTGGGGTGCTCTGCGCATTACTACTTATCTGGCGAAGTTATTTTCGCGCAGGCTATTGCAAGAGAACCGGGTCCGATGTGACAGCCAATGCTGAGTGACAGCGGCTCTCCTCTGAGCTTGAAGCCGGGGAAGGAACGCTCTATTTCCTTTTTCCAGCGGTCGACTTCATCATCCGGCATATCGGAGTAGGAATACATTAGTGACATCTCTCTGTTGACTACGTGAGCCTGAAAGCGTCCGTCAAAATCCTTGTGCATTGCGTCAAGCATGGTCTGCTTCGCCGCCTTTATACCTCTGCACCGTGCGTATGCGTCAAGCTTCTCGCCCTGTATCTGGAGTACAGGCTTAAGGTTCATAACGCTTGCGATAAGCGCACCGGCAGTTGTGATTCTGCCGCCTTTTTTGAGATAGCTCAGGTCATTTACCATAATATAGATGCTTGATTCAAGCTTCTCCTGTTCAAGCTTTGCTTTTATTCTCTTTCCTGACATACCGCTTTTTGCCATAGCAAGGGCGTCAATAACAGACTGATACTGTGTGACGGATATTCTCTGGTTATTGACAACATGCACTCTTCCTCCGAAATCCTTTGCGATTATTGAAGCTGTTGTACATGAACTGCTCAGTCCTGAGGACATGGGTATGTAAACAAGCTCATCATGGTCTTTGAGTATGTTTCTCCATAACACGGAAAGCTCTTCCGGTGAGGGCTGGGTCGTTGATACCTTTGTTTTTGACTCGGATATCATCTTGTAGAAATCCTTTTGTGAAAGGTCTATTCCCTCATGGTATGAAGTTTCGTTTACAGTAAATGACATGGGCAGTAAATATACGCCCAGTTTTTTTGCTCTTGATTGAGTCATACCGCTGTTGCTGTCTGTTGCAATTGCAGTCCTTATCATATATCGTATTCTCCTTTACATTAAAAGCAGAGTTTGCTGAACACTTATTTTTTGGGGTTCTCTAAAAACCGGGACACGAGCGAGTTTGCGTATATGGATTTTTTCGCAGGCAAGGCGGAAAGCCGCATTAATACTCTGTGTATTAAAAGGCTTGACAACGAAGTATGCGGAAAAAGACATAGCAAAATCGCCGTGAAGGAGGTTTTTAGAGGTTCCCTTTTGTTTAATGAACAGTGTTTCAAGCCTATCTGTCATGATAACACATTTATGAAAATTTAGCAATACACAAATGAGATGATAAAAACATAGTTCCGGATATTATTATTGTCATTATTATATGTGTGCCAAAGAAACAAAGTACCGACAGAAGTCGGACGTAAATTGTCCTGTGCGAACGCATATAAAGAAAAATCCTGTCGAACATACCGACAGGATTTTCGCGTTTCCGTCCCAGAAGGGAGTCGAACCCCCGACCTTTCGCTTAGGAGGCGAACGCTCTATCCTACTGAGCTACTGAGACATTTTTTATTATTTTCTTGGCGAAGATGAAACCTATACGGGCGCCTCGCTCGCTGTCAGTTTACCAACGCTTCTACTATTTTACAATGTTAAGACGATATTGTCAAGAAGATTTTTTTAATTCGTCGTAAGAGTAATTGTTTTCTTATCACACAATAAAAGCGGAATGAATATTTCATCATTCCACTTTATTTCTGAAAACATACCATGACTGTTGACTATCCGTTATTCACCATTAACTTTTTCCGCTATTTCTCCCTGCTTTTTGTAGATGCTGTTTTCGGGGATGATGCCGCGAACCATGGAGAGGGGATAGACAGTGGAGTTTCTGCCGATGACTGTTCCGGGATTGAGTACAGAGTTACAGCCTATCTCTACGTTGTCACCGACAATAGCGCCGAATTTTTTAAGCTCTGTGTTGAGTCTGCCGTCGTCTACGGGTATGGTGACTATACTGCGGTCGGATTTCAGGTTTGAGGTTATAGCTCCTGCACCCAAATGTGCTTTGTAGCCAAGTATGGAGTCGCCGATGTAATTGTAGTGAGGAACCTGCGCGTTTTCAAATATTATACAGTTTTTCAGTTCTGTAGAGTTTCCTATCACACAGCCGCTTCCGATAATGGCGCTTCCTCTGATGAAGGCACAGTGACGTATTTCAGCTTCCGGACAAATGATAAGAGGACCGTGAAGATATGCGCTGGGGGCAACATTTGCGCTTTTTGCGACCCAGATATCATCACCTCTTTTTTCGTATTCAGACTCAGGCAATGTCTTGCCAAGCTCCATTATAAATGCTGAGATTTTCGGGAGAGCTTCCCATGGATAGGTCAGACCTTCAAAGATATCTGATGCGATAGTCTTTGAGGTATCAAGCAGATTTCCGATTTTCAATTCTTCGTTCATTTTATATTTACCTCCAGTATGCAATGTTCAATGTTCAATTACAATGTGCAATGGAAAAGTTTAAAACTCAAAGTCTCCGCTTTAGTGGAGATGGCTGATGTGCCGGAAGGGTTTCCACAAGGAAGCTGCATTTCAGACAAAAGTGTAAATCACAGTAAGCCTTGAGTTCACAACTAATTCCACTTTCCACTTTCCACATTCCACATTTTTTTACTCTTCGTCGTTATCGTCAGAGAGCTGGTAGAAATTCCATTTGTCATCCTCTGTTTTTCCGGCAAGAAAGCCCACCTCTTTTGTACCGGAAATTATCTTGTAGCTTGAAAAGCTGTGGGGCTTTCTGGTGTCGGGGTCTATGACTATGTCACACGTTCCCAGCGACTGCCACTTGTGAGAAAAAACATCCACGCCCTCGATACAGAATCGTCTGCCGTCTGACTTTCCTAAAAAGGTATAGTTTTTCAAGTTGGCACTTCCTTTCTTCAGCCCTCCGCTGTTTGCTGAATATCTTTTATTTTATATTCGCTGTTATCTTCGGTTATGGTGAAAAGCTCGTTATGGAAGTATTCGCCGGGCGGCTGGTCAATGCCCTCCTCGTCCACGAAAGAACCCGTACATATGATATCATACCGCACATGGATAAGATAGTCGCCGCTGTCGTTGAGCTGTAAGCTTTCAAAGTCGATGCTGTCAAGCTTATATTCCGATATGCCGATGACGTAATCATAAAATCCCGTCTGGTTGCGGCACAGTGCAAGGTCATCAGTTGCACAGGCGGTAAGATCTTCATAACTCTTTTCCGACAATGCTTCAAGATACTTTGTTACAGTATCGGTTATGTTTTCTTTCAGAGTATCGTCTGCTTCCACCATAGAATTAGGTATTTCGCTGACTTCCGGTTCCGGCTCATTTTCTTCACAGCCGAAAAGACCAAGTGATATGACTGCCGCCGCAGTCAGTGCAATAACTCTGCTGTTCTTCATGTTATATCATGCCACGCTGTCTCAGATAAAATTCGATAAGCTCTGCGCATCTTGATATGCCAAGCTCTCCGCTGTTGATACAGAGATTGTAATTGTTCGGGTCGCCCCACTTGCGGTCGGTGTAGTAGTTATAGTAATTTGCTCTTGTTTTGTCTACTTTACGGATATAGCTTTCTGCCTTGTCCTTTTTAAGCTTGTGGATATCCACAGCATATTTTATCCTCTTAGCTATATCTGCATAGATAAAGAGCTTTACACAGTCTTTTCTGTCCGCAAGCACATAGTCCGCACAGCGTCCTACAATAACGCACGGCTCTGCGGAAACCTTTTTTATCACATCGTTCTGAATAAGAAAAAGCTTGTCGTTGACGGGAAGCTGAGGCCCTATACCATACTCGTTATTGATGGTTGCGCTTGCGCCTAAGGACAGAGAGTACAGCAGGCTGTTGGACGCTTTCTCGTCATATTTTTCAAAGAACTCCGGACTGATACCGCTTTCCTTTGCGGCAAGATTAATAAGCTCCTTATCATAGAAGGGTATCTTCAAGTCCTCAGCAAGGGCTTTGCCGATAGCCCTTCCTCCGCTTCCGAACTGACGCGCGATAGTTACTACCATAAAAAACACCTCCATAACTATTTTATTTAATGTGGAATGTGGAAAGTGGAAAGTGGAATTATTCCATAGCTCTCTTCTGTTCACCATTCACCATATCATGCTGCATATTATTTTGGCTGCCGAGAATTTGCGCTTATCGTTTGTACAATTATAGCATAATTTCACACATAATAAAACAGTTTATTGTAAATTTTATGGTAAATTTCTAAAGTTTTTTTCGGTAACACCGTATTCCACATTACATACCTTTATTCTTCGGTGATTTTTGTGGCATAGAAGAAATCCACTTCCGCACCGTATGGGTGAAATATCACTCCCGTAACATTTGGTGCGCTTGCATAGTAACGGCTCTCAATATACAATGGATAAAAAATTCCGTTATCGTTGAGATACTGCTCAGCCTTGACTGTAGGTGTAAGTGCCTTACTTTCGGGAGATGTTTTTATTTCTTCCAGAATACTGTCGTAGCTGCTGTCGGAAAGCTGTGCGGTATTATAGCTGCTGCCTGATGAAAAGAATTGCAGCGTATTAAGCGGACTTTCACCGTCTGCCGTCAGCGGTGCGATTATCACACGGTATTCCCCTGAACGCACATAGTCCTTAAGCTCAGAAACAGATACAGGCCGTTTATTGATATAGCTGCCTGTAAGCTTGTTCCATGTTTCTATTATGTTATTGACTATCTTCTGAGTAGGCTCATCATCAGAGCAGAGAATAGTCAGCTTTGGAAGCTCATCTATCGAAAGCTTTTTCATAGCCTTCTGAAGCTCCTCCTTAGCCTTGTCGGAATACTCTATGCCGAGTTCTTTTCCTGCAAGAGTTCTGTAATCCTCACCGTTTATACTTGCACCCTCCGGTATGATATCGCTTGTTTTTGTGCAGCCGTCAGGAACGGTTTTCAGGATAAATTTTCTGTCGAGAGCGGCAAGCATTGCATGACGTATTTCCTGATGCTGTAAAACATCGTTCTGTGTGTTGAAGGATATTCCCCAGACGGTATCGCCAAAGGAAGTAAGGTTCAGGTCATTATCCTCCGCCTGCTGAAGCTCACTTCCCGGAAGAGCGCCGCAGTCTGTTGTACCGTCAAGAACAGCCGCACAGATATTTTCAGGTGTATCTGTGATAGTGATGTTCACTCCTGCCGGAACAGGCTTGTCCTTGCCCTTATATTCAGTATTCTTCCTGAGGTAGATATATTCATCGTGCGACCAGCCTGATGCTCTGACATAGAAAGCGCCGTTTGACAGGAGCTTGTCCGGTTCACGGCCGTACTGTCCGCCTGTTGAGGCAAAGAACTTTTTATTGCAGGGCATAGCCGGAGCACTTGCCAGTATATTCAGAAAATCCGCTTCGGGATATTCAAGCTCTATTTTCAGTGTGGTATCATCAATGACGCTTACTCCGAGAGAGGAAAGCTCAGCTTCGCCGCTGTTTATCTTTTCAGCATTTTTTATGCAGAACAGGTCAGACGCAGAAGTGGAGCCGGTCTCAGGCATTACCGCACGCTGAAAGCCATAGAGAAAATCATCAGCGGTGACCTGCTCGCCGTTTTGCCAGTGGGCGTCCTCACGCAGGAAGAATGTATAGACAGTATCGTTATCAGAGACATTCCACAGCTGAGCGACGCCGGCGGTGGGCTGTTCATTTTCATCCAGACGTGTAAGACCCTCAAAGATATTCATAACAATAAGTCTTGAAGCCGAGTCGTCAGCTATTTGCGGGTCAAGGGAGTCCGGTTCATAGTTTATGATATAATTTATTATTTCATCCTCAGGCAAAGGTGTTTCATCCTTACATGAAGCCGCCGACAGCATCATTGAAACACACAGCACAGCGCAAAGAATTATTTTTCTGAGTTTCAAATCAAACACTCCATTTATAACATTATCATTCAGTATCTATTATCGTTCAGTATCTATTATCATATCCTTTAAATCAGTTAATGTCAACCGTGTGCGTGGCCGGTGCGTGACCGGTGCGTGACCGGTGCGTGACCGGTGCGTGACCGCACTGGACGACTTAGAACGCATATACTTTTACTTGACCCGTCCGCGTCGTGCTCTTTAGAGAGCACTTTGGCTATTTCTGTAGACGTCTGTAGTTTTAATTGGAATTGTAACAGTTAGGAGTGAGGAGTCATGTCTGAGGGCAAAAAGTTCTTTTTTTCCGGCGTATTCGTTTTTATATATACTAAAAAATATATATTTATAAATATAAGTATATATTATTTATTGCTGATTTTCTTATTTAAGAGTTTTGATGATTTTTTAACCTTTTTGCCCTATAAAGTATATATCGGTCACATAGTATGTAAATAATGGAAATATACATTGCACGTTGGAATATACAGGCGCATGAAGTTATGGAGGGAAAGGAACTTGTATATTTGGATAAAACAGCCGAAACAGCAGCCCTAAGGCTGCGCCGGCGGATGGGGTCAAGTGTCTGGCAAGTGCGCGCCGTCAATCGCGGGCAGGAAAAGTTTCGGTCAGATTGTCAGAGTGAGCGCAAGCGAACGCCGCCGCGAATCGGGAGCGCAGGCTCTGCGCGTTTGACATTTTTGGATAAAAGTTGTATTATATTGTTGGATATATTGGTGGAGTTGCTGTGTGGGATTTCGATTTGCGCTTACTGCGGTCGTGTCGTTACGGAGGGGAAAATGAATATAGGTATTTCTACGGGTTGTATGTATCCTGAGCTTACAGAAAAGTGTATAGATACTTTCGTCAGTATGGGGTTCGACCGCTTTGAAGTCTTTTTCAATACTTTCTCGGAGCTTGACGGCGATTATATCGACAGACTGAAATGTCATCTCGATAGAAACGGCGCTGTTGTCCGCTCTCTTCATCCCTTTGTGTCATCCTTCGAGTCCTTCCTGCTGTTCTCTAACTATGAGCGCAGATATCACGATGGACTTAACTTCTACGAAATGTTCTTTCGCAGCGCAAAACGTCTCGGTGCGCAGTTTGTTATTCTTCACGGGCTTAATACCAACTACAGGTCTACTTTGGATAACAATGAATATTTCAGGCGTTTTTCAGCTTTACAGGATAGGGCTTCACAATATGGCGTAACACTGCTTCAGGAAAACGTGGCTTGTTTTAAAAGCAGCAGCTGTGAGTTTATTCGGGAAATGCGTATGTCTATACCTGAGCATGCGGCTTTTGTGTGCGATATCAAACAGGCTTATCGCAGCGGCAATACTCCCTTCGAGGTCATCGACGCTATGGGCAGCAGGCTCCGCCATGTTCATATAAGCGACTATTCCCATGAGGGACGCTGTACTCTTCCGGGTAAGGGCAGAACGGATATTCGTGAGCTGATAAGTTATCTGAAGGATACCGGATATGACGGCGACCTTATTATTGAAGTGTACAGCTCCGATTATGATAAGCTTTGTGAGCTTTGTAAGACTCGCAGTCTCCTTCAGACTCTGATATGATATTGGTCAGTGCAAAGCGAAAAGTCCAAAGCTCAAATCAAATTTAAAGTTCAACATTTTATATAAGATTGTATTGCAATTTAGTTTAACAGAATTTTACGGGAGTGATAACAATGAAATGTCCCTACTGCGGATGCGAGGAAAGTAAAGTAGTCGATTCAAGACCTACAGACGAGGGCGAACGCATACGCCGCCGACGTGAGTGCCTTAGCTGCGCGAAACGCTTTACAACATATGAAATCATCGAAACAACACCTGTAATGGTAGTTAAGAGAGATAACTCCCGTGAGCCGTTCAACAGGCAGAAGCTCACTAAGGGTATACTGCGTGCCTGCGAGAAACGCCCGATATCACTTGACCAGATAGACGGCATCGTTGACCTTGTTGAGACAAAGATACAAAACAAGCTTGACAGAGAAATACCTTCAGAGCTGATTGGTGAGTATACGATGGAAGCTCTCAAGGGTGTGGACGAGGTCGCTTACATCCGCTTTGCCTGTGTTTACAGACAATTTCAGGATATCAATACCTTTATGGAAGAGCTTAAGCGTCTCATGAACGAGCAGGAGCTTAACAATTAGTGGATGTGATTTATTCGGAGTTCAAAGCAAAATCACTATAATCCGTTTTGTTTATCAAAAACGCACGGTAATTCCACATTTCACATTAAAACTATGGACGTGTTCAGCAATAGCCAGAGTGCTCCCTCAGGAGCACGACGCGGACGGTTCATGTAAAAACATATGCGTTGTTAAGTTGTCCTGCGGGGTCACCCGCACATTCCACATTTATAAAAAAGGGGGGGTCAGGGTTATGATAATAGATACTCATGTGCATATAGGAAAGATGCTTGACTTTGATATGAAAGAGGAAGATGTACTCTACTCTATGGAAAAGTACGGTATCGCTTACAGTATAGTGTCCAGTATAAACGCGGCGGAGTTTGACCATCAGCTTCGTCCGGTGCCGCAGAAATATCAGCACTCGCAGATAGAATGTCTGCATGATGTTGTCGGCTTTGCAAAGGAAAATCCCACAAGGATAGGTGCGGCTGTCTGGGTAAAGCCATCCGGCGAAAAAGCGGATTACGAGCTGTATAAGGAGATAAACGACAACAGAAAATATATCAAGGCGATAAAATTTCATCCGTATCATTCCAATGAACCCTTTGACTCGAAAAAGACGGAACCGTTTATCGAGCTTGCACAGCACTATGGACTGCCTGTTGCCGTACACACGGGCGGATGTGATGCCGCTTCCTGTATAAGGGTATACAATGCGGCAAAGAGATTTCCGAAAACAAAATTTATCATGGTGCATATGGGACTCGGTACAAACAACAACGAAGCTATAGAGCTTATATCAGCCTTGCCTAATTTGTACGGCGATACCACTTGGGTGCCTGTACAAAGCACCTATAAGCTCATAAAGACAGCAGGTATCGGAAAGGTGATATTCGGCAGCGACAACCCAATTGACGGCAAAGACACATATCTTCACAACAGAGCCGGTCAGCGCTCACTGTATCAGGAGTACTTTGATGAATTCAGAAGTCTTATTTCCGATGAAGATTATGACAGACTGATGTACAAAAATGCGGCAGAGCTGTTTCAGATAAAAACAGACCTGAAATAATGCGGAATGAAAAAATGTTTTTTGTATAAATACAAAACGGCGCAGCAGGAAAAAATGACACCTGCTGCGCCATATAATTTTTCTGTCAGAGATTAATTCCGAGTCCGAGCAGAAATCCTGCCGCAAAACCATCACCATCCGACGGGTTGATTGGTATAAGCTCGCCGCCCTGCTTCTGGCATGGAACCATTCTTACATTCTCAGCTTCCGCATAGAACCGGCACGTATAACTCAGACCGCTTGGCTCAAACACTGCCATGATACGCTTTCCGTTTTCATCTTCTTCAGAACCGAGAATTGAAAAGCCGCCGCCGATAACAGCTTCTTTTTTATCCTTCTCCTCGCCGTTAACAAACAGACTGTAGTTCATTTTTTGGGAATTTCCCTCGATTTTGTGACCGTAATATTCTGAGGAATAGGTTTTTGTTTTTTTGTCGTATGATGTTTCCAGAGGCTTTGCCGCAATACAGAAGCAGTTCCTGCCGTCATACAGTGTTCTTATAATGCTTCCGGCTTCGGTCGGGTCATCTCCTGTCAGTCCGGTACTCAGTGGTTTTCCCTCAGCAATGACATTTCCGTCAAATAAAAGGGTCTGCTTTTTGCCCAGTGCGAAAACAATGCTATGGTCATTCCATTTGCCTGCATAATATTCAGCGTTCATTTTAAAGCCTTCTTTCTTGATTTTTTATCTGCCCATTCCGAGCTTTAAATATCCGTTTCCATTGTATCATTTCCATAAGCTGAATGCAAGCTCATTTTTGTAAACATATTCATCAGATATTATTTTGTCAGAATAAAAAAACAGTAGATGCAGGAAGTGTGAATGTGGTATAATGAACTGACTATAATTAAGGGGGAGAATACCATGAGAAGAAAAGACAGAGAGGTCACTGACCCTGCAAGAATTATGGAAGTGATAGACAGATGCAGCTGTTGCAGAATTGGTTTCAACGACAATGGAGAAGTATACATCGTGCCGCTGAACTTCGGTTATGAGCAGAATGAAAATACAATAACATTCTATTTTCATAGTGCTAAAGAGGGCAGAAAAATACAGCTGATAAAGACAAGTCCTGAAGTAGGTTTTGAAATGGATACGGACTATGCACTTCATGAAGCGGACAATGCTTGTAATTATTCCGCAGGTTTTAAGAGCATTATCGGCAATGGTATTGTCAGCATAGTTTCTGAAGCAAGCGAAAAGAGGAGAGGGCTTTCTCTGCTGATGGAGCACAGCACAGGAAAAAAGGACTGGGTATTTAATGACTACATGGTCAACTCGGTGCTCGTGTTCAGACTGACCGTCACAAAGCTGAGCTGCAAAGAACACAAATAGCGGTGCGTGACCGCACTGGACTACTTAACAACGCATAGACTTTACTAAAATTCATCCGCGTCGTGCTCTTTAGAGAGCACTTTGGCTATTGCGGTTCACGTCTATAGTTTTGTCGCAGAATATTTCACATTGAATATTTCACATTGCACATTGCACATTGAAATATGCAGGCGCATATATTTGAGGGAGGGAAGAAACTGTTTGTGCGGAGAGTGCAGCCGAAACAGCAGCCCGGAAATAGTGAATAGTGAATGGTGAATAGTGAATAGTGAATAGTTGTGGTATGTTTTGCTAAAGCAAAACGAATTATAGTAAGTATAATAAAAACTTACAACTTCAAACAGTACAGGCGCATAAAGTTATGGGGGAAAGGAACTGTATGTCCGGATAAAAAAGCCGAAACAGCAGCCCCTGAGGGCTGCGCCGGCGGATGGGGGATATTATCTTACAAGTCTGCGCCGTTAATCGCGGACAATGAATGTTCGGTCAGAATAACAGAGTGAGCTTTAGCGAACGTCACCGCGAATTGGGAGCGCAGGCTCTGCGCCGCCGTTAATCGCGGGTAGGAAAAGTTGAAGTCTGGATATCAGAGTGAGCTTTAGCGAACGTCACCGCGAATTGGGACCGGCAGCTTGCCGGCGCCGAGAGCATGACGGCGAGCTTGCCGGTGTGGAAATTCAGGGAGCCTTGCATCCAGACAGCGTATGGCTCACGAAGAGGAGCGTCAGCCGAAAGCTCTATCGATGCGCCAAGTGTAAATGCTCCGGCAGCCATTATGACTTTGCTGTCATAGCCCGGCATATCCCAGGGTTCGGGAGTTACAAAGGAGTCTATGGGAGAAGCTTTCTGGATGCCCTGACAGAAGCTTATAAGCTTTTGTTCATCTCCCAGAAGTATCGCCTGTATGATATCACCTCTGACCTCATTGTAACGCGGAGTGACCTCATATCCTAAAAGCTCGTAGAGGGCAGATGCGAATATGGCGGTTTTCACGGCTTCTCCGGTAACGTGGGGGGCGTTGAAGGCTCCCATGAACAGCTCTCTGTTGTTGCCCAGTGTGCAGCCTATCTCTTTTCCTGTGCCGGGCGTTGTCAGCCTGTAGCTGCACGCTTCAACAAGGTCTTTTCTTCCGGCAATATAACCGCCCGTCGGAGCTATGCCGCCGCCGGGATTTTTGATAAGCGACCCTGCAAACAGGTCTACACCAAGCTGTCCCGGAGCTGTCTTTTCCACAAATTCGCCGTAACAGTTATCAAGCATTACAATACAATCCGGCGCAAGAGTATGCGCAAGCTCTGTTATCTCCCTGATTTCAACAGAAGTAAGTGTGGGGCGGAGCGAGTAACCTCTTGAACGCTGAATATACACCATTTTCGTATCCGGCTTTATACGTTCCTTCATGGCTTCCATATCCACCCTGCCGTCCGGAAGAAGGTCTATCTGCTCATAGTTTATTCCGAACTGTTTCAGGGAACCTGAGGACTCTGCTCCGATACCTATAACACCCTGAAGAGTGTCATAGGGCAGTCCGGTAACGGATATCATTGTGTCTCCGGGACGAAGCACGCCGAACAATGCCACTGTCAGGGTATGTGTTCCGCTGGCAAAATTATGGCGCACAAGGGCGTCCTCTGCGTCAAATACTTCTGCAAATACCTCATCAAGTGCTTCTCGTCCTCTGTCTCCATAGCCGTAGCCGGTAGAAGCCGCAAAGCAGCTCTCGCTGACTCTTGCTTTCTGAAAGGCACGGAGCATTTTATGCTGGTTATATTCGGTTATCTCATCTGTTATATCAAAATACGGTCTGCAAAGCTTCATAGCTTCTTCGGAGACTTTCAATATCTCAGGGGAGATATCATAAAACGGTGTGTTCATATTTTCTCTTTCCTTTTCAATTTTTGATAATTTCAGCGGTCGGCAATCAGACTGCAAAGTGAAAATGACTCAATATTAACAAAGCCCAGTTTATTGTAGAAGCTTTCATTTCTGTCCCTGCTTCGCATTATGAATATTCTGTTTTTCATATCGGTGTGTCCCGGACTTCTGTACATTTCTGTAAGCCTTGTGCAAAGTTCCCTTACACAGATGCTGCCGCAGCCATGACCTCTGTAAGCCTTGTCCGTAGCTGCGGCACCGATAACGGCACATTCCTTTGACTGAGCCACTGTCATAGCAGCGGAAATAAGTTTTCCCTCATACATCAGAGCTGTACATAAGGCTGTGCCATGCCTTGTTTTATGCGACATATCAAGCAGAAAGTCCTCGTATGCCGGCACCTCAAAGCCCTCTCCCGAACAGCCCTTCAGAAGTCTGTAGACCATAGATATATCAGGCTCATGGATGATTTTCATTTCCGGAGCTGTTGATTTATATGAAAGTTTATCTGAAATTCTATCTTCACAAAGCGACATCACTATACCGCTATCCGCTTCACCTTTTTCTTTAAACAGCGGCACACGGCTCAGAACACTTGCACAGCCCATCATTTCAATAAGCTCTGCAAGCTCCTGTAAATCGCTTTTATCCGTAAGCAAAACGGAAGCGTCTGCGTAATACGAAGCAACGGCAGAGACTACTTCTCCCATATCATTGTATTGCAGCCAGAAACGGGCAAAGTCATGTTCTGTACCATAGCTTTCAAGCAGACAGGCGATACGGCAGGCATATATATTCCTCTGCCGGACAAATACTTTCAAATCGTTGCTACGCTCATGGTCAACAAAATATATCATATTTCAAGTATCCTTTTTGCTGTGGCTCTGACAACTGCATATACAGCCTCCATGTCCTCAGCTACAGCAAGGCTGTCGGAAGAATGGATATATCTGCACGGCACTGAAACAGCCAGTGTGCGAACTCCCCCTCTTGAAGAATGTATCGCGCCTGCATCATTGCCGCCTGCTATCATCGTCTTTGTCTGAGCCTTTACTCCAAGCTTCTCAGCACAGTCCATTGCAAGCTTGTAATATTCCTTATCATAAATAGTTGCCCTGTCCATAAATGATATTACAGCTCCGCTGCCTACAAGACACACACGCTTCTCATTCTCTGCAAAGGGAACATCTGAAGCGGTAGTGGCTTCTACAACTATGGCGCAGTCGGGCGATATTGAAAACGCCGCTGTCCTTGCGCCTCTCAGACCTATCTCTTCCTGGACTGTAAAGCTGAAATACATATCATATTCAAGCTCGCTTTTTATCATTTCAATAAGCACCAGACAGCCGAAGCGGTCATCAATAGCTTTTGATATCACTCTGCCGTTTTTGTTTTCGTAGGGAGAATCGAAGGTCATCATGTCACCGGGACTTACATATTTTTCGGCTTCTTCTTTATCCTTTGCGCCGATGTCAACACAGAGACTGCCCACTGACGGGCATTTCTTTTTCTCATCAGCTTTCAGAAGGTGAACAGGCTTTGAGCTTACCACACCCCTGAGCTTGCTTTTGCCTATCTTAAGCGACTTTGCAAAAACTGCGCTGTCGTTTATTCCCCCTACAGTTTCAAACTTCAGAGTGCCGTCAGGATTTATGTAAGTCACGATAAATCCCACTTCATCCATATGCGCCGAGATAAGCAGCTTTTTATCCGGCGTCTTTTTGCCTTTTTTGAAAACTATTACATTTCCGGAATTGTCAACAGTCACGCTGTCTGCAAATGGTGTTATCTCACTGATGATAATATTCCTCACTTCGTCTTCATTACCCGATATACCGTCTGCGGTACATAATTTTTTCAGAAGCTCATAGTCAAGCATTTTCAGCACCGCCTTCCTTTACGTATATTGAAAGAAGCTCTGATATCTTCTCCATATCCTCAAGGGATACTATTTCCGTCTGGGTGTGCATATTCTTTGACGGAATGGATATCACTCCTGTTCTGACGCCGCAGCCGGAAGCGGATATTTTATCGGCATTAGTACCGGTGCCGCCGCCGCACACCTCATAGTCACATTCCATGCTGAGGCGCTTTGATATCTCAATTATCCTGTTTGTCACCTGCTTTGAAAGCACCGGAGAAATACTTATTATTCCGCCGCAGCCTATCCTGCCGCTTTTTTCATCCGGTACTCCGCTCTGCTTTGCAAAGCCCACATCAACTACTACAGCTTCATAAGGACGCAGCCTGAAAGCGGAAGTTCCTGCGCCAAGCTCACTTGTTTCCTCCTGTGACGAAAATACAAACGACACCCTGCATGGAAGCTTTTCATTTTTCAGCAGCTCTGCGCATCTTATCAGGACCGCACAGCCGCTGCGGTTATCAAGCGCCGACACCGCAATGTTATTATTCAGCAGTTCTTTAAACTCGCTGTAAAGAATAATACTGTCCCCTAAAGATACAAGCTCACGCACCTTTTCCGCCGGCAAGCCCGTATCCACCCAGATACTATCCCTTGAAAGCTCTTCATCACCCTTTGAAAGGTGCGGCGGAACAGTGCATACCACTCCGAGAATTTCCTCTCTGCCCAGAATTCTCACTGCACTGCTTGGCAGTGTGCGAAGGTCTATACCACCTACAGGCTCGGCTTTGATAAAGCCCTCATCATTTATGTATGTTACCACAAGACCTATCCTGTCTATATGAGCATCAAGCATAATGTGTTTATCGGCGTTTTTATCTCCCATTACAGCTATTATATTTCCGCTGTTGTCTGTTTCCACCTCTGCGATACCGTCAAGAAGCTCCTGTACCGCATTGAGCATCTCAGTCTCATTTCCTGAGACGCCCTTTTCTATACAAAGTTTTTTCAGTATTTCTTTCATTCTGTTATCCTCTTACATCTCGTTTACTATCTTCTTGAAATGCAGACCCTTTTCCGCAAAATTCTTATACATATCGAAGCTTGCGCTTGCAGGGGACATAGACACTATATCACCCTCCACAGCATTTTCTCTTGCGGCTTGTACAGCCTCTTCCATATTGTTTACACGTATAATGACAGGGCTGCCCTCAGAATATTTTGATGAAGCTCTTGTTGCCGCTTCTATCTTATCTGCCGTTGCGCCAAAGAGGATAAGCACCTTTACTGTATCAGGCACTATCTCTCCCATTTCGTCATAGGACAGGTGCTTGTCATATCCGCCGGAAATAAGAATTATCTTTCTGTCGTACAGAGAGAGTGTACCCTTTACCGTTCTTGTGGGGCTTGTTCCGATGGCGTCGTTATAGTAGCTTACTCCGTCAAGCACCCTTACAAGCTCTGCACGATGCTCAACACCGCCAAAGCTTACAGCCACATTCTTAATGGTTTCAGGCTCTACCATACCCCACACCGCGCATATAGCGGCAAGGTAGTTTTCGATATTATGCAGTCCGGGTATTTTGATATCCGAAGCGTTCATAATGACAGTTTCATTTCCGTAGCAGTTCATTATGATGCTTCCGTCCTCAGACATATACGCACCGTTAAGGGGTTTAGTTCTGCGTGAGAATTTAAAGGTCTGACCTCTTGTATATTCCTCAAAGGAATTTGAGATATCGTTATCAAGGTTCAGCACAGCCTTACCGAAGGCGTTCTGATGAAGCACGATATTTTTCTTTGAGTCGATATACTCCTGCATATCCTTATGGATATCCAGATGATTAGGCGCAAGGTTAGTTACCACAGCGATATCCGGACTTGTGCGCATAGAGATAAGCTGGAAGCTCGACAGCTCCACCACAGCAATATCATCAGCAGATATATTCTCGATATCCGGAAGAAGCGGACGACCAATATTGCCGCCGAGATGCACGTTATAGCCCTGAGACTTGAGCATTTCTGAGATAATGGTAGTAGTTGTAGTTTTACCGTCACTGCCTGTAACGGCTATTGTTTTACACGGGCAAAGCTCAAAGAACACTTCCATTTCGCTTGTAACGGCTGTACCGTTTTCTCTTGCTTTGACAAGCTCGTCCATATAGTATCTCATACCGGGAGTACGGAAGATAACATCAGCGTTCAGGTCATCGAGGTAGTTTTCGCCAAGACGAAGCTCTGCACCGTATTCCACAGCGAGGTCGCCGTTTTCGCCCAAAGCGTCCCTGTCACGTTTATCGCAGGCAAGCACCTTTGCTCCATATTTTTTAAAGAGCTTTATAAGCGGAAGGTTACTTCCCCCGATACCGCACAAAGCTATTGTCTTACCGTTCATACCCTCAAGAAACTTTCTGATTTTTGTATTCATATTCACTCATCCTTTATATTATAATAATTAAACTTCCCCCTCATTATACCCCATCTCTCCCTCAATTTCAACCGGTGGCGCAAGGCTTGCGTTCCCGATTCGCGGCGCAGAGCCTGCGCTCCCGATTCGCGGCGCAGAGCCTGCGCTCCCGATTCGCGCTGGCGTTCGCTAAAGCTCACTCTGATATCCTGACCGAAACCCTTCCTGACCGCGATTGACGGCGCAGACTTGTCAGACATTCATTCCTATCCGCCGGCGCAGCCTGAGGGCTGCTGTTTCGGCTGTTTTATCCGGATATACAGTTCCTTTCCCTCCATAACTTAATGCGCCTGCATATTTCAATGTGTAATGTACAATTTACATATTCTGCAACAAAAGTTGTAGACGTGAACAACAATAGCCAAAGTGCTCTCTAAAGAGCACGACGCGGACGGTACTATAAGAAGTTGATGCGTTCTAAGTAGTCCAGTGCGGTCACGCACCCGCTATTAATTGCACTTAAGGTGTGTTTTTGTTATAATAGTATCAGGGGAGGAACACTCTTTTTGTTATGCGGTTATTGCTATTATAACATTTTTGGATGTGCTTGTCTGTGTTTTTTGCGTTTTTCTCTGTATTAATCTGTTTTCTATGTGGGAAAGCTGAGCTGTTGACAATTTGTAAAGTAGAGGAGTTTTTGGAGTGCATAATAATAAAGCTGTAAATACGCTGAACAGGGCGGTCAACTTATGTTCCTTTTATGGTATCGCGCTTATAGGACTTGAACTGCTGATAGGGATGCTGTTTGTTTATCTTGGGGCGTCGGGGAGCTTTTATTCTTATATTATTACAAATGTGGTGCTGTCTGTCTGCTGTATTTTTCTGCCGTCTGTTTTGCTGTCTGCTGCCGCCGGCGGAGTTAAAAGGTGCTTATCTGATGAAAACGTGCATATCGGCAAGGTGGATATGGTGCTGCTTGTGTTCTTCGGACTGGGAGCCTGTATGACGCTGAATTTCCTTGTCTCTGAGCTGTCGTTGTTTCTGCCCTTTTTCAGTACTCAGGGTACAGCGCACAGCGGAAATGATATTGGTTCTTTGATGCTGCTGACAGCTGCGTCAGCTGTTGTTCCGGCTGTGAGCGAGGAGTTTGCTTTCAGAGGGGCTGTATATTCTTTGCTCTCAAAAAACGGCGGTTTTGGGGTATTTATTTCTGCGGTATTTTTTGGTATAATACATTCAGGAGTATCTGCTGTGATATTTGCATTTCTCAGCGGTATAGTATTCGGATATATACGCAGGTGTTCAGGAAAGCTTCTGCCGTCTGTTATTGTTCATTTTTGCAATAATGCAATAGCGGTGCTCATATCCTACCTTGGGAATATTTACGGAGAAGGCATATCAGATATGGCGTTTATGAGCGTTTCGGTGGCTTCCGTTGCGATGATGATAGTTTCCTTTGTCCTTCTCAGATACAGAGGTGTGCGTGTGTTTTCACTGTCGGAGACAAAAGGGGAGATGCCCTTCAGGGATAAGTGCGCTGCTGTTTTGCGTTCGCCGCTTATGTGGCTGTTCATTGTTTTTGCAGTTGTGGTGAAGCTGTTTTAAGAAATGAAGAGGTGTTGTATGACAAGAGATGAGAGCCTTATGTATGCCGCGATAGAACAGGCGAAGTTGGCTCGTTCAATTGATGAAGTGCCGATAGGTGCAGTTGTAGTTAAAGACGATGAAATAGTCGGGGTGGGATATAACAGGCGTGAAACAGGAAAAAACGCTCTTTATCACGCGGAGATAGAAGCCATAGACAATGCCTGCAAAAAGCTTGGCGGATGGCGGCTCTGGCAGTGTGAGCTATATGTTACTCTTGAGCCTTGTCCGATGTGCGCAGGCGCGATAATAAATTCGAGAATAAAACGTGTTGTTTACGGCTGCACGGATCCTAAAGCCGGCTCCTGCAAGTCTGTTACAGACCTCTTCGCTTTACCGTATAATCACCGCCCTGAATGTGTCGGCGGTGTCCTTGAACAGGAGTGTTCTGCTTTGCTTACGGATTTTTTCAGGGAGCTGCGGAAACGTAAATCGGAAAACGATGAACACTGACCACTTTTCACTATGCACTGACAGGGAGAGTTTGTAATGATATTGTTTTTTTCTGCTACGGGAAACACTGAATATATTGCAAAAAAGCTTGCTGCAAAGCTTGGGGACAGCTGTATGCCGCTGCTGAACAGGATAAAAGCTCATGACTATTCACCGATATTCTCAGAGAAGCCCTTTATAATTTGTGCGCCTGTATATGTGTGTGAAATGCCGCGCTTTATGAGTGACTATCTGAAAAAGGTGGAGCTTCGCGGCAACAGGAAGGTTTATTTCATTTTCACAAGCGGCGGCTATGCCGGTATATCGGGAACGCTTGCAAAATCTCTTGTGCGGAAAAAAGGTATGGATTATATGGGGTGCGCTGAGTTTAAGATGCCGAGAAATTATATTGCGAGCAATATGTATCCGGAGCTTGAAAAACCTGAGATACTCAGACGCATTTCCGAGTCTGAAAAGAAGGTCAATACTGCGGCTTATTTAATAAAGAATGGACTTAAGCTCAGTTCACGTTTTGTGTTTCTTTTTGAAAAGGCTGTAACTCTGCCATTCAACCCCGTGTGGACAAGAATAATGCAGCCGACAAAGGATTTTTTTGCATCTGACAAATGTGTAGGCTGCGGCAAATGTGCAAGGGTCTGTCCGCTTAATAATATAGTTATAGATGGCCGCAAGCCGGTATGGATGGGTTCATGCGCTCATTGTATGGGCTGTATAAGCAATTGCCCTGTTGAAGCGATAGAGTACGGCAATATCACGCAGAGTAAGGAGAAATACAATATCCGCAGGCACATAGACAAAATGCCGGAGACAGTTAAAAAATCCAAGAGTACAAAATAACGGAGGGGGGATAAATATGTCAGACGCAGGCAAAAACGCTGCCCTTATCGAAGCAGCGCAAAAGGGTGACTCTAAGGCGTTTGAAAAGCTTATTGAGCTTTACAGGAACGACATTTATCAGAATGCTATGTTCCTTGTGAAAAACGATGAGGACGCACAGGATATCGTGCAGGAGGTATCTATAAAGCTCTACAGGAATTTACCTCAGCTTCAGAATATAGGTGCGTTTGATTCATGGCTGCGCATCATCACTATTAATGAGTGTAAAATGTTCTTCCGGAAAAATTCCCACGCAACGGTTCAGCTTGACGGTATAGATGAGGATGATGAGCTGCTCAGGACCTATAATGAAGAAAAAACCGATGAAAGCCCCTATGAAAGAGCCGACCGTATTGAAAACGACAGGCTTATATTTGAGATAGTGAAGGGACTTCCGGAAAAGTATTCAAGGGTGCTGATATTGTTTTACTATGCGGAGCTGTCATATAAGGAAATTGCCGCAGCGTTAAGGATAAGCGAGGGTACTGTAAAGAGCCGTTTGTCCTCTGCAAGAGATAAGCTTCGTGAAGCGATACTGGCTTACGAAAAGAAAAACGATATCGTGCTTTATTCCGAAGATGTTCTGGGAAGTGTCGGAAGGTGGCTTATGCGTGCGCTTTCAAATTCAGACGGTTTGTCGGGCAGCGTATCGCATATCACACCGGCGGCTATGAATACCGTGACCACAAAGGCCGCAACATCGGTGAGTATGTCAGTATCGAACTCGGTTGCGACAAGAATTTCCATTGTTACCGCTTCGGTGTCTGTGGCTGTGTGTATCGGTATAACGTCCAATGTTTTTGTGCCGGTGTCTGTGGATGTGCCGGCAACAGATGACCGCTCTGCCGTATCTGAAACAGCCGAACCGGAAAGCAGCTTTGATGATGTTCCGGCGGTGTCGGAGGTATCGGACAGTGTGGTGTCTGAAAACAGCGATACGGTAAGTGTTGAGCCGAGTGTGGTTTATGTGCATGATGAAGCAGACCCCAGTATAATATACCGTGACCGTGAAACAGTGCGTGACGGAGACACAAGTATAATCTACCGTGACGGAGAAACGAGTATAATCTATCGTGACGGTGAGCCGAGCGTTGTTTACCGTGACCGTGAGGTAGTGCGTGAAGCAGAGCCGAGTTTAGTATATATAAATTCAGACAGTGTGCGCCGCTACGACCGTTTTGAGGATGTAAGCACGGATGACGGCAGGATGCAATTCAGGGTATACTATGAAAGCAACGAAGCAACGCTCACAAGCTTCAGACTTACTGAAGGAGACATTATACTCCCGTCATATATTGAATATGATGGCAAACAGATACCCGTGACAAGACTGACTTATTATTTCCTGAAATATGACAGCATTCCCGACCACTCTTCCACTGTTACACTTCAGCTTCCTGAAAAACTCGGAAGTATTCCTAACGGTGCTTTTGAACATATGAATATTGGCAGGATAACAGGCGGTGAGAATGTTTTTGAGATAGGCGAATATGCTTTCTCTGATTGTGAGATAAGAGAGCTTGATATGCGTGAGGTCTTTCCGAATGTTATCGAGATAGGAAGTGGAGCTTTTTCCGGCTGTCCTGTTGAAAAGCTTGTTTTCCCAGATGGTATTATGCTTGCCTCCTCCAATGCTTTTGACCACAAAGAGATGAAGGAGGTCATCCTGCCGGATAATCTGCCCGGCTTTGTTCCTGATGCAGAAACCGTCCGCCTGATAATATCAGACAGTACGATAACCAATACGCATTATAATACATGGGCTACTCCGGCAATTTATTCCTCTTCTTTTGTGGGTATCAGAAAGCTGTATTTTGAGCTGAAGGATAAGAACGCAGTTTTTGACGATACAAGGGACAGCGAAGGTTATCCGCTGAACGGTCTTTACAGTACGCTGTATCTTACGGTGTGCGAGGACCTTTATTTGCCGGAGGGAATGAAGAAACTGAGGAAGGGCGAATTTGAATACAGCGGAACTCATATCGATGAATACAAATATCCTGTGACAGGTACAAAATACCGGATTGAGGACTCCGATGCAAAAAGCCGGTCCGGTCATATTAAAAATCTGTATATTTCCTCCACTGTAACTGAGATAGAAGCTGATGCCTTTACCACAACAAACGGTCTTATCAAGAATATTTTCCTGTCCAAAGCAGGAAGGAGCCAAAGTGAATTGTCGCTGCTGAAAGACAGTGTTCTCAAAAGCAGCCGGTTCAGTATCTTATCAGAAAACGAAGAATATATATGCTTTACCGACCCGTCTGCCGTTTTCCCAGAAGAGATATTTGATGGATCCGGAGGAGAATTGATAGTGGTTCCTGAGGAGATAACTGGTTACGAAGAATATGAAGATTATGAAGAATATGAAGAGCCGGAAGAAATATATCAACCTGAAGAGATATACGAACCTGAAGAGATATACGAACCTGAAGAATATCCCGAGCCTGAGGTCATCGAATTGCCTGATGAATAACAGCTGAAAAAGCGCACACACGACAGTAAAAATCGTGTGTGCGTTTTTGTTTCAAAAAAACTGACGAACTTTAATTTGCAGCCGGTACTTTCCTGATGAAAGCTTCATCATTCCACTTGCTGCTATCTGCCTTGAAAACAAGAGTAGGAACAACTGTAGCCTGAGGGTCTACAGCGGCATAAATATCATAGCTTAAGTTGCTTACTGTTACAGTCACTCTGCCTTCAACATAGTTCCATGTTCCGGTTCCGGTGCCTGTACTGTCATTTTCAGCGTATATGCAGGTTCCGTCCTCGTGCAGTTCTATCATACTTCCGGAAGTACCGCTATAGCTTCCAACAAAGTCACTTTGTGTCAGCGTTTTCGGTCCACAGCCTGCGGCAACTACTATCATTATGATGAGTGACAAACATAAAGCGGTCATTGATTTCTTCATTTTAAATGTCCTTTCTGTATCTTGATTTATGTGCATTACTTCTTTTCGACTACCTTGCAGATGATGGTGTGTACCAGTGTGCCGAGTACATAGGGAGCCATAAAAGGTGAAAGAATAACAGACAGTGCTGCTACCAAAGCGATCCTGTTTTGCTTCATCTCATCTCTGTTATCAGGTCTTGTATAAGTGCCGAACGTCTGACCTGCTATAAAGTTTTCAGTTCTTCTGTCATTGAAATAGTTTTTCTTCTGATATCTGTCGACCTTTTTATTGAGCTTGAAAATAAGTCCAAGACTGATAACTATGCAGACTATAACATAGATTATCAGGGGTCCGAAGTCGCTTACATTGATAGTAGCGTTGGGGTCATGCATATCGGCAGGCTTTGGTAAGAGCAGCATCATTATGATAAGCCCGATAACTTCAAAACCTGCAACAAGTATCCATTTGAATACGTTCGATGTCACAAAGTTGCTTTTGTTGTTTTCTTCCATTTTGTTTTCTCCTCCGTAAATGGTCGTTGTTTATTTGTCCTGTATATGCTGTATGAGCATACCCGCCTTTGTTTACTACATCCGGCGGTATATATTATTCAGGGTGTAGTTAGCATTATCTATCTCATAAGCAACATTAAAAATGCTGTCATTTATCGCGTCCATTTTAGCCAGCCTTTCCTTCTGGTGGCGTTCAGCCTGTTCGCGGGTAAGCTCGCCCTCTCTGCGTATGGCTTCCATCTGTTCCTGATGATGACGCTCACGCTGCTCTTGCTCTCTTCTTTTATAAAGCTCTTCTGCGTACAGATTTGCAAGCTCCTTAACGGAGTCGGCTCTTCTGCCTGCAAGACATTTTATAAAAAAGCTCATTGCATCTTTATTAAGATATTCTCTCGGCATCCAGTCTCCTGCCTGCATTTCTAATCTGTCCCACTGCTCCGAGAATTTTTCACTCAACGATTTATACTGCATAGTGAGCTGCTTGTTTTTTTCTGCGATCACCATATTCTGTGCCTGTATTTTTTTGTTCTCGTTTGCAAGGAGCTTGTTTTTTATCGCTACGGCTATCAGGACAGATACGCCGCCCAGAACTACCATTATTGCGCCTACAACAATACTTCTCAGAAACATCGACACGATAACCAATGCGCTCACGAAATACATGATTATCGTAGCGACCTTCAGTATCTGGTCGTTCGTCCTTTTCTGAATGTTCATATACAGCCGGTATCCGTAGTAAGCTCCGTATATCAGCAGATAGATAAGTCCCGAACCGCCTACCAATGTCAGAAACAATGAAAACACTGCTCCGAATGCTATTGAAGCATCAAGCGCAAATTTCACCTTTGACTCAGCAGTTTTATATTCCACAAGCTGATTTTCCTGTATGGAGCTGTAAAAAGAGTTCTCCACAATGTTCATCTGATTTTGTGTTTCGTCTATGCTGTTGATGGTCGACATCAGCATCCTGCATCCCTCGAGCAAAGTCATAACAGCCATTATTATCACCTTCCATTAAATGACTTTCAGAATTTTACTCTCAGTCACATCAGCCCGGACGGTCCTCGCAGGTGATGCCGTTTTCCTTTGCATAAGTCGCGCCGTCAGTGAACTTGTCAGCATAAACTACAAAATCGCTGCGTACAGTGGGGGCATAATCAGGTGCGCTCAGGTCAATGGTATAGCCAAATGCCTGTGTTGAAGTGGAGAGGTCGAGCGTCTCCGGTACAAATGTAACAGACTTCATGGAAGTGCAGTTTGCAAATGCGTGCGTGCCAAAGAATACCCTTTTGTCTTTCTCATTTTCTCCCGTGATGGTGATATCCGGCAGGGATGTACAATCCAGGAAGCTGTAATCTCCAAATGCTGTAATACCGTCAAAGTTGACATCTGTCAGTGCTGTACAGCCGGCAAAACAGTAGCTTCCTAAAGTCTCGGTCTTTTTTCCGAAAACAACCTTTTTCAGAGATGTGCAGGCAGGAATGTTTTCGCCTGAAAATTCATCTATGTATCTGCCGAATGCGTAATCGCCTATAAAGGTCAGTTCATCAGGTAAAACGATCTCTTCAAGAGAGGTACAGCCCATAAAAGCATAGCTGTCTATTTTCTCTACAGTATCGCCGAGAGTTACGTTCTTAAGGGATGTGCAGCCGTTGAAGAAATAGTATGTAAGTGTCTTGCAGTAAACTGTTGCGCTTGTCAGGTTCGTACAGCCTGCGAATGCGCCGTCGCCGCCTGTTTCAAATGCAGTTATGCCTGCCGGAATGGTAATGCTTGTAATGTTTGTGTTGCCTGTGAAGGTTTTCGGACCGATAGACTCAACGGGTTTGCCGCCCAGTGTTTTGGGTATCTTTACGTCTGTATCCGTTCCTGTATAGGATGTTATCTGGATGCCGCCGCCGACGATCTCACCGTCAAAAGCGTCCTCACTGGTCGGAACATAGTCGTCAGGAACATCAAGGTTTGCAGATGTTTCTTCCGTATCCTCAGCCGGTGCGTCAGTACTTTCTTCGTCACCATACTGAGGTGCAGTATCGGTCGATGTATCGCCGCCGTCATCCTGCACTGCTGTGCTTGTCTGAGTATCCGTACCTGTTGATGCGCTGCTTTCAGAAGCAGGGGTATTACCGTTTGCTCCGGAGCCTGCGCAGCCTGTCAGAACTGACGCCGCCAGAATAGCAGCCATTATAATGGATATTGCTCTTTTTTCTTTGAGAGTTTTCATTTTTTATTAAACCTCCTTATTTTTTACATTAGAGAACTCCCTCTATATTTAAAGATGCAGCGAAAAACGGTTTTGTTCGCAAATTTCAAAAAAATTTTTAAAAATTTTTTTATTTTTTTTCAAGCAATTTTTTATATTATTATCCAACAAACAAGTAAATAAGAAGAAATAGATGTCCAAATTACCAATGTCATTGACATTAGTTTTTTCGTGCTGCCTTGCGGCAGCAGGAAACTTCATTATGACCGCTACAAGG